>PLUT01000378.1 GCA_003162875.1 Granulicella sp.
GCGTTCTCGACAAGGACGGCAAGGAAGCCGTCGGCGGAGTCGTCGTCATCCGCTACGGCGCCAACGCGCGCGAAGTCATCGCCGCCATCAAAGACAAGATCAACGAGATTCAGCCCGGCCTGCCCGCCGGCGTGCACATCGTCCCCTTTTACGATCGCAGCATCCTGATTGACCACGCTGTCGACACGCTCCGCCATGCGCTCATCGAAGAGATCGTCCTCGTCACCCTCGCCCACATCCTCTTTCTCTGGCACTTTCGCTCCGTCCTGATCGTCACCATCCCCTTGCCGCTCGCCGTTCTCGGCGCATTTCTCTTCATGCACGGCGCCGGCATCTCGTCGAACATCATGTCCCTCGGCGGCATCGCCATCGCCATCGGCGTATTGGTCGACGCAGGCATCGTCATGACCGAAAACGTCATTCGCCAGGCCGAGGAGTACGAGCACAAGCACGGCAACTATCGCGACCACATCGCTGAGATCACCCTTAACGCCGCGNNATCTGGGAGATCACGCTGAATGCCGCGCGGCTTGTAGGCCGGCCCATCTCCTTCGCTATGGTCATCATCATTCTCGCGTTCATTCCGGTTTTTGCACTCACCGGCATGGAAGGCAAGATGTTCCACCCGCTCGCCTTCACCAAGACCTTCGCCATGGTCTGCTCCACCATCCTCGCCATCACGCTGGTGCCGGTCCTGTGCACCTTCCTCATCCGCGGCAAGCTGCATCGCGAAGAAGACAATCCCATCATGCGCGTGCTTCGCGCCATCTATCGACCCACGCTCAGTTGGGCTCTCCGCCACCGCGCCATCACGCTCTCCATCGCACTCCTCCTCTTCTGCGCTGCCGTCTATACCGCGACCACCATTGGTTCAGAGTTCATGCCGCCGCTCGATGAAGAGACTGCCCTCTTTATGCCCATCACGGACCCACGCATCTCCCTGACCGCGGCCACCGAAATCCTCCGCCGGCAGGACGCGATCATCGCCGCAGACCCCCAGGTCGCGCAGGTCGTCGGCAAAGTCGGCCGCGCCGAAACCTCCACCGATCCCGCGCCCGTCAACATGTCCGAAACCACTATCACCTTCAAGCCTAAAGATCAGTGGCCCAAGGGTCTCACCAAGGACGCCATCCTGGCGCGGCTGGACAACCAACTGCAGATTCCGGGCGTTACCAACATCTGGACGCAGCCCATCCGCAACCGCATCGATATGCTCTCGACCGGCATACGCACGCAGATCGGCATCAAGGTCTTCGGTCCCGACCTCCGCGGCATCGAGCAGTTGTCGGAACAAATCAAGCAAGTCGTGCAGCAGGTCCCCGGCGCGACCGACCTCTACGCGGAGCGCATCACCGGCGCGCCCTACATGGAGATGACCGTCGACCGGCCTGCTGCCGATCGCTACGGCCTGAATGTCGCCGACGTCCAGGACGTCATTGAAACCGCCATCGGCGGCAAGAACCTCACCACCACCATTGAAGGCCGTCAGCGCTTCCCCGTCCGTGTCCGCTACGCGCGAGACTTCCGCGAGAACCCGCAGCAGCTCGGCGATGTCCTGGTCACCGGCAGCAACGGCGCGCAGGTCCCGCTCAGCGAAGTCGTCAAGATCTCGACCACCATGGGACCCTCCATGATCAGCAGCGAGAACGGTCTCCTCCGCGGCAGCGTGCTGCTCAACGTTCGCGGCCGCGATGTCGGCGGCTTCGTCGATCAGGCGCAGCGCGCCGTCAGGCAACAAGTCCGGATGCCGCCCGGCTACTTCATCGAGTGGAGCGGCCAGTACCAGAACCAGATCAGCGCCCGCAAGCGGCTCGAACTCGTCATCCCCATCGTCCTACTCGTCATCTTCGTCCTGCTTTACCGCACCTACGGTTCCGTCAGGGAAGCCGCGCACGTCCTGCTCGCCGTCCCCTTCGCGCTCACCGGCGGCGTTTTCCTGGTCAAGCTTCTCCATCTCAACTTCTCGGTCGCCGTATGGGTCGGCTTCATCGCACTCTTCGGAACCGCGGTGCAGACCGGCGTCGTCATGGTCATCTACCTCGAAGAAGCCGTCGCCCGCCGCACCGCCGCCGACGGCACGCTCACGCTGGCCGGCCTGCATCAGGCCGTCATGGAAGGCGCGCTCCTGCGCCTCCGTCCCAAAGTGATGACCGTGGCCACTGTAGTAGCCGGGCTGCTGCCCCTGTTGTGGTCGACACGCACCGGGGCGGAGTTCATGCGACCGCTTGCCGCCCCTGTGCTTGGCGGCATGGTCAGCTCGCTCCTTCACGTCCTCATCGTCACCCCGGTCATCTTTCTCTGGCTGCGCGAGCGCGACCTGCGACGAGCGCAAGCCCTGTGAGGGTGCGGTATGATTCGGTGTGTCCAGCAGCGCACAGGCTTTTTGGGACGTGCCGACACAGCCGAACTCCAACCGCGGCTGGCGCACGATCACGGTCAGGCTCAACGACAAGAACCTGCAAAAGTACCATCTCCGGACCCGCGACGGGTATCGCATTCTGCATCGGACTCAGGTGGCCGAAGCGGGCGCGCTGAATGCCGGATCGGCGTCTGCTTCCCAGTAATTCAATTGCACTGGGAGAGCACTCGTTCGGCGAAATTGTCGGCGGAGAGAGGTTTGCTGAAGTAGTATCCCTGGACCTCGTCGCAGCCGTGCTCGCGCAGAAAATGGACTTGCCCCTCTGTCTCCGCACACTCGGCGATGACCTTCATCTTCAGGATCCTTGCCACTCCGATGATTGCGGCCGTGATCGCGTCGTCGTATGAACTCTGGCCCAGAGCTTGCACGAAAACGCGGTCGATCTTCAGCTTGCAAAACTGGAACTGCCTCAGATAGTTCAGGCCGCAGTATCCGCTGCCGAAGTCGTCGATGGCGAGGTTGACCCCCATCTCTCTCAGCCGCTGCATCACCGAAGGCACCACATCGGCGTCAGCCAGCAGAAGGCTCTCGGTGAGTTCCAACTCGAGCATGCCGGCGTCAAGACCGGTATCGCGCAGCACGTTCTTCACCGTGTCCGGGAAGGACTGCTGGCGGAACTGGACCGCCGAGACATTCACCGCGACCGGCAAGCCGGCGACGCCTTGTTCCTGCCACTGTCTGGCCTGCGCGCAAGCTTCTCGCAGCACCCACTCGCCGATGCGAACGATCTCCCCGCATTTCTCCGCAACCGGTATGAACGTATTCGGCGGCACCAGGCCCAGTTCCGGATGACGCCAACGGAGCAGCGCCTCCGATCCGACGATCCTCCCCGTGGCAAGGTTCACCTGGGGTTGATACTCGATAAAGAACTGCTCGCTCGCGATTGCATGGCGCAGACCGTTCTCCAGCGTCATCCGCTCCAGCGCCTTGGCATTCAGGTCAGGGGTGAAGAAGCGCCAGCAGCTTCGGCCATTCTCCTTGGCACAGCACAGCGCCAGATCGGCTTCCTTCAGCAGGCTTTCCGGGTCCGTGCCATGCTCCGGAAACAGGCTGATCCCGATGCTGCAGGTCGTACTTAGCGAGTATCCCTCAACCCGGAACTCCTCGGCGACGACCTTCCGGATTCTCTCGGCGGCAACGGCTGCTTCGGCGCCGTCCCTGATTCCTCCCAGCGCAGTGACGAACTCATCCGCTCCCAACCGGATCAGCACGTCCTGTTTCCGTGAACACTTCTTCAGGCGCTCCGCCACTTTCTTCAACACAACATCGCCGCTGGCATGTCCCAGCGAGTCGTTGATGTTCTTGAAGTGATCGAGGTTGAGGAACAGCAGGGCCACTTTCTCGTTGTGCCGGTCGGCGCCGGCCAGCATGCTGGGCAAATGCTCCAGCAGAAACGCCCGGTTGGGCAGGCCGGTCAGAACGTCGTGGTACACCAGGAAGTCAGCCCGCTCCTTGCTCTTTCGTAGAGCTTCGCAGGTATTCTGACCGCAACTGCTCCCGTGGTTGCGTCGAGTCTCGGATCGAACTTGCACGGCGGATCCTCAGTTCCTCCGTCGGAGTACGCTGCTCCTGACGGCGGCTCGGCCACTCCGGATGGGCGTTCTCCGGTTGTGTAGCCGGCCTGCAACGGCAACAGGGCATGTGTCAATACTCCCACGTGTATTCCGTATCGACTCCTCAATGCACAAGCATTAGCCAAAGGAGCTAAATGGCGGTGCCGACCCAGATCCGATACATTTCGGCTTCTCAAGTTGGAATCATCCAATCTGTGTCCGCTCCCCTTCCCTGGGCAGCGTGTGGGACGGCTGCTTAGCGGAGTTTCAGTGCCTGTTCGATGAGGTCTGCCGCAAGGCCTGGTCCGTCCAGCGGCTGGATGGCTCGCTGCAACGCCTGGGCCGCCTGACGGTATCTGGCGTCGTATAGCGCCAGCATGACTGCTTTGCGAAGTCTGGCCCGGTTTAGCCTGCGCCGTGGAACCACCACGCCTGCTCCGCGGGCCTTGACCCGCGCCGCCACTCCGGGTTGGTCGTTGCCCAGGGGCACGAAGACCAGCGGCACTCCCTCGCAAAGTGCCTCAAGCACCGTGTTCAGGCCGCCATGCGTGATCACCAGCGCGGTCCGCTTCAGAATCTCCAGTTGCGGAGCAAAGCGCACCACTAGCGGATCGCCGGCCAGCTTCCCCAGCCTTGCCGGATCGATTCCGCCACCCAGCGAAATCACTAATTGCGAGTCGAGTCCGGCACAGGCGTCCGCAATCGTTCTGAAGATGCCTTCAGAACCGTTCTGAAGCGTGCCCAGCGTTGCATAAATCAGCGGGCGGCCATCCAGTCGTTCCCAGGGAAAGTCGACCGCCGGACGCTGTTGAGCGTGTACGAACGGCCCGGTGTAGTGAAGTCCTGCCGGGTTCTTGCCGCCGAATTCAAACTCCAGTGCTTCGGGCAACTGGGTAATTTGTGCCAGCGGCGATAGCCCATCTTCGGGTTTCCTTAGGGGCTTCAGTCCCCACACCTTGCGCTGCCGGTTTTCGTCCCTGAAGATGGGGGCCGCTATCCGCAACAGAAATCGAATGGCAAGGCGGTTCCGCAAACGGCTCAAATGGTCCTGCCCCCCAGCCCAACCGAACCAGAAGGGTGGAAACCGGTCGTCCGGCAGCAGGGGAGGAATCAAGGCGACCGAGATCCACGGCAGGCCCAGATGGTCCGCCACGACTCCGGCAAACTCCGCCTCGTCGACCAGCAGCGCTTCCACGTTGGCCGTCCGCACCGCCTCGGGCCCGTCGCGCCGAACCATCCGCGCCGATTTCCTTACCCGCGCCAACGTGAACCGGAAAGCCGCGATCCCCGTTAGCCGCGCCAATTGCTCGTCCAGCCGCTGGAGGGTACCGGCCGGATAGTCTTCCGCGCCGATCCGATGAAACTCAACGCCCGCAGCACGCACCCGCGCCTCGGTATCCGCAATCCCGAAGATCACTACCTGGTGGCCTCTCAGTTGCAAGGAACGCGCCAGCGCGGTCATTGGATTCAGATGACCGGTCCCCGGAAAACAGAATGCTCCCAATCTCGCCATGGCTAACCTTAATCCCTTGATTTCAATGTGACCCTGAAAACTACTGTTTCGGCAGATATTTTGATCGGCTGGAGCAGTTTCGGAAGATGCTGCAGCGCGGGCACTGCAAGTCAAGCCGGCCTAATCGTGCCTTAGCGCATCCACTGGGGAGAGCTGCCCTGCGCGCCACGCCGGAAGCGCCCCGGCAGTCAGCCCGGCGAGCACGGCGATTCCCACCGCCTGGGCAAGCAGCGGCCAGTGGAGGGACGCCGACACGAAACTCGCGGTTTGGGGCAAGGCCGCCAACACGCGCAGGGCGCTCCATCCAAAGACGATGCCCAGGAATCCCCCGCCCAGTCCCAGAGCGGCTGCTTCGAACTCAATCAGCACCAGTATCTGCCCGCGCTTCCAGCCCAGGGCGCGCAGAATGCCGATCTCCCGCGTGCGTTCGAACACCGACATGACCATGGTGTTGGCGATCCCCAATATGCCGATGATGAGGGCAAGCGACGACGTGCCCCAGGCGGAGGCATGGGCCAGCCTTACAACCTGGTTGTCACTGGCGCGCTCCGCCGCGGGAATGGCGCGCAGTCCTGGCAGAGCGCCTTCGATTTGCGCCCGCGCGCGCTTCATATAGTGGTCCGGCGATTCCCCGGGCGGCGCCGGGCGCAGTCGAACATCGATCGTCGACACTTTGCCTTGCATGCCGCTCAACTGTTGCAACTGGTCCAGCGGCATAAAGACCGCGTTCGCCTGCAGCGCAGAAGCGCCGTGATAAATCCCCGTAATCGTGAAGGGCGAACCCTCAATCTCAAGCGTGTCGCCGGGGTTCTTCTTGAGTGCCTGGGCCAGCAGGTCGCCGAGCATTACCTCGGGCAGGCCGTCGCGAAAGCGCCGCCCCTCCAGAATCTTCAGCGAACCAAACTGAAAGGCATCGTCCTGCCAGCCGTACGCCAGCGCATTCACCTCCGGAGTCAGGTCAATCAGGTTGAAGACCGAGGGCGAAGCCTGCGCCACCAGCGGTAAAGCCTTGATCTTTGCCGTTGCCGACTCGTCCATCGAAGTATTCAGGAAGGTCCCATGAATGACCGCAATGTCAGTTCCGCTGCTGGAGTAAATGCGCTGCCATTGTTGCTCGAACGCGCTGGAGAAACCCACCAGGCCTACAAAGGCGCCCACCGCCATTCCAATTCCGCCGAGCGTGAGCAGGGTCCTGAGTCGCCTGCGCCAGAGGTTCTTGAATACAAATCCCGAAAACGACAATGATGCGGTGGCCATAGGGTCGAAAGGCGTCCTTCTTCTTCGCATTGAAGGAAACCGGGCTGCGAATGTGCTGCGGCGGTATCTCGATGCGCCTGTTCAGGATAATTCAGGATCAAAGGTTCACGAAGGTTTTTCCCGTTTCGGCAGTGGTCAGTTTAGATCCGTTTTGAAAGGTGCGGGCTCTAGCCCATACACTGTTTGGGGTAAGTTGTACGATCAACCGCTGAAATCACCCAGATTTGCAGACATTGCCGTAGACCAGCGGCGCTCCGTGTTCCCATATAGTCGCTAATTGATCGTTATGAGAGAGAGTTCACTCCACGCAATGACTGTCAACAATCCCTACCCCTTCGCCCACTGGATGCTGCGGGAGATCTATGAGCAACCCGGAACCCTGTCCGCGACGGTCGACCACTATGTGCAGGGCGACGTATTCCAGGTAGACACCTGCGCCTCCGCACTCGTCTGGCTGGCGAGCATCCAGAGCAAGCTGGTCATCGCCGCCAGCGGATCCAGCCGCCACGCGGGCCTGTTCGCTGAACTGCTTATCGAAGATCTCAGCGGCATTGCGGTCGACGTGGAGTACGCCAGCGAGTACTGTTATCGCTCGGAGAAATCTCTGACCGACGCCGCCGTGATGGTCATTTCCCAGTCTGGCGAGACGGCTGACACGCTCGCCGCGCTGCGCAAGGCCAACCTTGCGGGCCACGCCACCTTGGCGATCACCAACGTGGAGGATTCGACCATGGCGCGTGAAGCGACAGCCTCGCTCCCGACCCTGGCCGGCCGCGAACGTGCCGTTCCAGCCACCAAGAGCTTCACCGCGCAACTGCTGAATCTCTATCTGCTTGCTCTGATGAGCGCCGAAGTACGCGCTGCCATCGACTCCACCGAGCTTGGGGCTCGCCTCTCGGAGGTCGCTCAACTTCCCGCTAAGATCGAAAAGCAGCTCAAGGGCTGGGACGATGCCATGCGCGAGGTCGCCGGGCACTACCGCGCAGCGAAAAACTTCCTCTTTCTCGGGCGAGGCCTCCACTACTCCATCGCTCGCGAGGGCGCGCTGAAGCTCAAGGAGTCGGCCTACCTCCACGCCGAGGGGTATCCCTCCGGAGAGCTGAAGCATGGTCCAAATGCCCTGGTCGCAGAGGGCACGCCACTGGTCATGATTGCCACGGTCGATCGCTCCGATGTCGACTCTCAACTACGCTACGAAAAGGTTGTGCAATTGATGCGCGACATGCGTGCGCAGGGGGCCAGCGTCCTGGCCATCGCAAACCTCGGCGACGATGCGGTCGGAGAACTGGCCAGCCACACGGTGTACGTGGAAGAATGTCGCGAAGCGCTGCTGGCAATCTGCGAGGTAATTCCGCTGCAGCTCCTCGCCTCCTGGATGGCCGTCAACAATGGCATCGACGTAGATCATCCGCGCAACCTCACCAAAGCCGTCCTGGCTGAATAACTGAAGCAAGCGGAGTGACCGATACCATGCCATTCTTTCTGGGTCTCGATGCCGGTGGTACCAACACCACCTACGTTCTCGCCGACGAGACGCAGGAACTCGCCAGGGTGCGCAGCGGCACGATCAAGCGGATGCGCACGGACGCCGGCACAGCGGCAGTCAATCTTGACCAGGTGTTGGCGGAACTCACAGCGCGAACGGGCGTCTCCATGCAGGCCATCGCGCGCACCTGCATCGGAACCGCGGGGAACACCGTGCCGCTGGTTACCGACTGGCTGCGCGAATCCGTCGCCGCAAGAGTCTCCGGCGAGTTGATCCTGCTCGGCGATGTCGAGATCGCGCTCGACGCCGCCTTCCATGGCGGTCCAGGCGTTTTGGTACTGGCCGGCACCGGATCGAATGTTGCAGGCCGTACCCACGATGGACGACTGATCAGCGCGGGCGGATGGGGACCCGCCTTGGCAGATCAAGGCTCCGGCCACAGAATTGGACACCAGGCCCTGCGCGCTGCCTTTCTGGCAATCGACGAGGGCCGTTCCACACAATTAGTCGATGCGGCGCTCGAGCACTGGAAACTCACCTCCTTGAACCAGTTGGTAGAGTATGCCAACAGCCAGCCCGCACCGGACTTCTCCCGGCTCACGCCGCTCGTCGTCCGCGTTGCCGGCGCCGGAGACGAGGTTGCCGCCGCGGTCCTGAAAAAGGAGGGCGAAGACCTTGCCTGGCTCGTACGCCTGGTCATCCGCCGCATGGCGTCCGGCACAGACCTACCCGAGAACCTGCCGAAGATTGCTTTCGCCGGTTCCATTATGGAGAAGGTCAATCCGGTCCGCGATGCACTGATCGCCTCGGTGCGGCAGGAGTTTCCCGGCATTGGAACACTCGATGGCGTCATCGATCCTGTCGCCGGCGCGGTCTGGCGGGCACGGTGGCCGAAGCCAATCAATTGATCCGGAAACGACGCTGAACCGCCTGTCATAGGAGTGCCTTTCGCAAACCACATGTCGATGGCGAATTTGTCGGGCGGCGACTTGGCATCTGGCGCTGCCTGAAGCATCGCCTCAATGGCTTTCCGCGACCGCTGACTGATCCGTTTGATTCCCGCGCCGGAACCTGAGCTTCCGAGCTTGCCAGCCAGAAGTCAACTCCAGAACGCCAGTTCTTGTCGGCCCACATCGAGTCGGAGAAATCGCAGCAGCCAGCTAACTCGTCCCCGCTCGCCGCTGGGGACACGGCGATGCTCTCGCTATCCCTATTGTTGCCGATATGGTTCAAGTGGGCTGACGGCTGTTCCTCCGCGCAACTGGCGACCTTTGACATGGCACATGACAACCGTCAGATAGGGGGTTCTAGCCCCGTGCCCCAAAAGGAGGAATAGCAGATAACGTGCTCGTCACTTACGGCTAGCTAATGTCGAATCTCTGAACTTCAAAGGTTTATGAATATGCAAGCTCGCACTTCTTATTGCGGCCTTTCCCATGGTTTGTCCAGTTTGCTGAATTCGGTGACGTCCAAGCGATGTCATCGACACGTCAAAGTGTGCGCCACGGTCGCCCTGCTGACTCTCCTCGGGCTTCCTGCCCGCTCTCAGGAGACCCCCGATCTTACCCAGAAGAGCCTCGAAGACTTGATGAATATCGAGGTTACGTCTGTGTCCAGAAAGGAACAGAAGACCTCCCAAGCTGCTGCGGCCGTCTTCGTCATCTCCCGGGAGGACATTCGACGCTCCGGTGCGCTGAGTATCCCCGATCTTCTGCGCATGGTCCCAGGCCTTGATGTAGCCCAGATCGACGCCAGCAAGTGGGCGATCACGGCTCGCGGCTTCAACGGGCAGTACTCCGATAAGCTGCTCGTCCTGATTGACGGTCGCGCGGTGTATAACCCCATCTTCGCCGGCGTCTTCTGGGATTCCCAGAATGTCCCCCTCGATAGCATCGAGCGCATTGAAGTGATTCGTGGACCGGGCGCCGCTATATGGGGATCGAACGCAGTAAACGGCGTCATCAACATCATCACCCGCAAGGCCGATGACACGCAGGGCGGCTATGTTGCCGCTGGCCTCGGCTACATCGGTACGGGACCGGAGACGATTGGTTATGGGGGCAAGGCCCGCCACCTGGGAGCCTTTCGCGCTTATGCGGAGGGCTTTCACTACAACAGCCTGCCCACCTTCACCGGGATCGACGGCCGGGACGACTGGCGTCTGGTTCACGGCGGATTCCGCACCGATTCCACGCTCTCCGCGAAGGATTCCCTCACCACCGAAGGAGAAGTGTACGCAGGCAATGCCGGAGAGTTCACGCTTACACCCCTGTCCTTGCAGCCACCGGTAACCGCGACCGTCGCTCTGCACGACATCTACTCGGGCTGGAATGCGCTCATCCGGTGGAATCGCATCATCTCGTCGCGATCGGATACCTCGCTGCAAGTCTACTTCGACCGCACCAATCGCGGCGATACCACATACGCCCTCGGCTTGAACACTTTCGATATCGATTTTCAACACCATATTCTCTGGGGGACACGACAGGATATCGTCTGGGGGCTCGGATACCGCGTCAGTTCGGATGACACAAGCCCGACCCTGCGAATCGTCTTCACTCCCAATGACCGAGTTACTCAACTCTTCAGTTCGTTTGTCCAGGATGAAGTTGCGCTTCGCCGCGACCGCCTTCACTTGAGCCTGGGCGCAAGGGTTGAGCACAACAGCTACACCGGATTCGACGTCGAACCCTCCGCACGCCTGGTGTGGACCCCGGACAGCAAGAATATGGCCTGGGGCGCGGTTTCCGGCGCCGACCGTACTCCCTCGCGCAGCGACACCGATATCCGAGTGAATTACACAGCGCTTCCAGGACCCGGCGGCGTGCCTGTACTTGTCAGTATTTTCGGGAATCCAAACTTCAGGAACGAGCGGCTCACGGCGTTCGAGGCAGGCTACCGGAACACATGGACCAGCCGCTTCTCACTGGATTCGACCATCTTCTACAACCGCTATCGCGATCTGGTATCGGTGGAACCGGGCGCAACGAGAATCGAGACGAATCCCGCGCCGGCACACCTGCTCGTGCCCGAGTCGTTCGGCAACGGGCTACACGGAGAGACGCACGGCATCGAACTCTTCGCTAACTGGAAAGTGGCAAGCTTTTGGACTCTGAGTCCCGGCTATTCATTCTTCTCGATGCACCTGCACCCATTCGCCGGTAGCCAAGACTTCACAGACGCTGCTGGAACTGAAGGCGGCTCTCCGGACCACAAGGCGCAGTTGCGTTCGAGCATGAGTCTGCCATGGAACCTCCAGTGGAATGCCTCGGCGTATTTCGTCAACCGCCTCCCGGCCGTGTCCATTCCCTCATACACACGCCTCGACACCAACTTGATCTGGCATGCGGGAGAGCGCGTCTCCATCAGCGTGGCCGGGCAAAACCTCTTGAAGAACCTTCACCCGGAATATTCCGGCCCCAATTCCACCGTGCAGCCGGGGCTGATGCGGCGAGCCGGTTACGCCAAGATTACCTGGTCTTTTTGAGCGAGAGGCTACCTTTGAATCGCGCAGTGATCAATTCGGCAGGGAATACGAAGAGACGAACTTGCATCTCAGTCCGGATACTCGCACTCCTCTCGGCTTTCCTGGTCGCTTCAGACGCCTTTCAGCCTGCCCGCGCCCAACCCGCAACCGACGAGTACAAGGTGAAGGCTGCGTTTCTCTTCCACTTTGCGCAACTTGTGGATTGGCCTGCCGCCGCACTCAACGCAACGGATCAAACCATCAGCCTGTGCGTCTTCGATGACGAGTCGCGCCTCCAGGAATTGCAAAGCACTCTGGAGGGCAAATCCGTCGGAACCCGCACGTTGCATGTTCGCCAACTGAGCCAAGCGCAGGCCACCCAGGGCTGCAACATCCTCTTCCTCAGCCACGACGAAAGTCTGCGCCAGGCCGCTGTCCTGAGGAGCCTGCGGGGCCAGCCGGTCCTTACCGTGGGTGAAACCGGCAATTTTCTCTCTGATGGAGGAATGATCCGGCTCCGTCTCGATGAAGATAAAATCCGCTTCGACATCAACATCAATGCTGCCGATTCCTCCCGCCTCAAAATCAGCTCTCGACTACTGATGCTCGCCACCACGGTGATCCGCGGCGGCGAGAGAGATCGGAGGAAGTGAAGCGATGCACGTCAGGGACTTCTCCATCCGCACCAATCTCGCTCTCTTGATCCTCTCCGCCAGCGCGCTCGCGGTTTTGCTGGCCTCTTTCGGTTTCGGCGTCTACGAACGGCAGAACTATCGCGCGAGTGCCCTTCGGGAACTCACCGCCCTCGCCGACACCCTCGGCGCAAATACCGCCGCTTCGCTGGCATTTAATGATCAGACAACCGCCCAGCAGATGCTGGACGCACTCGGCACCGAGCCACATGTCGTGATCGCGCTACTCTACGACGTCAATGGAAAAACCTTCGCGGAGTACCGCAGTCCCGGCGGTCAACCTGGTCTCGGCCGTCCCGCTTTGCGCCCCGACGGACCCTACTTCGACCGCCATTCCCTCACCCTTTTCCGCGGAGTGCTACTCAACGGCGAACGCACCGGTTCGATCGCGCTGGTTTTCGATCTCAACGATTGGGACTCGCAGCTTTTTGAGTACGCGAAGATCGCCGCTCTCGTCCTTCTTCTGTCCGTGCTGGCCGCATTCCCGATTTCTTTACGCCTCGCGGCCTCGATTGGGCAGCCGCTGACGCAACTCGCGGCTGTCGCCCGCAACGTGTCGGTCGAGAAGGACTACTCCGTCCGCGCCACGATCCGCGCGGGCGGACAAACGGGTCTTCTCGTTCGTTCCTTCAACCAAATGCTCTTCCAAATCGAATCGAGCGAACACGCCCTCAAAGATGCCCTTAGGTCGCTTCAGGAGAGCGAGGAGCGCTATGCGCTGGCCGCGCGGGGCGCCAACGACGGCCTCTGGGATTGGAATCTCGCGACGGCCGAAATCTACTTCTCTCCGCG
>PLUT01000380.1:0-7140 GCA_003162875.1 Granulicella sp.
CTGTTCATAAAACGCACTTCGCGGGGTAGCCCACCCATGACCAACCCAAAGGCTCGGGTGCCCGGGTGCCCCACGTCTCGCTTCTGAAACGTGGGATTCTTCCTCGATCCACCAACTCCTCTCGCTTGTCATTCCGCAGCGCAGCTTGGTTGTCATTCCGCAGCGTAGCGAAGGAATCTGCTCTTGCCATTCGTTTGTCATTCCGCAGCGCAGCGAAGAATCCCCGTATTTGTCTTTTGCCGGGTGCCCCACATCTCGCTTCTGAGACGTGGGATGAACCGAGTTAACCCAGGCGGCCACGTCCGAGCGCTGAAGGCGCGCCCTATACCAGCCTAGGGACTGCACCCCAACAAAATGGGACTTATATACTTCAGTCCCTTTATGTGGCGGGGTAGAAAACCTCGCCGGTTTTCTCGTCTTTGTCGCCAGGCATCCCGCATTTCGAGCAAACAACGTCGCGTCCTGACATGGAATCGCACACAAACTGGAAATCGTGCTCCGGGCAGGTATCCCAATCGAACTGATAGGCCATGTTTCCCCTCCAAGGGAGTCAAGTATGTAATTCCCAACAAAATCCGAGGGCTGAAGGCCCGACCCAACGCCTCCAAGAAATAAATCTTTGTCGGATTTGCCCGCAAATTCGCGTGTCAAGCCCCAAAACTCCTTATCTCTCTCATTCCAAAGAGAAAATAGGATGCAGATGAGTTACGGTCAATCTGCTATACTTAAGAAGTAAGTAAGAGATAGAGAAAAGCCCCGGGCATCCGCGCCGGGGCTTTTCATTTGGGAGGAACTACCGGGGCGGGACTCTTCACCGTAGCGTCTCAGCTGCTGTGCACAAAAAATGTACGAAGTCCGAGACTAACATTCTACGAATCAATCACATAGTAGAGGTATACCCCCCGGGGGGGTACCACGGAGACGGTCCGGTATGTGCCCGGTCTAGAATGCAGGAATGTCCCAGCTGTTCGGCAGCACCGCAACCCGCAAGCATCGAACCGTTATGCGCCTGCCCGCGCTCCTGACCGCCGCGCTCGCCTCCGCCGCCGTCGCCGCATCAGCCCAGCCGCCGGTTTCGCTCTCGTCGGCCCCGCGCAGCTACGTCGGCTTCGACGCCAACGACTATCCCGGCGACGCAAAGCTCCCCACCCTCCGCCAGCAGTTCGCCTTCACCGGATACTGGCTCAACAATCCGCCCGGAGCCACTCACAACCCCTGGGCCGGCAAGCGCGACGTCCTGGTCCGCAACGGCTTCGGCTTCCTCATCGTCTTCAACGGCCGCCTGGACGCGCAGATCCTCCGGTCGAAGAAGCAGGGCAAGTCCCCCGCCGCGCTCGGCCGGCAGGACGCGGGTGTCGCCGTCGCCGCCGCCAACCGCGAAGGATTTCCCACCGGAGCGATTCTCTTCCTGGATCAGGAGGAAGGAGGCCGCCTGCTCCCCGAACAGGCGGAGTACCTGCTGAGTTGGACTGAAACCGTCGCCGCCACCGACTATCGCCCCGGCGTCTATGCCAGCGGCAAGCCCGTGCGCGACCAGGACGCGAACGGCAAGCCGATCACGCTCACGACCATTCAAGACATCCGCGAGCACGTCGCCGCGGGGAAACTCCACGAGATTGCCTTCTGGGACGCGCAGGACGCCTGCCCACCCGCGCCCGGATGCGTCATAGACTCGGCCAACGTGCCTGCGCTCGACCAGAGCGGAACGTCGGACCTCGCCGCCTGGCAGTATGCTCAGTCACCGCGCGAGCCTTCCGTTACCAAGGTTTGCGCCGCAACTTACAACCGCGACGGCAACTGCTACGCTCCCGGCATTCCCGGTGTCCAGCTCGACCTCAGCGTCTCCGCCTCACCCGACCCTTCGCATGGCCGATGATGCTCAGTGCCGGTCGTCGCCGTCGTGGTCGCCCATCAGGGGCCCCATGTGCGCCGCCGCATCCGCTGCAACCGTGCCCCACGAGGTCGAGTTTGCATTCGACGTCTTGCCCGCCGTCCCACGGTCGATCGCGCCGCCGTTCAAGCCTGGGGACGCGCGTCCGTCGCTGGCAGCCTCCTGCGCGTCCATCCCGGTCGACTCCGTCAGAACGCTCAGGGCAGCGCGATGCTCCGCCGCGAGCCCCTCATCCTGCTGCAGCGCCGCCGCGGAGATCGGACCCGCCGCTTCCGCCCCAGCGGCGGACGGCAACGAAGCGGTGCTCCCGGTCCTCGCATTCGCCGGCTTCCCACCCGCAGCCAACGTGCGCTTCATCGGCGCGATGCGAGGTTTGCCGGCAATCGACAGTGGGGCCACAGAGTTGCGCTGCTCCGCGGCGAAGAGGATATTCAGCCCCGGAACGGTTGCGGCCATCGCGCCCGCAAGCAGCAGATTCGCCGTCGCCCGGCCCGCGCGCGCGATGCGGCTTGCGCCCGCGCTTTCTGCACCATCGCTCAGGATCGACCGCACCCGCAGGGTCAGCAGTGCCGCGCTTGACGCCATCTCGATGGCGGGGATCGCCGGCTCCGGCACAAGGTCCCGCATCCGGGCAAACCGGACCAGGCAGGCCGCGTAGATATCCCGGCTTTGCGGATGCTCGCGAACCACCGCCGCGTCGCAGGCAAACTCCCGCTGCGCATTCAGCGACGCGACGGCATGGTGCACCGCCGGATGAAACCAGAGCAGGTTGCAGCAGGCTCGCACCAGCGCATTCCACAGCGCATCCCGGCGCTCCACATGCTTCAGCTCATGCCAGAAGACCGCCTTCAGCTCTGCCTCGTCCTGCTGCTCGCAGGCCGGCGGAACGATCACCTGCGGCCTCCTCCATCCCAGCGTCGCGGGGGAGGACAACCCGGGAAGCACCCAAAGTTCGCACTCCCATGGGCTGCAATCCAATTCGCCGCCCAGCCCGGCCTGCTCTACTGCTTCCTGGAACGCCGTCGCAACCCGTTTCGAGGGCGCGCTCCGGTACCGCATCGCCCGCGCCAGCCTCACCCGCGCGGCCAGCGCTCCCAGCATCCGCCAAGCGAGCATTGCTCCATAGACAACCAACAAGGCGGCCATCCCCTGCGTGACCGTCCCGGCCGCGGGCGCAGCGATCGCTATGCGCTTTCCCGCGGCAGCCGGCATGCCCTCCATTGCGCCGGCCGCCAAAGCCTGGGCAGGAAATGCTCCACGCGCAACGCCGGCCAACATCCAAATCCATTGCGCCACAAAGGCGAACAGCAGCATCAACCACACGTTGAATCGGCTCTTTGCCGATCCGGCGACGCGGACGAGCAACAGACAGACCAGCCACTCCAACGTGGTCCTGAGCAGAAAATTGACCAGCCCCGAAGCCGCGTGCAAGCCCAAGCTCGGATCCATCCATCCCGCCTTTCAGCTCGATCGTTTCAACTTTCAGCCCGCCGCGCTCTTCTTCCTCTTCTTGTATTCGCGAATCATCTTCTCCAGGGCTTCAATATCCGCTGCGGGCACCGCATCGGACTCCAGCAGGTTTACGAAGAGCCCGGTCGCCGATCCACCGAAGTTCTGCGCCAGCAGCGCCTCGACCGACCGCTGGTCGACCTCTTCCTTCCTCACCATAGGCTCAAACACGAACACACGTCCACGCGCCGTATGGTGGACGAAGCCCTTGTTTTCCATGATGCGCAAAAAAGCCTGGGTGGTCTTGTAGTTGGGCCGCTGGCCCTCGGGAAAGGAATGCACAATCTGATCCACGGTCGCAGCGCCCAACTGCCACAGGGCATTCAGGATGCGCATTTCCGCGCTGGTGGGCAGGTTCGGCCTGTTTCGAAAAGGCATATCCACTGACTCCCAAGTGCCCGATTGGTGCGAGTTTAGCATTATCGAATCGATGACTCTTAAGGCTTTAGGAAATAGGCTAACATTTCCAAGTCTTAAAAGTCTAAGACACTAATTGTTTGGCTTTGCTCCTATGACCCATTCCGGCCAGCCGCAAACGGCCTTCACCTCAGTCGCCGAACGCCAAATGAAAGTGAGCCCTGCTCTTGCACGAACTTCGCGGCAACCCTGCCAGAATATCCAATAAGACTCTCGCGCCACCCGCAGCCACCGAAGTCCTGATCGTCGGGGGCGGTCCCGCCGGGCTTGCCGCCGCCATCGCCCTTTGCCAGCGTGGGATCGCCTGCGCCGTGGTCGAGGCTCGCGCAACCCCGATCGACAAGGCCTGCGGCGAGGGGCTGATGCCGGACTCGCGTGAGTCGCTTGCGCAGCTTGGCGTAGTGCTGGACGAGTCCGAAGGCCGTCCCTTCCGCGGCATACGCTTCCAGAATTCGCTCCATCGTGTGGACGCGAGCTTTTCCCGCGGCGCGGGCATCGGGGTCCGCCGCCCCCATCTGCACACGCTTCTGGCAAGCCGGGCCGAAGAGGCCGGCGCACGCCTGCTTTGGAACAGCCGCGTCCAGTTCTCAAGCAGCGAAGCCGCCGCAGACGGACTCCGCACCGCCATGGTGGACGGCCAGCCTGTCCGCTTTCGCTGGCTGATCGGCGCGGATGGACAAGCATCGTCCGTCCGCAGATGGGCGGGCCTGGACCGCGCGCACAAACGCTCGCTCCGCTATGGTTTTCGCACCCACTACCGCGTCGCCCCATGGAGCGACCTCGTCGAGGTTCACTGGGGACGCGGCGGCCAGCTTTATGTCACGCCAGTAGCGGCCGATTGCGTCTGCGTCGTCTTCATCACGCGCAATCCGCGCTGCGATCGCGCCGCAATCCTGTCCGGATTTCCCGAGATTGCACACCGGCTCGAAGACGCCGAGATCGTCTCGCAGCAGCGTGGCGCGGTCTCAGCCACCTGCAAGCTGCTTCGTGTTGCAACCGATTCCGTCGCGCTTGTCGGCGATGCCTCGGGCTCAGCCGACTCGATCACCGGCGAAGGCCTCGCCATCTCGTTCCGCCAGGCCTTCGCGGTCGCGGAATCGATCCACTCCGGCTCACTCGAGCCCTACCGCCGAGCCCATCGCCAGATCGGCAAGCTGCCCCACGCCATGGGCGCGCTGATGCTGACGCTCGACCGCTGGCCCGCCCTCGAGGTGCGCGCCATGCGTGCGTTTGCCTCCGCGCCAGTCTTCTTTCAGGAACTCCTTCACGCTCACATGGGCGAAAAGAGTCTCGGTTCCGTGGTGCTTCGCCGCGGTCCGCGGTTTGGCTGGAATCTGCTCACGAAAGGTGTTCGCGCGTGAACGCAATCCGCACTCGCGACGCTCGCGATTCCATCCGCGCTTTCCCTGCGCTGCTCGGACTGCTTGTGCTCCTGGGGCTAACCGCCGCCGCGCGCGCGCAGGCGCCGGCAACTCCCATCGCCATCACGCTCGACCCTTCGACCACCTCGATCCGCTGGACCCTGAACACCACCCTGCATACGGTCGACGGCACCTTTAAGCTCAAGAACGGCGCATTTAAGATCGATCCCGCCACCGGCAGCGTCAACGGAGAGATCGTCGTCGACGCTGCCAGCGGCGAGAGCGGCGACTCCGCGCGCGACAAGCGCATGCACAGCGCCGTCCTCGAAAGCGCGCAGTATCCCACCATCACCTTCCGCCCCACTCACATCGATGGCAAGATCGACCTTGCCGCTGCAGGGTCGGTCGTCGTCGATGGCATCCTCAACCTCCATGGCCAGGACCACCCCATGAAGATTACTGTCGACCTGCACCCACAGGGCGACGGCGTCGCACTGGCGACCCACTTCACGGTCCCATTTGTCGCCTGGGGCCTCAAAGATCCGAGCACCTTTGTCTTTCGCACCGACAAGCAAGTGACCCTGGATGTCGAGGCCACGGCCGTGCCGTTCCGCGATCCCTCACGCCCGCGGTAGGGCTGCACGATTAGACTTGTTCGTGAGGAACACCGCCATTGAGGCTCTGGTTCGCACTCGCGCTCGCCGTGGTCTCCGCTGTGCCGGGCCGAGCCCAGAGCCCGCCGCCTTCCGGGCAGCCCGGCTCCCAGATCGACTCCCAGCCCGACTCCCAGATCCAGACCATTACCAGCCAGTCGGCGCTGGTGGTGGTGCCGGCGCTGGTCCGCGACAAGGGCAAGGGCGGCCAGCTTGTTTTCACCCTTAAGGCGGACGACTTCCAACTGTCCGACGACGGCATCCCGCAGAAGCTTCACCTGGAGCAGGACACCGGCGGCGAGCCCCTGGCGCTGGTGGTCGACATCGAGGGCGGAGGCGCGGGCGTGGGCGAACTGGCCAAGCTGGGCTCGCTCCAGTCCATGCTGGATTCTGTCGTGGGCGGCGTTGCCCACAAGATCGCCGTGGTGGGCTACGACAGCTCGCCCGTCCTGGTGCGGGACTTTACCCCCAACACCGATCTGGCCGTGAAGGGGATCCAGGCGCTGATCGACGACAACAACGGAGACTCGGGCGCCGCGACGCTGGACTCGCTTGGCTTCTCGATCGACCTGCTGCGCAAGCAGCCCATCCAATACCGCCGCGCCATCCTGCTGATTGCCGAGAGCCATGACCGCGGCAGCAAGCTGAAGCTGGACGATGCCCTGCGCGAGATCGGCGACACCAACACCGCCATCTACGCCATCGGCTTCTCTACGGACAAGCCCGAGGTGGCCCACGAGGTCGCGAAGATCTCGCAGCCGGACAAACCCGGCCCAGCGCACGGTTGCTTCAGCCGCGACCCCAACGATCCCAACGTCGACCTGACCAAGAACCCGGGCACGCAGGCCTTCGACTGCCTGGCCCTGCTCGCGCCGCCGCTGCGCCTTGCGACCATTGCCTTCGTGGCCGCGCGCGACAGCCTGCAGAAGAACGTCCCTGAGACGGTCGCGCGCCTGACCGGCGGTGAGTACTTCAAGCTGACCAGCGCCAAGAGTCTGGTGCGTGACCTGCAAACCATCTCCAACCACATCCCCAACCGCTATGTGCTCAGCTTCCAGCCACAGTCGCCGCACCCCGGCTTCCATGCCATCGCGCTTACCGTGCCCCACTACGTGCACCTGGAAGTCTCCGCCCGCAATGGCTATTGGGCCGACAGTCCCGCCCTGCCTGCGCCTTAAAATACAAAAGCAAAACTTGCAACTGTATCACGTCCCGTCCCGCATTCTTCGCGTTTTATTTGCCTTGAACCATTTAGAAGCCTAGAATAAGGACTGTGACCTTTCCACAGGCCCGGCCCACATCCGACCAC
>PLUT01000380.1:7257-7398 GCA_003162875.1 Granulicella sp.
AGCGCACCGGCTACGCCTACACCGACGACCTCTCGTCCGACCGGCTGCTGCGCGCCGCGCGCACCGCGGCCCTCATCGCCAGCGGCCCGGCCAAGGAGCAGATGTCCGGCTTCCGCCATACTTCCGACGCGCCCACGCTCT
>PLUT01000054.1:0-3188 GCA_003162875.1 Granulicella sp.
TGGGCAAGACCAAGATCGTCGCGGTCATCACCTCGGGTGACAAGATTGCCGACGCCCTGGCAGCCGGCGCCGAATTCGCCGGCGGGGATGACATGGTCGAGAAGATCCAGAAAGAAGGCTGGACCGCCTTCGACGCCCTGATCGCGACCCCCGACATGATGAAGTCCGTCGGCCGCCTGGGCAAGGTGCTCGGCCCCAAGGGCCTGATGCCCAACCCCAAGACCGGCACCGTGACCACTGACGTGGTCGGCGCCATCCGCGAGATCAAGGCCGGCAAGGTGGAGTTCCGCACCGACAAGACCGCGCTGGTCCACGTCCCCGTCGGCAAGCTCTCATTCGACCCGCAAAAGCTGATCGACAACGCCATGACCGTCATCAGCTCCGTGCTCAAGGCCAAGCCGTCCGCCGCCAAGGGCAAGTACGTCAAGGGCATCACGCTCAGTTCCACCATGGGCCCCGGCATCCAGCTTGACTCCACCGTCATGGAAGCCGCGGGTAAGGCGTCGTAAAGCAGCCATTAGCTATTAGCCCTGGCTCTTAGCTGAATCCATGCTGCGAAAAACATTCCGCTCCAGCGAATAAGTATCGGGGCGACACAGATTGAGCTAGTAGCTAAGAGCTAATAGCTAGAGGCTAAGAAAATGGCACTGACCAGAGCAAAGAAGGCGGAAAAGGTGACCGCGCTCGCCACCGAGCTCGAGCACTCCACCTCCGCGATTATCGGCACCTTCAAGGGGCTTACCGCAGCCAAGGACTTCGACCTGCGCAAGACTATCCGCCAGGCTGGCGGCAGCTACCACGTGGTCAAGAACAAGCTGGCCGCACGCGCCGCTCACGGCACCAAAATCGAGGCTGCGCTGCAGGACCTCAAGGGCGTCTCGTCGGTTGCCTACACCTCCGGCGATCCGGTCGTCCTCGCCAAGGCGCTCTCCACCTGGGTCAAGGACCACGCAGAGTTTACCTTCAGGCTGGGCATCGTCGACGGCAAGGTGATTACCGTCGACGAGATCAAGGCGCTCGCCACCCTGCCGGGTAAGCAAGAGCTCTTCTCGAAGCTGCTCTTCCTCATCCAGTCTCCGGCGCAGCGTCTGGTCACCGTCATCAACGCTGCGGGCCGCGACTTGGCCGTCGTCATCAGCCAGGCCGCCGAAAAGGGCAAGTTTGGCGCGCCACCTGCTGCGCCCGTCGCTCCTGCTGAGGAAGCACCGGCTGCGGAAGCCGCTGCTCCGGCTGTAGAAGCAGCCGCACCCGTCGCCGAAGCGCCGGTCGCCGAGGCGCCAGCCGCCGAAGCTCCGGCAGCGGAAGCTGAGGCACCTGCCGCAGAAGCTCCCGCCGAACCGGCGGAAGGCGCATAGAGTTTTCGCTTCCTCCTCTCGGGTGCGCTTGTCTGGGCGCAACGGAAACCCGGCGGGATCGAAGCAGCCGAAGCCGCACATCAGCTTCGGAGACGCAAATCGGCACCACGCACCACAAGTTCTGAATCGACTTTTTTAGGAGAAATAAAATGGCAGACATTCAACAGTTGGAAGATCAGATCGTTAGCTTGAGCCTGCTCGAGGCTTCTGAGCTGGTCAAGAAGCTTGAGGCTCGCCTCGGCGTCTCGGCGGCGGCAGCCGTCGCAGCAGCCCCGGCAGCCGGCGGCGGCGCGGCAGCAGCGGCTCCGGTCGAGGAAAAGACCGAGTTCACCGTCATCCTCAAGGATGCCGGTGCCAACAAGATTTCCACCATCAAGGCTGTACGCGAAGTTACCGCCCTGGGCTTGAAGGAAGCCAAGGACCTGGTCGACGGCGCGCCCAAACCCCTGAAGGAGAACATCTCCAAGGAAGATGCGGCTGCCATCGCCAAGAAGTTCGAGGGCGTCGCGACCGTCGAAATCAAGTAAGTCCTTGTAAATCAAGGGTTTTTCGGCACAGCCCGGGGCTTCGGCCCCGGCGCTCGCTTGCTTGCCGGACTCCCTCGCTTGCACTCCTACGTAGAAAGTTGTATTCTCAACGTTGGAGAACCGCCTCTGCCTTGGTGTGCTAATAGACAGACAGCGCTTCCGGACATTCCCGAATTTCGATTCATTCCACGGTAATTTTCCGGTCCATCCCGCGTGCGCGGGTTACGGGGCCGGCCACCATGCGTTCTGGCGGCGGACATGCATGGTGATACAGGAACAGTAGCGGCAGCAAACCTTGAGGCTATGCGAGCTTCAAAGGGTGGCAGGCATCCAGTCAGATATAGAAACAGTGCACAAGTCGGTCTTTGCGCTCACGGGAGGTGCTGTCCCTGCGAGCGCATTTCTGCGTTTTTGCACACGACAACCCAGCTCCATTTCTGGAGCCCACGAGATTATCCGTACGCGCACTTTTATAACAGTTCCCGCGGTCCGGCGAAAGTAAAGAATTTTCCCTGCCCCGCGCAGTGTTTTTCTTAGGACGAAGCAGAAGTAGGCGCAGCAGCTGAACCGCATCGAGGGCGGCGAGGCCGAATCAGCGCAATTGAAATAAACCCGGAGAGCAGCAGGCGCAGCTCTCCACCTTCGCGTTGCCAGTCGCTCCACGGTTGCGACAGCCACCCGGCGAAGGCCTCGAATTGGAAGTAGCCCAGAAGTTTCAGGAGACTCAGAGCATGCCCAGCGAAATGCGCGCAATCCGCACCCGCCTCGATTTTTCCAAGATTCCCACCTCCATCCAGATTCCCAATCTCATTGAAGTCCAGCGCCGCAGCTACGAGCGCTTCCTGCAAATGGACAAGCTCCCCCAGGAGCGCGAGGACAACGGCCTGCAGTCGGTCTTCACCTCGGTCTTTCCCATCACCGATTTCCGCAACGTCTCCGAGCTTGAGTTCGTCGACTTCTCCATCGGCAATTGGGAGTGCAAGTGCGGCTACCTGAAGGGTCTCAACCACCTGCGCACCGCCTGCTCCAACTGCGGCCACATGGTCATCACCGATCCCTTCCATCCGGGCGAGGTGCTGTGCAGCTTCTGCGGCACCTACAACAAGAACACCCCGGACTTCTGCACCAAGTGCGGCGACCCCGTCGGCCTGCAGTTGAAGTACGACCAGGCGGAGTGCGAAGAGCGCGGCATGACCTACTCCGCTCCGCTCAAGGTCACCATCCGCCTCAAGATCTACGACAAGGACCCGGAGACCGGCGTCAAGAGCCTGCGCGACATGAAGGAGCAGGAAGTCTTCTTTGGCGA
>PLUT01000054.1:3206-7866 GCA_003162875.1 Granulicella sp.
GCACCTACTTCCTGGGCAAGATCATCCCCTACCGCGGCAGCTGGGTGGAGTTTGAATACGACCAGAAGAACACCCTCTACGTCCGCATCGATCGCAAGCGCAAGTTCCTCGGAACCATCTTCCTGCGCGCGCTCGGCTTGCGCACCGACGAAGAGATCCTGAAGACCTTCTACACCGTCGACCACATCTCCATCGCCGACGGCAAGCTGCACTGGAAGCTCACTCCCGAAGGCCACGCCACCAATCTGCAGGGCACGCGTCCTGCCCGCGCCATCACCGCCGGCAAAGAGGAGCTCGCGCCTGCCACGCGCAAAATCTCGCCGCACTCCCTCAAGCTCCTTCGCCAGCATAAGATCGACTCCGTTGAAGTGGAACCCACCGAGTTCGATGGCGCCATGACCGCCTCCGACGTCGTCGACCTCACTACCGGCGAGCTGCTCTACGAGGCCAATCAGGAGCTCACCGCCGACAAGCTGCACAAGGTTCTCCAGTCCGGCGTCACTTCCATCGAGGTCTTCTTTCCTGAGCGCGACGACGTTGGCAACATCATCACCAACACCCTCCGCCGCGACTCCGTGCGCAAGCCCGAGGAAGCGCTGATTGAGATCTACCGCAAGCTGCGTCCCGGCGATCCGCCCACGCTCGACACCGCCTCTGCGCTCTTCGAAGGCATGTTCTTCGACCCGCGCAAGTACGACTTCTCCCGCGTCGGCCGCCTCAAGTTCAACATCAAGCTCTACGAGAACCAGGATGCCAGCGGCCTGGACAAGCGCACGCTCACGCCCGAGGACTTCTACGGGACCATCCGCTACCTGCTCAAGCTGCGCAAGAACATCGGCACCGTCGACGACATCGACCATCTTGGCAACCGCCGCGTCCGCGCCGTCGGCGAGCTGATGGAGAACCAGTTCCGCATCGGCCTGGTGCGCATGGAGCGCGCGATCAAGGAGAAGATGTCGGTCTACCAGGAGATGTCGACGGCCATGCCGCACGACCTCATCAACGCCAAGCCGGTCATGGCCGCCATCCGCGAGTTCTTCGGCTCCTCCCAGCTCTCGCAGTTCATGGACCAGACCAACCCGCTCTCTGAGATCACCCACAAGCGCCGCCTGTCGGCCCTTGGACCGGGCGGCCTCTCCCGCGAGCGCGCCAGCTTCGAGGTCCGCGACGTCCATCCCACCCACTACGGACGCATCTGCCCCATCGAGACCCCGGAAGGCCCGAACATCGGCCTCATCAGCTCGCTCTCCTGCTTCGCGCGCATCAACGAGTACGGCTTCATCGAGTCGCCCTACCGCCGCGTCAAGGATGGCAAGGTGCTCGACTTTGTCTCCGTCACCAACGCCGGCGAAAGCACTCTCCGTCAGGGCGATCATCTCGAGATCACCGAGGCCCGCAAGCTCAACGATCAGCTCCGCAAGGAGAAGAAGCGCACCATGGAGCTCGAGCCCTTCAGCTTCTACCTCTCCGCGTGGCAGGAGGATCGCCACACTATCGCGCAGGCCAATGTCGAACTCGACGCCAAGGGCCACATCGTCCAGAACGTCGTCGATGCGCGCCGCCAGGGCAACTTCGTCCTCGTCCCCAAGGGCGACGTGGACTACGTCGACGTTTCGCCCAAGCAGCTGGTCTCGGTGGCCGCGTCGCTGGTTCCGTTCCTGGAGCACGACGACGCCAACCGCGCACTGATGGGCGCAAACATGCAGCGCCAGTCCGTCCCGTTGCTGGTCTCTGAAGCTCCCTTCGTCGGCACCGGCATGGAGGGCGTCACTGCCCGCGACTCCGGCGCCGTCATCCTCGCCAAGCGCAACGGCATCGTCGATTCGGTCGACAGCGAACGCATCATCGTCCGCGTCGAAGGCGAGCACCACCCCACCCAACTCTCGCGCGAGGTTGGCTCCGACATCTACCAGCTCACCAAGTTCAAGCGCTCCAACCAGAACACCTGCATCAATCAGAAGCCGGTCGTGCAGCCATGGCGATCGCGTCATCAAGGGCCAGGTCATCGCCGACGGTCCCTGCACCGAGCAGGGCGAGCTCGGCCTCGGCCGCAACGTGCTGGTCTCCTTCATGCCCTGGCGCGGGTACAACTTCGAGGACGCCATTCTCATCTCCGAGAAGCTGGTCAAGGACGACTACTACACCTCCATCCACATCGAGGAGTTCGAGATCGAAGCCCGCGACACCAAGCTCGGGCCGGAAGAGATCACCCGCGACATCCCCAACGTCAGCGAGCACGCCCTGCGCGATCTCGACGAGTCGGGAATCATCCGCATCGGCGCCAAGGTCGGTCACAACGACATCCTGGTCGGCAAGGTAACGCCCAAGGGCGAGACCCAGCTTACTCCGGAAGAGAAGCTGCTCCGTGCCATCTTCGGCGAGAAGGCCGGCGACGTGCGCGACGCCTCGCTCACCTGCCCTCCCGGCATCGAGGGCACCATCGTCGACGTCCGCATCTTCTCCCGCAAAGGTCAGGAGAAGGATGAGCGCGCCAAGCAAATCGAGCAGGAGCAGATTGAGAAGCTGGAGCGCAACCTCGCCGACGAGATCCGCATTCTCACCGACGAGCGGCTCAAGCGCCTCGAGGCGATTCTCGGCAGCCGCGAGGTCCTCGCCGACCTGCACGACGAGCGCACCAACAAGAAGCTGCTCAACAAGGGCGACGTCCTCAACCGCGACACCATCGAGTTGATCAGCACCCGCAACCTCAAGCGCATTCGCTATGCCGATAAGGACCCGCGCGTGAACGAACAGATCGACGAGATCGAGGAGATGACCTCGCGCCAGATCGACGTGCTGCGCAAGATCACCAACGAGAAGATCGCCAAGATGCAGAAGGGCGACGAGCTTTCCCCCGGCGTCATCAAGATGGTCAAGGTCTACATCGCCATGAAGCGCAAGCTCTCGGTCGGCGACAAGATGGCCGGCCGCCACGGCAACAAGGGCGTTATCGCGCGCATCCTGCCGGAGGAGGACATGCCGTACCTTCCCGACGGAACGCCGGTTGAGATCGTCCTCAACCCGCTCGGCGTGCCTTCGCGTATGAACGTTGGCCAGATCCTGGAGACGCACCTCGGCTGGGCCGCCTACACGCTGGGCGCGCAGATCGCCGAGGCCGCCGCCACCATGACCAAGGCCGCCGAGGTTCGCGAGTTGTTCAAGGCGCGCTTCGCCGGTACAGCCGCCCTCAACCAGCTTCTGGACCTCGACGACGAGCAGACCCTGCGCGTCGCCAAGGGCATGAAGAAGGGAATCTGGTTCGCTACCGCGGTCTTCGACGGCGCGCGCGAGACGGAAATCAAGGCGCTGCTCAAGTCCGCCGGCCTGCCCAGCTCGGGCAAGACGATGATGTACGACGGCATGACCGGCGAAGAGTTCGAGCAGCCTGCCACCGTGGGCTACATCTATATGCTCAAACTCTCCCACCTGGTCGACGACAAGATCCACGCGCGTTCCATCGGCCCCTACTCGCTCATCACCCAGCAGCCGCTGGGCGGCAAGGCGCAGTTCGGCGGACAGCGCTTCGGCGAGATGGAGGTCTGGGCGCTCGAAGCCTACGGCGCCGCCTACATCCTGCAGGAACTGCTCACCGCCAAATCCGACGACGTCTTCGGCCGCACCAAGATCTACGAGGCCATCGTCAAGGGCGAGGCCGCGATCGAACCGGGCGTGCCGGAGTCGTTCAACGTGCTCATCCGCGAACTGCAGTCGCTCTGCCTCGACGTCGAGCTGATCAAGCTCGCCGACCACAAGAAGGTGCCGCTGCCGTCCATCGCAGCAGCCGACTAAAGCAAGAAGCTCCTGAGATAGGCCCGGACTTTAGTCCGGGCACTCAGGGGCTAAAGAGATATGGGGGCTTTAGCCCCTGGGACAAGAGACAGGCAACACCACAATCGAAAAAAAAAAGCACCTGCACCAGAATCACCGGCATCGCGATGCGCCGAAAGTCATCGCGGAACAGATTTCGTAACCGCAGCGAACACGCTGCACCTGCTAGCGCAGAAGAATTAAAGGGAGATTGCATATGTTCCGCTCCAGCCCCTTCGAACTCCTCGGACCCATCATCGATTTCGATGCCATCCAGATTCAGCTCGCCTCGCCGGAGAAGATCCGTTCCTGGTCGCATGGCGAGGTCACCAAGCCGGAGACCATCAATTACCGCANNTACAAGCGCATGAAGCACCGCGGCGTCATCTGCGACAAGTGCGGCGTTGAAGTCACTCTCTCCAAGGTCCGCCGCGAGCGTCTCGGCCACATCGAGCTCGCCTCGCCCTGCTCCCATGTCTGGTTCTTCAAGGGCCTGCCCAGCCGCATCGGCCACCTGCTGGACATCAGCCTGCGCGAGCTCGAAGCCGTGCTCTACTTTGAATCCTACGTCGTCGTCGACCCCGGCGACGCGCCCGTAAAGGAGCGCGAGGTCATCAAGGACGAGGCCCGCTTCCGCGAGCTCGACACCCAGTACCGCCCCACCGGCTTCAAGGCCATGATGGGTGCCGAAGCCATCAAGGAACTGCTCAAGCGCGTCGACATTGCCGAGCTTTCCATCGAGCTGCGCGACCGCATGAAGACCGAGACCTCGCTGCAGAAGAAACTCAAGTACTCCAAACGCCTCAAGATCGTCGAGGCCTTCCGCAAGTCCGACAACAAGCCGCAGTGGATG
>PLUT01000008.1 GCA_003162875.1 Granulicella sp.
CATTGCCTGCGGAGGATCCCACCGTTCCAGAATGGTAAACCACTCCTCTGTGTGCGGAGTGAGATATGCGACTGGCTGCGGTGCAAGGTGACCGTTCGCTTCGAGCCAGCGGATCGCAATATCGACGCGTCGCCAATGCAGTGCTGCGAGGCGTTCGTAGAGGTCCAACATGATTCGAAAAAACTCAAGATCGGACTGCATTGTAAAAAGCCTGTAGCCGCCACGATTGATGAAATACCGGTTCGGCCCGGACTGCTCATTCTTCAGAACGCTCCAACAATACTCTTCAGCTGAATCTGTAGGGCCTGTGCTCAGAAGGCCAATGTCATATTGCCANNGAACCCTCCAGCAAATGGCAGAATTCCCGGTCATGCTCCGGATGGCGGATTAGATGCCCGTGAACGTCGTCGAACGTCTGTATGGCTGGATCTCTTTGCCGTGCACCGTCGAGGACCGCATTGGTAGCATCTCGCATGAGTTGTGGAACATCAGCTCTGTCTTCCCAGAATGCGGCTTCCGATGCCGAGACCATCGCCGTCGGGGACTCCAGTGAGACTAGGAGTGGACAGTCTTTGATGNNCGCGCACGAGTGCGATGCCAGCCGACGCAAAGGCTTGGGCTACGAGCCGCGAGCAGAACTGCTTCTTCGTCCACGTGCGCGCCCCGCCCAGCACCGTCAACACGGCCTCCTTTGCCGAATACTGTGTGCCGACTTGTTCTCGCATATAACTCACGACCTCAGAGAGTTGGGAGGGGGATATTCCGGTTCGGAGGCGAAGTGCATGGACAGAGCAAACGTCCTCGAAAAAGAGCCTCTGAGTGTTGCGAGCGTGGACCCCTTCTCCGGTCGCGTCGATGACGGATCGGTTCTCCACGTAGACCATCGCATGCGAAATATCGCTCTGAGTTGCAATCTTGATGGTCTTACTGATGGCAGCGGTTGTCGTCGCGAGGATGATGTCCCCAGGGATCAAAACAACCTCGTTCAGCCGTTTCAAACCGCTTTTGGCGGACGGATTCATTTCTAACTCCTTGAGTCAACTTAGCGACCCTGCCAAGTCTAGGCGCCCTCCAGCTACCGATTCCAATTGGCCGCCCGGTTTAGAAGCCGGGCGGCCTCTCATGCGTGAAACGTGTCCGGAATCGGCAGAGAGAAGCCACTTCATGAGCAACGACAGCCTCTCATGGTTTGCCACATCAGAAGAAAGCTAAGTCGACATCTCCACCCAAAGATGCCGGAGCTTGATACGGGAGGAGACCGCTGTCGAACTACGCGCACACTCCGATGAGGCGCTCGCGGTGCGCAAGCTGGCGTCTTTCGAAAAGTCGGCGAGTTGCTCATCCTCAGACCATGTTTCGTCGGATTCCCCTCCCGTAGCCGCAAGGTCTCGAATCCACTGATTGATCAGGGAGATCCAGGCCACAGAGTCGTCTTTCTGGATATATCCGACCATGACCCCAGTCGCCTGAAGGGCGCCGTGAAGCGCGAGTTTGAATCGCTGAATTCCGCCCGACTTGTCGGAGCCACCGGTAACGTATTCTCGTTGCCGCTTGCGGGGTGGCGTCGGTAGACGTTTGCCTTCAAACACAAGAAGCGGNNGCGGATCGTAAATGGAGTAGTATGTTTCGCCAACAAACCCGCCATCGCTGGGAAGAGCGGACATGTCAACGCGTCGAGTTCCAGTCTGCTTCTCTTCATGGCTGAACTTCACCATCGGAAACCGATGCGAAGCCGCAACATTCAGATATTTGCAAAGCTGGGCGTTCAGGCGTTCTTCCGCTTCCTCCGCGGCGCGGTCCGGATCGTCCCGCCATCCGGCAAGCTCCGAGCGCACAAAATCCACCGTACGGTCAATGAGCGCTATTACTGGGCCTTCCGAGATCCTCCCTCTGCCCGGTTCATTCGTGTGGAAAGAATCGGCCATCAGTACCCCTGCCTCTGGAGATCTACCAACGTTTCATCGGCATCGCGGATCGCAGTCGAGGAAATCCAGTACCGCAGTCGATCGGGTTTTACCATAATGATCGTGTTGCGCTCGTAAAAGCGAAGGATTCGGACGGTGCGCAAGGCGTCCCCATGCTCCCGGTACACAATTTCCTGTAGTGGCCCGCTCCAGTCAGAAGGCCAACCCAGATCAGATTTCTCCCCGAAGCAGAAAGCCTGGTATGCGAGACCATCCAGCAAACCTGACTCGCTCGCCCGAAGGTTCGAGTAGACACTCCCAAGCATTTTNNCCTGTTCTCTTAGCAAGCGGGAATTCTGACCAAGCCGAACGAAGTCGCCGGCATACTTCACCACGTCTTCACAGAGTGTTTTCTCCCACCAACTCAGATCCCATCCTTTTTTGTCTTGAGGCCACGGCAAGACATCAATGTCCCGTTTCAAGATGGATGTCGCCTTGCTTGAAAGCGCCCGAGTTCCAAAAATGGCGCAGAACGCTCGCAACGTCAGTCGATTTGATGAGAACTGGTTATAGAAATCACGGAGCTGACGCTCTTCGGTTCTGGGAGCGTGGATTCCGACAATTTGATGCTTGTACGCAAGAAATCCCTTGTTCCACAGAACGCAAGGCAGCGTCTCAACCTCCTTAATAAGAATGAGTGGCGCACTGTAACGCGCTTCGGTATAAGCTGACCGAAACTTTTTCGCAACCACTGTACGTATCTTGGATTCGTCGATTCCCCTGTCGGTGAATGTCTTCGTCGGCAGGAATGGTTTGCCAGTCAACCATGGAGCAGCTTGCTGATCGCCAGTCTTCGCGAGAACAAATCCTTCACCATAGTCCCATCCCTTCAACTTTAGAAATTGGCGCAGCTTCGGCATCGCGTCCNNTTTGCCCGCCAAGTCCAGGGATGCTTTTCCGCAACGGTTTGCGTCACGAGGTGCCGATCATAGTGATCGAGTTCGAACGCGATCCGCTCTTTGACACTAAAGGTGCGGCGAAATGTCAGATGGAGAATACGATGGTCTGCACCAGGCTGCTTTTTCGTACTGAGCAGTGCGACAGTCTTGGGATCCGCGCCGTCGTACAGGTTGCG
>PLUT01000176.1:0-11753 GCA_003162875.1 Granulicella sp.
GACGACCTGCAGCAGGTGGCCGCCGCGCATCTGGCCGACCGCAGCCGCGAGTCCGCCGCAGCCGAGAACATCGTCAGCGCGGAGGTGGAGAAATACCAGCAGCATCTGCAATCGTTGGAGTCTGTCCCCGCCATTGTTACGCTGCAGCAGAACGCGGAATCGCTCCGCCAGGCCGAACTGGCCCGCGCCGAGAAGCGCCTGGCCACCCTGACTCCGGAGCAAAAGGCCGCGGTGGACGCGCTGACCCGCTCCCTCACCGCCAAACTCCTCCACCCCCAAATCATCGACCTGCGCAAGAAACCCGAATAGCACACTCGCGCATGTGTTGGAGCGCGGAGTAGCAGCGGGCTTCAGCCCGCGGTATCGAGCCGACAAAACATGAGGGCTTCAGCCCCGGGCCGGCCGCTCCTCGTGTTAGCCTGTCATTCTGAGCGGAGCGAAGAATCCCCGTATTTGTCTTTTGCCGCGCCGCCTAACCCTCCTCAGCCGACTACCACCATCGCATACACGCCCATCGCCGGCACGGTTAACTTGACCGACCCGCCAGCTTCGGTAAACTCCAGCTTCGCGGGATCGTCGTGTTCCGGCGAATAGCACACCACGCTCTTCACTGCGCCCGCGTACTGTTTTCGTAGCGTCACCGCAAACGGGACCAGGCGCTGCCTCGTCTCGAAGTTGATGAAGTGGACAATCGTCTCCTGCGTTGCCGCGCGCTTCTGCATCTCCATCACCGTGGTTAGCGGAGCATCCGCTGTCAGCGACGGTCCATTCGCCAGCCCCGCAATCACGGCCTGGTAAATCTCGTCCGCGTTCTTCGGCAGCACCCACTGCGGCGGATTCATATGGACGCCCCGCTGCGCCGTCGCTCCCGGTTCAGGATTCTCGTCCGCCGCCGCGCCCCGCGCCTGTTTGTCCGCGCGTTCGACCTCCGGGATAAAGACAACCTTCCCCTTGCCCTCGCTCCTCGCCGGCAGCAACGGATTCTTAGTCCTCGTTTCCCGCCACTGGTTGAACTGTCCCGTGTTGCCCGCCAGCACCAACGTCCCGCCACCCCGCACATACGCAAGCAGCGCTGCGATCTGCGCGTCGGAGATGCACTCCTGCCCGGCCAGAACCACTGCGCCGTAGCGGCAAATCCGATCGAGCTGCTCCTCGAACAGCAGGTCCCACGGAACCTTGTACTGGATCAGCACCTGCTCCACCAGCGTCGTCGGAACGTAGGCCGCGCTGATGCTGTACGCCATCGAAGCCCACGTCCGCACCACAGCCACATCCGCCACGTTGTCCACGCCCGTGTAGTAGCGGTCGTTGTACTCGCGGAAGAATTCCAGCATCGGCGTAAACACGTTGAAGGCGCCCGACCCCAGCGGAGCCGCAGCCATTCCCGCCACCGGCTTCTGGTAGCCGAAGGCCATGTGCACGGCCGCGCGCACATCGTTGTTGAAGGCATCTTCGCAGCCCGTCTCCAGCCGCCGCGCCATCTTGTACGAGCGGATCTGCGAGATCAGCGCGCCCGTCGCCGGATCGATGTGCTCGTCATAGCCGCCCGTGTCGAACGCCATCAGGTCGACGTGTCCGGAGTACAGCGGCTGATACACCGCGTTGGTCCAGTAGCGGTTGTAGCTGTACACGCCCTTGATGTTGAACAGCACCGCGACCTTCGGATCGAGGGCCTTTGCCGAGTCGTACAGGTCATTCGCGTAGTGGGCCAGCGACTCGCAGCGAAAGCGCGTCCACTCCTGTAATACCGGGTCGTTCAGCGCGGTCAGGCTGTCGGGCTCCGTCTCCGAGCCCCAATCGTGCAGCACCAGCCAATCCGTATCAGGCAGCCCAAACCTCCGCAGCGCGGCCTCCTTCGTCGGATACCGCCGCTTCAGCAGCGCATAGAACGCCGCCACGCAGCGCGGACAGTGGCAGGAGTGCGGCTCCGCCTGCAGCATGATGTTGTCGAAGGCGAACTCATCGACATGAAACTCCTCCACGCCGATCTTGATCACCCTCTTCAAATACTCCCGATACTTCGGCTCATTGGGGCAAGCGTAGTGCCGGTAGGTTTGCGCGCCATAGGGCACCGGACGGTTCCACTGGTCGCGCTGCTCCCACCCCTGCGCCTCGGGCAGTTCGCGGTAGAGCGTCTCCGTAAACATGGTGCCGCCCATGTATAGACTCACCTTCATGCCCAGCTTGTGCATCTGGTCCGCGGCCTTCTTCGACTGCTCCATTGCCGGCCGTTCGTACTCCAGGCCGAATCCCTTGTAGAAGAAGAGTCGCCCCCACTTGACCCCTGCGTCCGCCATGCGCTGGATGTTCTCCTCGCTCAGCATGGTCGCGTAGTGCTCCTGCAGGTCGTCATCGCGGTCGCCTCGGCGCAGAAGAAAGTCGATCGGTTCATGCGTGGTCCACACCACTCCGTGCGTCTGCTCGCGTTTCTTCGCGGCGCTCCGCGCCCATCGCGTCGAGCCCGCAGGACTGGCGGGCGTCTCTGCCGCGCCGGCTGCAACGGCCTGCGCCAGCGGCTCGCGGGCGATCGCGCTACCGGCGTTGAGCAGGGGCGTGCCCAAGGCAGCCCCTCCGGCCATTCCCATCCATCCCATCAATCGTCTTCGGTTGATCTTCATCGCGTTGCACAAACTCCTCATCTCAAAAATCGTTGTACGCCAGTCTAATTCGCCCGAAACCATCCTGTCCCTGCCGTGGCGCTTTCTCGCTTGCCGTGGCGCTTTCTTGCTTGTCATTCCGTAGCGCAATCGGGGTCCCCGGCAATCTNNTCTTCGATTGCTGGGGTGATCAGCGGAGGAATCTGCTTTTGCATTTAGCAACTCGCCCGCGCTACCATTGCGCGCGATGACAAACTCCGCGAATCGCCTCACTCGCCGCACCCTCATGCGCACCGGCACGCTCGCCGCCGCAGCCACGCTCCTGCCTGCCGAATCGCAAAGCCAGGCCGCCCCACCGGCCTCCTACACGCCCGCCACGCTCAAGCCGCCCACGCCCGACGTCGATCTGCCCATCCGCCTGGGCATCGCCAGCTACACCTTCCGCAGCTTCGATTCGACGCACCTCATCGACTTCATGCACCAGCTCAAGACGCCGCTGCTCAACCTCAAGGACGTTCATCTGCCAATGACGCCTCTCGATCAGGTTGCCGCGAAGGCCGCCGAGTATCGCGCCGCCGGGTTCATTCTCACCGCAGCTGGCAACATTACCTTCGCCAAGGATGATGACGATGACATCCGCCCGAAATTTGAGTACCTGAAGGCCGCAGGCATCCCCATCGCCGTCTGCGCACCCACCCACGAGAACCTTCCGCGCCTGGAAAAGTTCGTGAAGCAGTACAACATCAAGCTCGCCATCCACAACCACGGCCCGGAGGACAAGAATTTCCCCTCGCCCTTCGACGTGCTCGCCGCCGTCAAGAATATGGACCCGCGCATCGGCCTCTGCATCGACCTCGGCCACTCCCTGCGCGCCGGCGCCGATGTTGTCGCCGCCATCCACGCCGCCGGCCCGCGCCTCTACGACCTCCACATCAAGGATCTCGCCGACGCTAGCGCCAAGGAATCGCAGGTTGCGGTCGGCGAAGGCGTCATGCCCGTCCGCGCCATCTTCCAGGCGCTTTTGGACACCAGGTACCCCGGTAACGTCGATCTGGAATACGAAATCCACGCCGACGATCCCATGTCCGGCGTCGTCGAAAGCTTCGCCTACATGCGCGGCGTTCTCGCCGGCATGGGCCACAAGTAGCGTCACTGAATCGGGTGCCCCACATCTCGATTTTGAGATGTGGGTTGATTGCCACCAACCTGGGTGCCCATTCAACGCGTTTTGATCTCGATGGATTTGGGTAGAGCCGATCAGCGCAGGTTTTTCACCAGCATCGGCGGAACGGGATCGACCTCGGCCCGCGGGTCGCCGCCCAGCGCGCGCAGAAAATCCGCCATCGCGCTCAGCGCCGCCTGCGAAACTCCCGCCGGATGCAGCAGCCGCAGCGGCGCACCCGAGGCGGCATTCTCCAGGCCTCCGCGCACGGCGAAGCAGCGGTCCCCGCGATAGGTGCAGGATGCCAGATCGGTAATGCTCATCGCATCGCTCGGTGTCAGCAGGATTGTCCTGGGCGGGGCCATGCGATCGACCAGGCAAAAGATCTCCAGCTTCGATTCCAATTCGTCGGGCACAAAGTCCACTGCGACATCCGCGGTGCGCACTGCAGCCTCGATGGTTGGCGCAATGTCCAGGCAGCCGTGAAAGCCCTGTGCGCGCGCATTCAGAATCCCAAGATTGGCGTACTCTTCCTGCGCCTGCCGCAGGTTCGCCGGCATCACGTCTTCGAGCACCACGTCGAAGCCCGCCGCTGCGCACGCCAGCGCAAAGCTGCGCCCCGCAACGCCGGCCCCAATCACCGCCACCGTACGAATTGCAAATGCCGAACCGGCGCCGGCTGAGTCTTTCGCGCCGGCAGCGCTCACTTCTTGCCTTGTACGGCCTGGACGACGGCATCGTAGCTGGGATCGGCTGCCTTGATGTGGTCCGCAACCCGCTTGCGCTCCTCGTCCGTCAGCGACGGCAGCACCGTAAGAATACGCCGCAGCGTCACCGAGATATCGTCCACGTAGTTCATCGTCCGTATCGCTTCACCAGAGAGAGGCATGGTTGCTCCTGTCAATTTGTTGCTTCATCTACCAGTCTAAACCGTGGGAGGCTCCGGCCCGGGCGGGATGTACCCGTCGCGGTCAGTCATCTCCATCAGCGCCGCCAGCGCGGAGGCAACGCCGGGATACAGCTGCTCTTCGCGATAGCGCCAGGTCCAGTTTCCAGCGGCGGCGGCCGGCGTATTCATGCGCGCCTCGCTGCCCAGGCCAAGCACGTCCTGCATGGGGAAGATGCACAGGTTGGCCACCGACGCCGCCGCCGCCCGCATCATCGCCCCCACGATGTCGCACTCGTGCTCNNGCCACCAGCCCAGCGTGGTGTTGTTGTCGTGGGTGCCGGTGTAAGCGACGGTGTTGGGGGCATATCTGTGCGGCAGATACAGATGTGCCCCGCGGTCGGAGAAACCGAATTGCAGGATGCGCATCCCGGGCATTCCGAAGTGCTCGCGCAGCTCGTCCACCTCTGGAGTAATCAGCCCCAGGTCCTCGGCAATAAACGGCAGGTCGCCGAAAACCTCCTTCAGTCTCTGGAAGAGTTCGTGTCCGGGGGCCTTCACCCACTGGCCATCGACGGCGGTTTTGTCCTCGGCCGAAATCGACCAGTAGGCCTCGAAGCCGCGAAAGTGGTCGAGCCGGATCATGTCGTAGAGGGTCAGCGTCCGGCGAATCCTGTTCACCCACCAGTCGAACCCGCGTTCGCGCAGTTCGCCCCACTTGTACAAGGGGTTGCCCCACCTTTGCCCGGTCGCCGAAAAATAATCCGGCGGCACGCCGGAGACCCGGACCATCCTGCGCTCTTCGTCCAGTTCAAACAGCTCGGGATGTGTCCACACGTCCGCGCTGTCATAGTTCACAAAGATGGCGACGTCGCCCAGGATGCGGATGCCGCGGGCTTTGCAGTAACTGCGCAGTGCGCCCCACTGCTCGTCGAAGAAGAACTGGATGGCCTGCTCAATGGCCAACTCGCGGCCATGCTCAGTCAGCACCGACGTCAAAACATCGTGCTTGCGCTGCGCATAATCCACCGGCCACTTATTCCAGCTTACGTAGCCAAATCTGCGGCGAAGCACGTTGAACATGGCATAGTCCGGCAGCCAGCTAATGTTCTCGTGGCAGTAGTTCTGGAAGCGCTCACGCACTGCGCCGTCGGCACGGTCTAGGAAGTTCGCGGCAGCCTCTTCAATCAGCGGAAGCTTGCGCGCCGCGGCGGTTTCAAAATCCGCGGGACTGTCGCCCCCGGGCAATCCCTGCAACTGCTCTGCCGCGATCCACCCATCCTCAACCAGCCGCTCCAGCGAGATCAGCACAGGATTCCCGGCAAAGGCGGAGAGCGCGGAGTAAGGCGAGCCGCCATACCCGGTCGGGCTGAGCGGCAGTACCTGCCACAGGCGCTGCTTTGCCGCCGCCAGAAAGTCGACGAACCGATACGACGCAGGGCCGAAATCTCCCACCCCGCCATGGGACGGAAGGGAGGTGACATGCAGCAGAACTCCTGACATCCGATCCTGGTTCATCCCTCACCCTCTCGGCATCAACAAGGAATGTCGGTAACTTGGATGCGCCGACTCGGGGCACCTGCGAAAACGACAAGAGGCCCGCCCCCCAGCCTACGATCGATGCCACGCAGGGCAGGGAACAGGCCCCCATCCGCGAAAAGAATTAGTTGCCCGGAATGCCTCCCGGAGTCTGCGCCTGCTGGCTCATCCGTATGCCATTGCCGTCCTGGTACTTCTTCGAGAGCGTTCCCAGGAATACGCGGTAGATCTCATCTTTCTGGTCATTCAGCAATTGCTCCCGCGTGTGGTCGAAGTTCTTCGCGATGTCATCCGCGCTGGGCTCCTGTTTGTCGGTCACGACCAGCACCACGCCCGCCTGTTCGGCGTCGATGGGAGGAGAGATCTGCCCCTTGGGCAACGAGAAGGCTAGCGATGCCGGTCCACTCATGGCGCCAATGTCCGGAACCTGGCCGTCCTGGCCGACGAAGTCGCTGGTCTTGAACGGCACCTTCATCTCCGCCGCGGCCTTCTTCAGGTCATTCAGTACCTTGGCCCGGTCGTCCAGCTTGTCGGTTTGCTGCTCGAGCAACGCAGGAGCCTTCTGGGTGCGATAGTCATCCAGAATATGCGACTTGTACTCGGCGAATTGCGGAGCATGCGCCGTCTTGACATCGACCACTGTAAACATGGCGTAGCCGTCGCCTGTGGAAACCTCCGCTGCCGGCGCGCCTTTGTCGGCTGTGAACGCCCCGGCCAGCAGCGCAGCCGGATCCGAAAGCCCGCCGATGACGCCGTCTTTAGCTACGTAGTCCGTCGTTACCACGTGCAGGCCATGCGCCGCCGCGGTTTTGTCCAGCCCGTTCTTCTGGGCCTCGGCGGTAAGCTGCGCCGCGAATTGTTGTTCCGCCGCACCCTGCTTCTGCTGGTCCAGGGCCTGGACAATCGAGTCCTTCACCTCCGCCAGAGGCTTGACTCCTGCCGCCACTTTCTTTTCGGTTTGAATGATGTGATAGCCGAACGCCGACTTCACCAGCCCGGAAGTCTGGCCCGGATTCAGAGCCATCGCCGCCTTGGCGTAGGCCGGATCGAGGCCCGCGGTTGCAATCAGCGGAATCTCGCCGCCGGTGACCGCGCTCTGCTTGTCGTCCGAGTACTGCTTCGCCAGGTCGGCGAAGTTGCCCCCGGCGAGCACCTGTTTCAGCACGTCCTGCGCCTTGGCCTTCGCGGCCGCGTCAGTCTTGGCGTCGGACCCGGTGGGCGCGTTGATCAGGATGTGCCGCGTCTGCACCATCTCTTCCGTCTTGTATTCGGCCTGGTGCGCGGTGTAATACGCCTGGATCTCGGCATCGCTGACCTTGGCCTTGCCGCCGGGCAACTGCGCGGCGGTGAACGCCACATACTCGATCTTCCGCGTCTCCGGAATCGCCAGCGCGTACCTGGTCGCGGATTGCTTGAAATACGTCTCCAGGTCCGCGTCGCTCGGGTTGATGGTCTTCTTCAAGTCGTCCAGCGATATCACGGCGTAGTCGAACTTAACCTTCGTCCCCTGCACCTGGTATGCTGCGCGCACCGCCGCATCGGGCACGGTGACTCCGCCGGTGATCAGCGCCTGCAGGCGCTGCAATTCCAGGTCCTGCTTCACCTGCCCCTCGAAGTCAGCCTTGCTGACGTCCTGGCCCATGGCCATCTGAATGAAGTTGATGTACCCGTCGTCGCCGACATACTGCCCGTTGGGGAACAGGTATTGCGACAGCGGCCCGGTGCGCAGATAGGTGCGCAGGTCGTCGTCCGACACTTGCAGGTGCAGCCGGTCGGCCTCCTGCTGCAGGATCGCGCGCTGCACCAGGGCCGGTCCCACCCGATCGATCATCAAGGGCAGCAGTTGACGCACCATCGAATCGGGAATCTGGCGCTGCTGCATCTGTTGCTGCAACTGCCGCTCCGCCAGCCGGGTAACGTCCTCCATCTTGACGGTCGTGGACTCCCCGAAGATCCGGCCCATCGCCCCCGGCGTATGCACCGTCGCATAGGTGGCGGCCGCGTCCGCTCCGCCGCCGGGATCCATCAACCCGGGAACCAGGTATGCCACCATGGCAACGCATGCGACGCCGATGATGACGCCGAACATAATCTTGACAATCTTATTGTCCTGCTGAAGGAAACGAATCATGCTTGACTGCCGACCTTGACTTCGAGCGCCGCTCCCAAATCCCTGAATCCCAGTTGGAACAGCGCATGCCCGTTGATTTTGCTTGATCCTGGAGCGCACAGTCCTTCGCGCGCCAAGCCACTGCAAGGCAAGAGATAAGTATAAATCACACAACCTGCGCGGCAGCCGTTAGCTGGACAGCACCGTCAGCTATTAGCCGTTAGCTCTTAGCTGGATAGCTCACAGCTCATAGCTCGCTAACTGAAAAAACCTGCTACACCCTTCGCCCTGCCGCTTGTTCCTTCAAGGTCGTCATTCTGGACGGAGTCCAGAATCTCCGTAGTTGTCTTTTGTGGCGCCACAACCCTCCCAAGAATCGTTGTCAAGCCCCTCACTCTGTGCAAAAGCCGTCCATGTCGCACCATCCAGGCAAGATCAAAAATCCCGCAAAGATGCATTTGAGTTATTCTCCGTTTGCTATACTTGACGTAGTGGAATTAAACAGAGAAGGCCCGGCCACCACGCCGGGTCTTTCGCCGTTAAGGACTCTGCCTAAATACGGGGTAGGGGGTCCCCGTTTTGCTTCGCCGAATCTTGTTAACTCAGGAGGGACTCCCCTAGTGCTAACTATCTGTATTTGCAATCAAACACAAGGTCATCCCTGGGAAAAACTCGACGCTGCTATCCTTCATTCTCCTGGTTAGCTGTCAGCTGAAAAGCTCATAGCTGATAGCTCATTAATCAAAAAGAACTGCCGCATCCCTCAGCNNCTGGTTAACGACAGGGTAATTTCCGTCGCTAACTCGTTTGCTTCACCGAATGTTGTTAACTCGAAAGGGACTCCCCTATAGCTAACCACTTTGTTTGCAGCAAAACATCAGGTCATTCCAGGGAAAAATGCGCAATACAAAGGGGCCGCAAGCGCGACCCCTCTGCTCCACTTCGGAACCTCAGCCTCAGTAAGGATATGGATACGGCCTGTAGTAAGGCCCGTAGTATGGCGCAGGACGCCGCTGCAGTGCCGGCTGGCCGTTTGCCGGAACTCCTTGGGCGAGCCGATCCATCTCCTGCTGCGACACGGTAGCGACCGTTGCCGGCTGCGCCAACTGGAAGGTCAGCAACCCTTCGGCGGGAATGTAAATCTGGCTTCCGCCCGAAGCTGCGGAGGTGCCCAGGCCCAGCGCCGCGCCTGCACCCGCGCCGATGGCCGCGCCCTCTCCACCGCCCGCGGCAGCGCCGATCAGCGCGCCGATGACGCCTCCGGCGGCCACGTGGTCCACCGTCTGCACGCCCTTATCGCCGGCATTGTGGGCCCAGACGTTAGAGGCGATGGGATAGGTCTTGCCGCCCAGCGTTACCTGGGTCAATTGCAGCGAAAGTTCGCCGCGCCCGGATACCGCGCCCGACTTCTTCGCGTCAATCACGGTCCCTTCAACCGCCGCGCCGCGGGGGATGGCCACCGCGCCGCTGGCCACGACATCGTTTACCACGATGCCGTTGAAGTGCTGGCCGGGCTTGGCATGCGCGCTGTCCAGGGGCTGGTTGATCCGTATGCGCAGCATGGCGCCGGCCGGAATGGTCACCATCTGGCCGGCTTCCTGCCCGCCGAAGACCGGCGGAGGCGCACTGTTATAGCCGTAACCCCGCTGCGGTGGATATCCCTGCTGCGGCGGGTAACCTTGCGACTGCTGCGGCGGGTAGCCTTGCGACTGCTGCTGCGGGTAGCCTTGCGACTGGCCGTATCCCGGCGGAGGACCATATCCGCCCGGATAATTGCCCTGCGCCGAGTCGGCAGGAGGAGCCGAACCGGCAGGAGGAGCTGCCTGCCCGGCGTAAGGCGGTCGATACTCCGGCGCGCCCGGACCGTAGTTCGGCCCGTTGGGCTGATTCGGCGACGCCTGCGCATCGGGAGCGCCCTGCGGCGGTTGCGGCGCCATGGTGCCGTCCGACTGCAAGGCTGGACTTGCGCCCTGGGCGTCTGCCGCCATCGCGGAGTAATCCGGCGGGGTCTGCGCGCCGGCAGTGTCCGGACTCAGAGTCATCTCGTCGACCACTTTCAGCACGCCCTGGGTACGCGACGCGATCGTCTCAGCCTCAGTTCGCAGCGCCTCGGTTTGGACCGATCCGCTGAGGGTCACGACTCCGTAGACGGTCGTGGTCGTCATGGGCTGGTTGGCGAGATCCGGCGCAGCGGCCAACGCCTTCAGAACATTTGCCTCCACCTGCGCGTCGGGCATCTGTTTGGCTGCCGGCGCCTGTGTCTGGGCAGGCGCAACCGCGCCAAAACCCAGCGTCGCGGCCAGTACCGCCGACATGATCCCCAGCAACCGCGGAATTGAAGTCCTCTGATTTGTGCAACGTTCCATGCGTTCCTCCGAAGGTTCATCGGCCGGGGGAGGTTCTCACGCGGCCTATACTCTTGCAGACTCATTTTTCAGGAGAAAGTTACGCTTTTCCCAGCAAAATGTCCGTCGTTCGCAACATCGCAGCCATCAGAGAATTCGATGCCAACCTGCCAACCTTCGCACCAAGTAAGCGGTAGCTTCTCCACAGCGCACACGGTTGACCCTGCACGCTTGCTGGCAGTATACTCAGCATGCGGGGTGGAGCAGCCCGGTAGCTCGTTGGGCTCATAACCCAAAGGTCGCAGGTTCAAATCCTGCCCCCGCAACCATTTAGATCAGTCACTTGCGTGAATTCTGCAGTAACCCGCGAAGGGCAGATTAGACAGAAGGCGCCCCGTTAGGGGGCGCTTTTTGGCTTCCTGGCGTACGTACTCGACCAGGCGAGGTTGCGCTCTCAGCCGAGCGATGCGGCCGGAGACGAAGCCTCAACGGAAGGCGACCACTTCACGATTGAAGTCCAGGTCCCGCCATTTCAGGCCAAAGCCTTGACTCCGATGTGTGCCCAGCCACCCTGCGATCTCGATGGCCGGACGCTCCCGGGGTTGGTACAGCGGGAGCAGCTTCGCCTGCTCAACAGGCGAAAGATGCCGTACCTGTGTCTATTCGGTTCTGGTTGCGGTCTGACGAAGTCAACAGGACACCCGCTTCGCAGTTATTCAGATAAAGCCACTCGGCCGCCTCAGTGTCGACCGGCTTTGAGAACAGGAAGCCTTGGAGGTAGTTGCATCCTAACTCCTGCAGCTGGCGCAACTGTTCCTCTGTCTCGACGCCTTCTGCAATGACCTCCAGCCTGAGCGAGTGGGCCATTTCCACGATGGCCCTTACAATATCCCGGCTGTCGCTCCCTGTACTGAGTTCGCGGATAAAGGAACGGTCGATCTTGAGGGTTTCGAAGGGGAGCCGCTGCAGGTAGCTCAGCGAAGAGTATCCGGTTCCGAAGTCGTCGATTTCGAGCCGCACGTTCATCGCCTTCAGCCGGTCAAGTGTTGCAACCGTCTGCTCGGCATTTCCCATGATGGAGCTTTCTGTAACCTCGAGCGCCAGAAACCTGGGG
>PLUT01000176.1:11762-12174 GCA_003162875.1 Granulicella sp.
TCCTCCACCAGGCGGGAATCGGCCAATTGTCGGGAGGAGACGTTGACATTGACAGTAAGGGGACGAAGGGACGCGAAACTCCTGTGCCATTCGGCCATCTGCCGGCAGGACTCCCGCAGGACCCAGCGACCGAGCAGGATGATAAGGTCGCTTTCTTCGGCAATGGGAATGAACTCGCCGGGCAGTATAAGCCCGCGTTCCGGGTGATTCCAGCGAACCAGTGCTTCAAAAGCACAAACGTGGTGATCGATACCCGAAACGATTGGCTGGTAATGGATGACAAGTTGTTGCGCGTCGATGGCTTTGCGCAAACCGGTCTCGGTCTCGAAACGGGTGACCACACGCTCCCGCATCACCTCGTCGAAGAACTCCGAGCGCCCTTTGCCGTTAGCCTTGGCGTGATACATGGCGG
>PLUT01000227.1 GCA_003162875.1 Granulicella sp.
AGCTAACAGCTAACAGCTAACAACCAGGACAATACGGGGATTCTTCGCTCCGCTCAGGACGGCGGGCAATTTAGGCGGACTGAAGGAGGCCAGGCGTTCTTCTTGCTCTTCTCATGCAGGGGCTGAGAGGATGGCTGGCATGAAATCTTTGCTTGCGTTTCTTCTGCTCAGTTCCCCAATCGCCATGATGGGCCAACAGGCGCAGGAGACTCAAGCGCGTGGGGGCGCGTTGGGACAGGGCTCAGCTCCGGCGCCCGTAACCATGACCGCCGCGCAGGACCAGCAGAACATGATGGACCAGGTCGGCATCGTGGCCCTGCGTCCGGGCCCCAGCGGCAGCGAGACTGCGCCGAACCACGCCAACTACGACGAGGCGAAGGCCAATCCCTTCCCCAACGTCCCCGATCCGCTGACGATCAACGACGGAAAGAAGGTGACGACGCCGCAGCAGTGGTGGGACAAGCGAAGGCCGGAGCTGGTGGAGATGCTCGAGAAGTATGTGTACGGGAGGGTTCCGAAGGACGTTCCCAAGGTGACGTGGACCGTGGCGGCCGTGGACCGCGAGCGGATTGGTTTCGCCCCCGTGATTGCCAAAGACCTGATCGGGGTGGTGGACAATGCAGCCGATCCGGCGATCAGTGTAAGAATCCACATGACACTGGTGACGCCTGCCAACGCCAAAGGCCCGGTGCCGGTTCTGATGATGTTCGGTCGCGCCGGCTTCCCTGCTCCGAGTGAGCCCACGGGCGACGAATTGGATCGAGTGAACAAGGCGTGGAAGGCGTTGCTGCTGCAGCAGGACCCCTCGCTCGCGGACGCGATGGCGAAGCATCCCGCGTGGCAGCCAGTGCATGCCGCTCCGTTCCAGCCTCCGCAGATGAATGCGGACGGCGACCCGCCCAATGAAAATGAACTGATTGCTGCCGGCTGGGGCTTCGTCCTGATCGATCCGGCAAGCGTGCAGGCGGACAATGGAGCGGATCTGACCCAGGGCATTGTCGGGCTGGGCAACAAAGGCCAGCCACGTAAGCCGGAGGATTGGGGGGCATTGCGTGCCTGGGCGTGGGGCGCAGGCCGCGGTCTCGACTACCTGGAGACAGACGCTGCGGTGGATGCGAAGCACGTCGGCATCGACGGCGTTTCGCGGTATGGCAAGGCAGCGCTGGTGACCATGGCCTTCGATCAGCGGTTCGCCATGGTCCTGGTCGGCTCATCGGGGAAAGGCGGCGCCACGCTGCTGCGCCGGAACTTCGGAGAGGCCGTCGAAAGCCTGACCGGCGGCGAATACTACTGGATGGCCGGCAACTTCATGAAGTACGGCGCATCCGAGGCGAAGTTTGGCAGCAAGACTCCCGGGGACATTCCCGTGGATTCGAACGAATTGATCGCGCTCTGCGCTCCACGGCTCACCTTCATCAGCTATGGCGTTCCCGAGAAAGGCGACGCCAAGTGGCTCGACCACCAGGGCAGCTTTATGGCCACGGTCGACGCCAGCCGGGTGTTCAACCTGGTGGGAGCCAAGGGACTCGCAGTGGAGGGGGATTACCGCACGGCCAAAATGCCGCCGGTGAACCAGGGTTTGCTGGATGGGCAGCTTGCGTGGCGGCAGCATGACGGCGGCCACACCGATGCGCCCAATATGAAATACTTCATCCAGTGGGCCGACAAATGGATGGGGCGCACGACCCAGGGGCAGTAAGTGCATCGTAATGGCATGAAGCTGATGAATCGCCGCGGATTTCTGGCCGCTACCGCCGCTGCTGCCGCAACACTGCCATCCCTGCGCTCCCTGGCCCAAGCTACTGCCGGGCAAGCCGCCACGCTCAAGCTGCATCTCGACCAGCCCGGGCCTGTGGTGCCGCGCGACTTCGTGGGCCTCTCCTACGAAACCCAGCAACTTTCCGACACCAGCTTTTTCTCGGCGGCCAATAGCGGCCTGATCGCGCAGTTCCGTGCGCTGGCGCCGCACGGCGCACTCCGCCTGGGTGGCAACACTTCGGACTACGGCTTCTGGAAACCCAAGCCAACTTCCACGCCGCCGCCGCGGGCGAAGCGCGAGTTCAAAGTCGGCGATCCGCCTCCCGACCTCTCCTACGCCGTCACCCCCCAGGCAATCCACAATCTTCGGGCATTCCTCGATGCCACCGGCTGGACCTGCCTTTACGGCATCAACCTGGGCAATAGCACACCGGCGCTGGCTGCGGCGGAGGCCGAGTATGTGGCGAAAACGCTCGGCAACAAGCTGGACTACTTTCAGGTGGGCAACGAGGCCGATCGATTCGGCTCGACCATCCGGGACCCGAAGACGTGGTCTGTCGACACCTATCTCGACGAGTGGGGCAGTTTTGCGAATGCAATTCTGGGCCGCGTTCCAGACGCGCGCTTCGGCATGCCCGACATCGCCAGCAACGAGCACTGGTTCGCCAGAATCGGCGATCGTCTTGCTACGGACCCGATCCGCGCGCACATCTCGTGCCTTACGCACCACTACTACTTCACCGGGCCGCCGGACAACCCAAAGGCCACCGTCGACGCACTGCTTCATCCCGATCCGCGCGTGCCCCAGGTTGCGAGTGTGGTCCGCGCCGCCGCCTCCAGGCTGAACACCGCGTGGCGCATGACCGAGGGCAACACCTGCTATCGCGGCGGCAAGCCAGGCCTGTCCGACGTATTCGCAGCCGCGCTCTGGGCCGCCGACTACATGCTGCTGCTGGCCTCGCTGGGCTATGCGGGAGCGAACCTGCACGGCGGCGATGCCCGGCTGGTCGCCACCTCACTCGGCGGCACGCTGCCCGGGGACGCATTGGTGCATGACGATCCTGCCAGCCATCCTCACCCGTACTACACGCCCATCGCACACATCGGCGCCCGATACGTCGCAGAGCCGGTCAGCTACGGGATGCGCTTTGCGCAGCGCTTCGCGGGTGCGCAGATGATCCCGGTCGACTTCGATCCCGGCCCGGTGAACGCGACCGCTTACGCGGCGTCGCTCCCCGGCGGGAAGTCGGCAACGTCAACCGGGCTGGTTGCCATCATTAATAAGGATGCGACCCGGAGCTTGCAGGTATCTCTGCCATTCAGGCCCAGCGCGGTTGAGATCGTCTCGGCCGAGTCGCTTACCGCGACCGAGGTGCACACACAGCCAGGCGCGGGAGGAGACGTGCCGCCGCACTCCATGGCGGCCTTCACCGTGAACCTGAAGAGCTAGACCGCGAAACCAATTCGCGCCCGGCGGCAAGGAATGCTGGCACGATCCCGAGGGTGGACGGTAGTCTAGTAAGTAAAGGATCGACCTTGAGCGAGATTCGCAATCCCATGACCGTTGCCGCGCAACTAATTCCGTCCCACAAGACATTTCGGCTATGCCCACGCATGGGCAGGCGAATGCTCGCGCCCGGTTTCGGGATGTCGAATCGGCGCTACTGGCCGGGTTCGCTCCCGCTGGCGGGAACGCTCCTGCTGGCGGGCGGTCTGCTGCTGGCGGGGTGCGCTGGGTCCCCGCACACCAGCCCGGCACACGCATTGAAGATTTCCGGGGCAGTCCATGGCGGTCAGCCACCGGTAACCGGGTCGACCATCCAACTCTATGAGGTGGGAACCGCGGGAGACGGTTCGCCGGCAACGACGCTGCTGAGCGGCGTGTTTACCACCAGCGACGGCAGCAACATGACCAACAACTCCAATGCCAACGCGGGCAACAACTTCAACGCGCTTCCGGCCGGCGAGTTTACCATCAGCGGCGACTACACGTGCCCGGCCGGCGCGGACGTCTACCTGGTGAGTACGGGAGGCAATCCAGGCCTGCCCGGCGCCGGCAGCAATAACCCGTCGCTCGCGCTGATGGCTGCGCTTGGTTCATGCAGCGCCCCGTCGTTCGGCTCGAGCTTTATTTCTGTGAACGAACTAACGACGTTTGGCTCCGTCGCCGCGCTGGCGCCCTTCATGAGTTCTTATTCCGCGATCGGTTCAGGCTCGGCGGACGCCACAACGCTGCAGGCCGCGTTCAATACGGTCAGCGAGTATACGGATACCTCGCAGGGCATCGTGCCCGGGCCGGCGCTGCCTGCCAGCACCTACGCCTCGAGCTACGAGATTCAAACGCTGGGCAACGCAATCTCCGCCTGCATCAACTCGGCCGGCGGCGCTGCGGGCGACGGCAGCAGTTGCGGCACGCTCTTCACTGACACCACCCCCACCGGCGGATCCGCGCCCACCGACACCATCGGCGCTGCCCTGAATATTGTGAATAATCCGGGGTTGAGCGTATGTCCGATCTACAACCTGGTTCCGTCCTCGCCGCCGTTCGAACCCACCCTCAGCAGTTGCCCGTCGAGTTGGACGCTGCCAATTTCCACGTTGTCAGTGAGCGTGGCCGGGCCCTCCACCGTTACCCTTGGACAAACTGCGCAATATGCGGCGGCGGTGAGCGCACCCATGCGCGGAGCGACCAACCAGTCTGTGACCTGGATGGTGAATAGCGTGGTCAACGGCAACGCGACGGTGGGCACGATTTCGGCCACCGGCCTGTATACGCCTCCAGCCACAGCGCCCGGCGCGGTCACCATCGGCGCGGTCAGTGTGTTGTCGAACACCGCAGCCGGTTCCACGGGTGTTACGGTGGTGCCGATTTCGGTCGCCGTCAGTGGACCGGCTAACGTGCTTGTCGGCGCCACCAGCCCATACGCGTACTCGGCGGTGGTCACGGGGACGACCAACCAGACCGTAACGTGGATGGTGAACGGCGCGATCGGCGGCAGTGCGGCGACCGGCACAATCTCCAACACCGCCCCCACCGTCGGCCAATACACGGCGCCTGCCACTGCTCCGACCACCGCGGTAACCATCAGTGCGCAGAGCACCGCAGTTCCCGCGGCGACCGGGTCGTTGGGCATCACCGTTTCTGCGACTGCGGCCACTGCGGTCACTTATGCTACCGGCGACACGCGCAGCGTAACCCAACCCACGTACCCCGCGGCGTGCCAGGTGCTGCAGGCACAATTCAATACGTCGCAGCGCTCCTCGCCGCCCGCAGCCGGTTCGGACGACACCACCCGCATTCAGACCGCGCTGACCGCCTGCGCGGGCACCGGCCAGAGCGTGGAACTCGCGCCCGGCGGCACCAACAACGCCTTCTACTCGTCGCAACTCAACGTCTCCGGCGCAGGTCTGGTGCTCGACGAGGGCGTTACGCTCGAGGGCAATGACGCTTACTCCAGCAAATCCAATCTGGTGAGCATCACCGGCAACAACTCCTTCATCATGGGTCCGGGCATCGTCGACGGACGCGGAGATCTCACTACTCACATCACCGGCACGCCACGGATTGTCCAGGTCACCAACGCGAACAACTTCATCGCCTACAACGTCACGCTCCAGCAGGCCGCGCATCCGAACCTCTACATCCAGGGCGGCAACGGAGCCACGGTGTGGGGCGTCACGATTCTGACGCCGGCCACCCGCGCCAACGCCGACGGCATCGATCTGGACAGCCTGACCAACGCCACGGTGATCAACTCAACCATCGAGGCGGGTGACGATGGCGTTGCGGTGAAGCCCAACAACTCGTCTGCAACGAACATCACCGTCAGCAACAACCGGCTGTACGGAACGCACGGGCTGTCCATCGGGAGCGTTCCCAAATACACGGTGTCGAATGTGCTGTTCCTGAACAACTACGTGTATGGGACAGACCTGGTGGGGAATCCGTCGGGGGATGCGAACGGATTGGTCATCAAGCAGGATCCGGCCTGCGCCTCAACGGTGACCCAGGTGACGTATCAGAATACCTGCATGAAGGGAGTGAAGCACCTGATCACGTTCTATACGAACTACAGCGATACCTGCTCGAACAACGCAGGGAATCCGGTATTCAACAACATTTTGGTGAATGGGGTGCTGGCGACGCAGTCGATGTCGGGGGCGTACTCGGAGTTTATCGGGTACAGCGCCTTGGCCCCAAGCAGCGCCGCGCTGGCAAATGTGAGCATGGACCGCAATGGGCTGAATTCGGGCACGAACGCTAGCCAGTACGCGACCATCTCACTGGACAGCTCCAGCATCACGGCCGCTACGCTGACGGGGACTGGAACCACGGGAATGACGACCAACACGTTTTCTACGCCAGGAAGCGTGCCGAGCTGCACGTTCTAGTGTAGTGCGTCACGCAGATGGGCATGTATTCGCATCTGGATCGGAGCCGGGAGGCGCAGGCCCTGGGCTAGGTAGTGTCTG
>PLUT01000305.1 GCA_003162875.1 Granulicella sp.
GCCGGATTTGGCCGCGTCGACGTTGACGTGGTCGCCATGGCGGACGCTGCCGTCGAGGATCTTGACCGCGAGCGGGTCCTGGACCAGCCGCTGGATGGCGCGCTTCAGCGGGCGGGCTCCGTACGCTTTGTCGTAGCCGGCCTTGAAGATCGCCTTGCGCGCCGCGGGCGTTAGCGTGATGCCAATCTTGCGGTCGGCGAGCATTTTCTCCAGGTCCGCGAGGCGGAGATCGATGATGTGGGTGAGTTGCTCCTCGCCCAGCGGGTGGAAGACCACCACGTCGTCGATGCGGTTCAGAAACTCGGGGCGGAAGTGCTCGCGCAACACGCCCATCACGCGCTCGCTGGCCTCGGCGAAGCCCTCCTCGCCCTCGGCCCATGCGGTCGCGAGCTGGCTGGCGCCGAGGTTCGAGGTCATGATGAGGACCGTGTTCTTGAAGTCGACGGTGCGGCCCTTGGAGTCGGTCAGCCGGCCGTCGTCGAGTACCTGCAGCAGGACGTTGAAGACATCCTGGTGCGCCTTCTCGATCTCGTCGAAGAGAATGACAGCGTAAGGGCGGCGGCGAACGGCCTCGGTCAGTTGGCCACCTTCGTCATAGCCAACGTAGCCGGGAGGCGCCCCGATCAGACGCGCGACGGCATGCTTCTCCATGTACTCGGACATGTCGATGCGCACCATGGCGGCCTCGTCGTCGAAGAGGAATTCGGCGAGGGCGCGCGCGGTTTCGGTCTTGCCGACACCCGTGGGACCGAGGAAGATGAAGCTGCCGATGGGCTTCTTGGGATCGCTCAAACCGGCGCGGCTGCGGCGAATCGCGTTCGCCACCACCGTGAGCGCAGCGTCCTGGCCGATGACGCGCTGGCGCAGGCGGTCCTCCATGCTGATGAGCTTCTGCATCTCGCCTTCGAGCATCTTGGCGACGGGGATTCCGGTCCAGCGGGAGACGACCTTCGCGATGTCCTCTTCNNAGTTCGGCGGCGCGCTGCAGGTTGCCTTTGCGGGTCTGGTCCTCGGCTTCGAAGCGCAGTTCCTCGATCTTCGTCTTCAACTCGGCGATGCGGCCGATGGCCCCACGTTCCTTCTGCCAGCGCGCGCGCAGACTCTTGGCTTTTTCGCGGACTCCCGCGACTTCCTTCTGCACGGCTTCGAGGCGCTCGCGCGAGGCAGGGTCCTTCTCGCGCTTCAGTGCGGCCTGCTCGATTTCGAGATTCGTGGCCTGACGTTCGAGATCGTCGATCTCGGTGGGCACGCTGCCGATCTGGTTGGCCAGCGCGGCGGCGGCTTCGTCGACCAGATCGATGGCCTTGTCCGGCAGGAAACGATCGGAGATGTAGCGATGCGAGAGCGTGGCCGCGGCGACGATGGCGGAGTCCTTGATGCGGACCTTGTGGTGCGATTCGTAGCGCTCGCGCAGGCCGCGCAAAATACTGATGGTGTCCTCGACGTTGGGCTCGCCGACATAGACGATCTGGAAGCGGCGTTCGAGCGCGGCATCCTTCTCGATGTACTTCCTATATTCGTTAAGAGTTGTCGCGCCTATAGCGTGCAGGCCGCCGCGGGCGAGCGCGGGCTTCAGCATGTTGCTGGCGTCCATCGCTCCTTCGGCCGCGCCGGCGCCGACCAGAGTATGGAGTTCGTCGATGAAGAGGATAATTTCGCCGTTGGAGTCTTCGATCTCCTTCAAAAGAGCTTTAAGCCGATCTTCGAACTCGCCGCGATACTTTGCGCCGGCAATCATGCTGGCGAGGTCGAGAGCGACGACGCGCTTGTCCTTAAGTATCTCGGGGACGTCACCGTGGATGATGCGGCGCGCGAGGCCTTCGACGATGGCGGTTTTGCCGACGCCCGGTTCGCCGATCAGGACGGGGTTGTTCTTCGTTCGGCGCGAGAGCACCTGGACCACGCGGCGAATCTCCTCGTCGCGGCCGATGACGGGATCGAGCTTGCCCTTGCGCGCGAGGTCGGTCAGGTCTTTTCCGTACTTCTCCAGCGCCTGGAACTTGGCTTCGGGGTTCTGATCGGTGACGCGTTGTGAACCGCGCACGCCGGAGAGCGCCTTCAGCACGGCGTCGTGGGTCGCGCCCGCGGCGGTGAGCGCATCGCGGACCGGGTCGGGCTGGCTACCGCTCTTGGGGGCCTCGGTCAGCGCGAGCAGCAGGTGTTCGGTCGAAACGAAATCATCCTTGAAGCCTTCGGCCTCTTTGGCGGCGCGGTCGAGGACCTTGGTCAGCGTGTTCGACATGCCCGGCTGCGCGGAGGCGCCGGAGACTTTGGGCAGCTTGGAGATCGCCGCGTTCACGCCGGCCAGCAACTCCTGCACGCGCACGCCGGTTCCTTCGAGGACCGGAAGAACCACGCCCTCGCGGTCTTCCAGCAGTGCCGCGAGCAGGTGCATGGGCAGGACTTCCGGGTTGCCGTTCTCAGCGGCAGTGGACGCAGCGGCCTGGACCGCCTCCTGCGACTTGACTGTCAGTTTTTCCCACTTGAATGCCATAACAGTACCAATCTACGCCTGAAATATCTGAATATTCGATGCACAACGGAAGGCGAAGATGCAGCGTAAGGGGGAGATGCGAGTCAGAGGTTCGATGGCGGCGGAGCTGGCTCCGACGACGCCGCGTACAATCGCGTAAAGCCGACGAGGCCCTCCACTTGCCGCAGACTTCCACTCCGATTCCCGTGCGAACGCCCCTGCGCAGTGCGTTGCTGCTGGCGGCTGGGTTTGCCGGTCCGACATTTCTGCTGCATTTCGCCAGCTCGCTGTGGGGCTCGCATCTCGGGTACGGATTCTTCCGCGACGAACTCTACTTCCTGGTGTGCGGCCATCATCTTGCGTGGGGATACGTCGATCAGCCGCCGCTGGTGGCGTTGCAGGCGCGGCTGGCCGAGACGCTCTTCGGGCTCTCGCCCACCGGCATTCGCATCTTCAGCTTTTTGGCGGGCGGGGTGACGGTCGGCCTGACCGGCCTGCTCGCGTGGCAGCTTGGCGGGCGCGGGAGTGCGCAGGTTCTGGCGATGGCGGGCGTGCTTGCCGCTCCAGTCTTCCTGGGCACGGCCAACTACCTCTCGATGAACTCGTGGGAGCCATGCTTCTGGATGGGCGCGCTGCTGGTGGTGCTGCGCGTGGCGGAGGGTAGCGCCGGGTCGCGCGCGTGGCTGCTCTTCGGCCTGCTCGCGGGGCTGGGGATTGAGAACAAGCACTCCACTGTGTTCTTCCTGGTCGCGCTGCTGGTGGGTCTGATGCTTACGCCGCAGCGGCGCATCCTGTGGACGAAGGGCTGCGCGGTGGGCGTCGTGGTGCTGCTGACGATCGCGCTGCCCAACCTGTTGTGGCAGTGGGTGCACCACTTCCCCACCTACGAGTTGCTGCGCGGCGTCGCGCGCTCCGACAAGAACACCAAGCTGCCGCCGTTGGCGTTTCTGCGGGAACAGGGCAACATGCTGCTGGTGTTCAGCGCTCCGCTATGGATCGGCGGGCTGGCGTGGCTCGGTTTTGCGCGCAAGGCGGTGCGCTGGCGATTCGTCGCCCTGACGTATCTGCCGTTCCTGGCGATGATGATGGCGATGCACGCCAAGGATTACTACGTCGGGCCGATGTATCCGGTGTTGTTCGCGGCGGGAGCGGTGGCACTGGGCGAGCTGACGCGACGCAATTGGCCGTCGCTCGCGTACTCGGCGGTTCTGGTGTGCGTGCTGTGCCGCGTGACCGCGCCGGTGATGCTGACGATACTTCCGCCGGAGAAGTACTCCTCTTTCGCCGCAGCTTTTGTCGACAAGAAGGGCGCGAAGAGCGAGAAGTTCACCAGCCCGCTGCCGCAGTTTCTCTCCGACAGGTTCGGATGGCCGCAGATGGTGGAGGGTTTCGCCGCGCGGTATTACGCGCTTCCGCCGGACGTGCGCGCGCATACCGCGATCCTCTGCGGCAACTATGGAGAAGCCAGCGCGGTGAACGTGCTCGGCCCAAGGTACGGCCTGCCGGTCGCGATCAGCGGGCACCAGAACTACTTCTACTGGGGATGGGGCGGCTACACCGGCGAATCGGTGCTGACGCTGGGCGACGACGCAGCCGATTACAAGGACGAGTACGAGGAGGTCATCGATCTAGGAGCGTTCGACGCGCCGTGGATTATGGACCACGAACACCATCACTACTTCTGGCTGCGCCACCGCAAACGCAGCTTCGCCGCCGACTGGCCGCAGTTCAAGTACTGGTATTGATTTCGTGCGAAAGGTTATGGCAAAGGTCAGGGCTGGATCCCGGAGTGCGGGTTATTTGCCGGTATGGGGGCGGGGTGGATTTGGCGTGGCCTGGCACCAGCTTTGTGGGTGGCCCCAGTCGCGGGTTGCGGTGAAGTCAATGTGGATGGGTAGTTCGGATTGGCTGTCGTCAGGCAATTCGTTGGGCACGGAGTCGGGCGCAGCCTGAGAGGCTCGGGGGCCTCGGGAACCTCGGGGGCCTCGGGCACTGCCGCGGGGAGTTGCGTGGGAGTCGGCGGCGTCCGGCGGGGGTGCGTCGGGAGGGGGCTGGAGGCAGTCCGCCAGGCCGTCGCCGAGTTGCGGGATGGCGTCGCCCAGGGCGACGATGCGCGCCGGGATGGCCGAGCCGGTGAGGTGGAGCGTATAGCCGGTCGCGTCGAGATGGCCCTCAAGGATTGCGGGTTCTTTTCCTCCGAGATCGAGTGAGATGGGCAGCAGATCGAAGCTGTCCGGCGGAAGCTCGAGAGGCGCAGCCGGTCGCCGGTGCGAGTGCGGCGCCGGCGCGGCGGGCGGCGGAGTGGAGCGGAGGAGGATGTCGCCGAGCGGGATGGGATGGTGATCGGGGGACCCGATGGCGACCGACCCGCCGGAGAATTCGAGTTCGCCGGACCAGGTCGGCTGGTTGCCGGCAGATGACGGGTTGGCGCTCCAGGAGACGACTCCGGCCAGGGTTCCCGAGGAGCCGGCGAGCCCGGTGGGCGGGTGCCGGGCGGCGATGCTGAGCCAGTTGAAGAACGTGTCGGCCGGCAGCGCGGGAAGCGTGATCTGGCCGGAACTGGACTCGGGGCGATCCACGTCGGGCAAGCTGGCGGCGACGATGAGAATGCTCGGGTTGGAGGAGTAGGCCGGTGGCCAGTTGCATTCGATTGAGGAGAACGAGTGGAAGGCGTTCCGCGCAACAGCGTTGCACGCTGCCTCGAGCGAAAGCGGCCGAGGCGGGATGAAGTCGGCGCGGCGCGCATTGGCCAGCACGATATCGGTCGCGATGGCATTCATGGCAATGCTGCCGCGCACGCTGAAGCCGACGGAGACGTCTCCGCGCAGGCCTTCGTCGCGTGCGAACAGAAGTTGACTGAGCCCTCCGAGTTGCGCGTCTCGCCATTGGCCGCGCAGGTCGATGGGGACCTGTGCGAGCGAACCGGCCAACCCGCCGGCGGGCGCATCCGTTCCCATTGGGCCCCCCGCGCCGAGTGTGCCTTCCATGCGCAGCGTGCCCGTTTCGCCGGGGATTGCGTTGGTGCGGATGGGGTGGGCCTCCAGCCGGAGATGCCACTGTCGCGGCTCGGGCAGCCACAGGGCAAAGTCGGCATCGGTCAGGGAGAACGGAGTCTTCTCCTGGCCGAGCTTCAGATTCAGGCGGGCGCCGGTGGCTTCGATGTAGGGGAAGCGCGGGGCCGCGCCGGCAAAACGCTGGGCGGTGGGCGCGGCTTCGATGTGGGAGGCCTGTAGCAGCAGGCTTTCAATGTTCCACCTTCCGTCGGCCAGGTGGACGAGGTTCACGCTGGGATCGGTGAGCGCGATCTTGGAGAACTCGACGCGGCGGTGCCACAGGGAGCTTACCCGCAGATTGACCTGAACCTGGTCGGCGCGCAGGGTGGGTTCGGAGCCGAAGGCGGGATCCTCGTCGATAACGAAGCTTTCCAGCGTGAAGCCGGGCACCGGAAGCAGTGTCAGCGAGAGCCGGTCGAAGTGGACGGGCCGGCCCAGAGCGGCGCTGATGTTGCGGTCGACGCTGCGCTGGAAGCGGCTGACGTTGATGAGAGGCGGGATGAAGACGAGCACGAGAACGGCGAGCAGAAAGGCCAGAACGACGGCAAGACGGTTGCGCACACGGTGCGGAGAACCGGCGCCGAGTTCAGCCTCGACGTCGGAAGGGGAATCGGAATGGTCGTGGGTCTCGTGCATCGGCGCGAATCGATCTCTGCGGACGGACTATTCTAGCGTGTCCGGGCGGCGAGGTCGTCGGGCACAACGGCGGCCGGCGTGCCTTCCCGGCACAAGCGACTCGTTCGCTGGGCCGCGTCCGCTAGCGGATGATGTGGAAGGTGCGGTTCCACCGGGTCTCGTCGAAGATGTGGATGAGGATGTGCCCCATGAAGGCGATCCGGTCGCCCAGGCTGGTCTTGTCGATTTGATCGGGGGGAGTCTCGAAGGACCAGTAGACGAACATGGGCCGGCCGACGATATTCTCACGCGGGACAAATCCCCAGAACCGACCGTCGAGCGACTTGGTGCGATTGTCGCCCATCGCGAAGACAGTGCCCGGAGGGACAACCAGATCGCCATTGTCGATATGACTGGGCAGATCCACGGCCCACAACGCGGCGTTGTTGTTGCTGGCGGCCTGCTCGATGCCGGCCAGGTCCGAGGGGAAATCGTCGCGGTAAGGGGTATAGGCATCTTCGGGGTCGCCATCGTCTCTGGGCATCGCGGCGTAGGGCTCGTTCTGGGCGACTCCGTTCAGGTACACGATGCCGTGCTCAAGGTGGATGCGGTCGCCCGGGAGCCCGATGCAGCGCTTCACCAGGTAGAGGTCGGGGGTTTCGGGGTGAGGCTTCAGAAAGACGATGACATCGCCGCGGCGAGGCTCGCGGTAGCGGACGAAGGGCGCCCACTGCGAGGGGGGCGCGAGCGAGATGCGGTCGACCAGCACGTGGTCGCCGATCAGCAGCGTCTTCTCCATCGACGCAGAAGGGATCTCGAAGTTCTGGAAAATAAAGGTCATGACGAAGAGGCCGACCGCCAGGACGGTGCAGATAGAGGCGAGCGACTCGAGTGCAGTCTCGTGGTCCTGGTGTTCGGGCGCGGGAGTGGAGGGCGCGGCTTTTTCGTCGGGGGTGGTGGCTGTTGTGTCAGGCAAATCGGGGTCTCCGCGCTTCACTTGATGTGCAGGAGATAGTGTATCGCGGGGAGTGGGGTCGGCGCGGGGAATGGGCCATGAGGGAGGTTGAGTGGAAGCTGCGGTATGGTATAACTGTTATACTTCAATGCGATTCCATTTCGACGTGCGGAAGAGCAGGCGATTGAGGGCAAACCCGAAGCGAGGCATTGGCTTCGAAGAGGTACAGGAAGTTTTCTCGCATCCGTATTACCTGGACCAGCGGTCGGATCTACCGGAACAATATCGCGCTATCGGTTGGGTAGGGGAACGGCTGTATACGGTGGTGTTTGAGATGCGGGAGGACAAGAAGGAAGAGTATTGCCATCTTGTCACGCTTTGGAAGGCGACCAAGGAGGAACAACAACTCTATGAAGAGCACTCATAACCGGAAGAAGGCTGTGGCAGCGGAAGCGATTGCACGTTTGGCCGATGAAGGAAAGGACGTCTCCCGTTTCTTCACCAATGCCGGGCGCATGGCCGGTCCGATTCGGCGGGTCAACGTGGATCTTGCGTTGCCGATGCTGGAGGAATTGGACGATGCGGCGAAGAAGTTGAATATTAGCCGCCAGGCCGTTATCAAGACTCTGATTCGCCAGGCGCTGGACCAGCATTATCTGGCAAATATGCGCACTTCTGCGACGCGGCTGCGCTAGGCAGCGCTTCGGGCGCTGACGGCAAGGTGGGCTGCGGATGGCAGGCCCGGTGGCCATCGTCTGCATCTGTCACGTACCATTCCGCACATGAATTCATCGTCTTCATCTTCGGTAAGTCGCAGGGAGTTTTTGCAGTCTACGGCGGTTGCGGGGACCGGGTTGGCGTTGGCGCAGGTTGCGCCGAGTCTGCTGGGGCAGGTTGTGACGGGCGCAGCGTCTGTGCCTGCTTCTGCATGGGCGCAAGAAACAATGCGCTGGGCGCAACTCACGCTGGTGGAGGACGATCCGGCGCACTTCGATCCGGCGTTCTGGTTCGACTACTTCAAGCGGACGCGGTCCGATGGTGTTTGCCTGAGCGGCGGCGGGTGCGTGGCGTACTACCCGACCGCGATTCCGTTCCATCATCGCAGCGCGTGGCTGGGCGACCGGGATGTGCTGGGAGAGCTGGTTTCGGGATGCCGCAAGCTGGGCATGGCAGTGCTGATCCGGACCGATCCGCATGCCACGTACGACGATGCGAAGGCCGCGCATCCGGACTGGATCGCGGTGGAGGCGAATGGCAATCCGCGGCGGCACTGGTCGTCGCCGGAGATGTGGGTGACGTGCGCGCTGGGGCCGTACAACTTCGAGTTCATGACGGCGGTGCACAAGGAGGTCATGGCGCGTTACCACCCAGACGGGATCTTCATGAACCGCTGGGACGGCTCCGGCGACTGCTACTGCGTGCACTGCCGGGAGAACTTCAAGGCGGCGAGCGGGTTCGATCTGCCGCGGACGACGGATGCGCGCGATCCGGTGCGGCGGGCGTTTCTGGAGTGGCGGCGGCAACGGCTGGTGGATGTACTGGATGTTTGGAATGGCGCGATACGCGCGATTAATCCGGAGTCGAGCGTGGTGCCGAATAACGGCAGCGGGGCGTCGAGCCCGCTGAACACGATCGAGATCAGCCGGCGCGCGCCGATGCTGGCGGCGGACCGGCAGGCGCGGCATGGCCTGGCGGCGCCTTGGCTGGTGGGCAAGTCCGGCAAAGAATACCGCGCGACCATGGGTGACAAGCCGGTGATCGGGCTGTTTGGGATTGGGCTGGAGGAGGCGTACCGCTGGAAGGACAGCGTGACCAGCAATGCGGAGATCCGCATCTGGGCGCTGGACGCGATTGCGAATGGCATGCGGCCTTGGTTCACGAAGTTCTCAGCAACGCTGCACGACCAGCGATGGCTGGGAGAGATCGAAAACATCTACGTGTGGACGGAGAAGAACCAGCGCTACCTGGCGCAACGGCGGCCGCTGGCGCGGATGGCGCTGGTGTATTCGCAGCAGACGGCTTGGTACTACGGTGCGAGGGTGGAGGATTACGCGCTGGGGTGGTACCAGGCGCTGGTGGAGTCGCGGATTCCGTTTGAGATGGTGCATGACCGGCTGCTGGACGCGGAACACCTGGCGCCGTACAAGACGCTGATCCTGCCGAACGTGGCGGCGCTGAGCGATGCGCAGTGCGAGCAGTTGCGGGCGTTCGTGAGCAGAGGCGGCAGCATCGTTGCCACGCACGAGACCAGTCTGTACGACGAGTTGGGGACGCGGCGGAAGAACTTCGGGCTGGCGGATGTGTTTGGCGTGGATTGGACGGGCAAGGCACAGGGGCCGATGCTGAATTCGTACATCCGGCTGGAGCACGAGGCGCTTCCCGGGAACGCATTGTTCGCGGGCCTGGAAGATGCGCCGCGGATCATCAATGGGGTTTCGCGGCTGGAAGTGACGCCGCGCGAGAAGTTTGCGGAGACGCCGTTTACGCTGATCCCGAGCTATCCCGATCTGCCGATGGAGAAGGTGTATCCACGTGTGCCGAAGACGGATATTTCGTGTCTGTATCTACGCCAGGCCGGAGGGCGGGTTGCGTATTTTCCGTTCGACGTCGATCGAACGTTCTGGGAGGTGCTGTGCGCGGACCATCTGAAGATGATGCGGAATGCACTTGCTTGGGTCCACGATGAGATGCCGGCGGTTGAGGTAGACGGGCCCGGGTTGCTGGATGTGACAGCGTGGCGGAATGCGAACGCAATTACGATTCACCTGGTGAATCTGACCAACCCGATGGCGATGAAGGGACCGTACCGGGACTTCTTTCCGGTGGGGCCGCATACAGTTCGGGTGCGGCTGCCGGCCGGGGTTGCGGCGAAGCGGGCACGGCTGCTGGCGGCGGACAAGGAGGTGGCGATGGTGCGGACGGGCGCGGCGGTGAGCGTTACGGTGCCGTCGATCCGCGATCACGAGGTGGTGGCGATCGAGGTGTAATCGCAGGGTCTTAGCGGACGGGGTGTTGGGAGAGGCGAGGCTGGCGGCCGTCGGTAGCTTTGCGGAAGAAGGAGCCGGCGGTGCAATACTCGGAGTCGGTCTTGAGCTTGTGGGAGATGTAGGGCAGAGGCGCGTCGACGACGTAGCGGCGATGGAGCCTGACGGCGCCGGTGCAGTCGGGGCAGCGAAACTCGGTGTCGTCGTCGGAGAGGGCTTCGATGACAGACTTGAGCTTCCAGAACGGTTCGTAGCCACCGCCAAGTTTGAGGCGGCGGCGCTTGACCTGGCACTCGTAGATCTTTTCGGATTCGGCGGCCATGAGGCTCCTTTGGTGGTGCGGTTGTGATGCGAAGGACGTTACCTCAGCGGCTGAAGCTGCGTTTGAGGGACCCTAAACGGCGCGACCAAAGCCGTGCCGTTTAGCAAGACTGAAGATCGTCCGCGAAGCGGCTTTACACCCGGGAGTCCCAAGGTTAGGGCACGCGGGGCAGGCGGCGCGGCGCTAGCCGCCAATCAGGAGGCCTGCTGATGGTGCGCGGGGGCGAATTCGACTGGCTGTGCGGAGTGTCGGGGTTCGCGGCCGTCGGTGGCCTTCTTGAATGGCATGCCGCTGGGGCAGAACTCGGCGTCCGCGGAGAGCTTGTGCTCAACGTGAGGAACCGTGCCGTTCTTGCCGTTGCGGCCGAGCAGCTTCACCGGGCCGTGGCAATCCTTGCAACGGAACTCGGTGTCGTCGTCGGCCAGGGCATCGACGACGCTCTTCACCTTCCAGTAGGGTTCGTAGCCTCCGCCGGCCTTTACCCGGCGGCGGCGTACCTCGCACTCGTACATTTTTTCGCGTTCTGTTGCCACGGCTTTATTCTCCTGTTCCGCCGACCGTCATGCGGTCGAGCCTTACGGTTGGCATGCCGACGCCGACGGGCACGTTCTGCCCGGCTTTGCCGCAGGTGCCGATGCCCTCGTCGAGTGCAAGATCGTTCCCGACCATGGATACGTGCTTCAATGCTTCGGGCCCGTTGCCGATCAAGGTCGCTCCCTTGACCGGGCGGGTGACCTTTCCGTCCTCGATCAAATAGGCTTCGGAGGCGGAAAAGACGAACTTGCCGTTGGTGATGTCCACCTGGCCGCCGCCGAAGTTGACGGCATAGAGCCCGCGCTCGACCGACTTAATGATGTCCTCGGGCATGTCCGTACCGTTCAGCATGTAAGTATTGGTCATCCGCGGCATGGGGATGTGGTGGTAGCTCTCGCGACGCCCGGAGCCGGTATTTGGCATGCCCATCAGCCGCGAGGACAGTTTGTCCGACAGATAGCCCTTGAGAATGCCATTCTCGATCAGCACGGTCTCCTGGGTGGGATTCCCCTCGTCGTCAAGATTGATGGACCCGCGGCGATTGGGCATTCTGCCGTTGTCGACGACTGTAACCTTCTCGCTGGCAACCTTTTGCCCGATCAGGCCGGCAAAGGCGGAGGTCTTCTTGCGGTTGAAGTCTGCTTCCAGGCCGTGGCCGACGGCTTCGTGCAGCAGGACTCCCGGCCATCCGGGCCCGAGGACGACAGGCATCTCGCCGGCGGGTGCGGCGACCGCTTCCAACTGCAGGATGGCGGTGCGGGCAGCTTCGCGGGCAAAGTGCTCCGGCGAGTGGATTCCTTCAAAGAAATCCAGGGTAACCCGGCCCCCGCCGCCGGAGGTGCCGCGCGCAGTCGAGCCGGCGCCGTTGTCAGCAGCGGCATCCTTCGCGATGACAAAGATGTTCAGGCGCGCCAGCGGCTGGGTATCGCTCGCAAACGTGCCGTCGGAGGCTGCGACCAGGATGCGGCGAAGCTCGTCGCTGAAGCCCGCGCGGACCTGGGTGATGCGCGGGTCGAAATCCCGTGCAGCCTTGTCGGCGCGTTGGATGAGCAGCAGCTTGGCGGCGACTTCCGCGTCGGCGGTGGCGCCGGCAATGGGGTAGAGCGTGGGCGCGTCGGAAGT
>PLUT01000020.1 GCA_003162875.1 Granulicella sp.
TATATTGGTTCGCAGCCGAAAGTAAAACGGAAATTCCGGATGAAAACCAAATCAATTCTGCGTCTTCATAAAGCCACGAAGCGGGTTGCCCTCTGGTCAGCAGCCATGACCGGTCTGGCAGTGACGGGATTGGCCCAAACAACGCCTGCACCGGAGCAACCAACGCCAGCGGCAGCACAAACGGAACAGACAACGGCTGCGCCGGCCCAATCAGCTCCAGCACAGATTGCCGGGTTCAAAATTGAAGAGACACATCTGGGACAGTTTGACTGGAGTGAGAGGACGACGGTCCAGCTATTTGGTCCCTTTTACGAGACTTCGATCCCTACGTTCAGCGCCGACAGGCGCCACGTTGCTTACTCCATGGTCGGGAGCAAATGCCCCAAAGTGTCGAGAAGCTGTATCGTTGTGGACGGCCAGCCGATCTCGTTGGACAAAGGCACCTTTGTGTTTCCAGATTCAGGTGCATTAGCCTTGAGCTCGGACGGTAAGCACATCGCGTATGCGACCAACGGGGGTGGGATTGTGGTTGATGGTCATGCGGGTCCGAGCGGACCGCTCCTTGGCGGCTTGACCTTCAGCCCCGACGGAAAACGCTTGGCCTATATGGCCGGGGGGATCGCAGATCAAAGGCATGACAGGCAATGGGTAGTGGTTGACGGGGAGTCAGGCCCGAAATATGTCCAAGTCCTAAATCCGCTCTTCAGCTCCGACAGCAAACGCGTGGCGTATGCAGCCAAGTCTGGCAAGCACTGGACGGCGGTGGTAGATGGCCATCCCGGCGCGGAATACGACGAAATCTACGGGCCGATCTTCAGCCCGGACAGTAAACGCGTTGTCTTTGTAGCGCACGAGGGTAAGCAATGGTCAGTGGTAGTGGATGGCAAGGCGGACCCGGCCTACGACGAATTATTGAATAAAGAAGCCAGGAATCGTTATGCCGCTCTAGCCTTCAGCCCCGACAGCAAACACTTGGCGTATGCAGCCAAGAGGAACGGCAAATGGGTGATGGTGGTGGACAACAAAGAGGGGGCAGAGTACGACTCAATCGGGCTAGGCTCTCCAGCCTTTAGCCCTGACGGCAAGCGCATGGTGTATTCGGCCCTGAAAAGTGACAAATGGTCTGTGGTAGTGGATGGTCAGGAAGGCCCGGGGTTCGAAACGATCTTCAATCCCAGTTTCAGCCCCGATGGCAAACATATTGCGTATGTGGCCTGGAAGAAAGGATTAGGCAGGGATTGGTCTTTGGTTGTGGACGGACAGCCGGGAGCGGAACACTGGGCAATCAGCAACTGGGCATTCAGTCCGGACGTGAAACACCTGGCGTATTCGGCACAGATGAGCGAAGTACATAACCCTTACGGAGATCCCTATATGGGCGGTAAGTGGTCGATTTTTTTCGATGGTCAGGCAGGAGCGGAGTACAGCATGATTCTTCCGCACACCCTAGTCTTCGACTCCAACGGTACGCTTGAGTTTCTTGCCGTTCAGAAAGAGGGCAGCTCAATTGGTATTGAACATCACGGCTCAATTTATCGCATCAAGTACACCCCCATGCCGTAAACCGGTCGGAGTTGGATGGCTTTCCCCGTCTCCTGCCGGACCTCGGTGATCACCTCTTAGGTGTCGAACTCATCGCATGGACACAAAAGCGTGAGATCACTGTGGAGTTCTCCTCTTAATGCTGGATNNTTTTGCGAACGGGTAGGCTCTGAGAATCCGAATCGGTTTATACGGCGCTGGCGGGAGGTTTCATGATCTCAGGCGATGAATTGGGTGCGAATAGCGCTGTGCAGCCGGTCGCGGGCGGTTGCCCGCTAGGCACCGCAGGTGGGCCACCGCAACCGCACAAGCGCCACCTCCTCCGCAAGATTTTGTTGACGGTGGTCGGCGTGGTGGTGGTGCTATTCGCCGCGTTTCTGGCGTGGGGATTTTACTTGAATCACCAGAAGGCGGTTGCAGCGGGGGGCGCTTCGACGGCGGCTGGAAGCGCTCCGACGCCGGCGAGTGCTGCTCCAGCCCCGCCGGATTTGGGCGTACCGCTCNNGACGAGTGTGGCTGCGATCTATAGCACCCCGGATTCTCCAAGCCAGGTCGCGCAGTTCTATCAACAACAGCTGGGCAGCGGCGTCCAGGCTATGACCTTGCCCAACTCAGCCGTCATGATGAGCGTGGGCGTACCGGGCAATGCCACAACCATCATCGTGACCTCCGACAAGGGGCAGACTTCTATCAGCTACGATCATGGCCGCACGACGGCACCACCGCAATAGAGGCGAGTGGCAGGGCGAAGGAAGGCGAATTGGTCGTTCCGGCTGCGCCTGCACNNGGCCTTCGGCAGAGCGGAAGCGGCCTTCGGCGCGGCTTTTTGCGGCACGGCTGAAGCCGTACCCTTCCGGTATGGGACTCCCCTTGGAAGTATGTGGCGGCAATCCCACATCTCAAAGGCGAGATGTGGGCACTCGGGTGGTATCTTGTCTGAGACTGGGGACTGAGATGAGCAAGAAGGTCTGGGAAGTATTCGGAATAAGCAACGAGGTGCTGCCCGACTCCTACGTAGATCGTGGGGAGCTAGTGCAATGACTGCGTAGA
>PLUT01000036.1 GCA_003162875.1 Granulicella sp.
ATCTTGATGAATAGATTGGGCCGTCCCCCGCGGGCGTGGAGCGCCTTGGCCGCAGAAAGAGTTCCGGCCGTGTCGCAAGCCAGTAAGGGCGATACCTCCAGGGACACCCAGCCATCCACACCATTGGTCCGGTCGTAGATCGGACGAAAGAGATCGGCGGCCTGCTGCAGGTCCTCAATCGCCAACTCAAAGAAGAGAGTCTCGCCCGATTTGCCTTCTTTCATTTTCTGGCTGATGGCGTCGTCGTAGTCGTGACTGTTCTTGATGGCGTGATCGAAGATCGTGGGATTCGAGGTAAGACCGGTGATCGATAGCTCCTGGATATAGCGTTGAAGGGTGCCGCTGGCCAGCAAGCCGCGGGTGATGTTGTCGAGCCAGAGGCTCTGGCCGATTTCGTGAAGTTTCTGCGTAGCATTCATTTCATTCCTCTTCCAACACTTTTCATTGCAAGGCTGCTTGTGTCCTTCCGGGATCAACTGGCGGCGATGGTCCAGGTATGCGCCTGCGCAGCTTCCGAAGACGGAAATAACTTGACCGGGCAGGGCAAAAGGAAGCTAAATAGCCTCACCATTTGTACGATCCAGTCAACGTCTGTGACCACTGCGACGCGCTCCCAGCGCGTGGGATGTTCCACCCCAATCTTCAGGTCCTCCCAGATAGCACCTGGGTCGTAGCCGGTGAAATTCGCCGACGTCTTATAGAAAAGCCGGACCTTGTCGTGCCGCTTGAGCGCTTTGAGAATGGCCGGAACAAGAATCCCGTCATAATCCTCTTTTGTGACCTGTCCCTCGCAGGACAGCGCGATGACATTATCGGGAAAGTTCTTCAAAATCTCGATCATGGAACATCCTCCATTACGCTTTGTAGTTACAATTTCCAGGCCTATACCGGATACATCCGAATCTCACAATCGCCGCCTGGGGAATCTCGATCCCAGCAATCTGCAATTGACGACCGCTCCTCTTTCGTACCAGAATGCGGTCAGCTCAAAGAGGACAGTCAAGGAAGAACCGCCTGCATTTCCAGCGCCTTCACTTTCTCGATCCTCCGTTGGTGGCGAATCGCGCCGCTGAAGCGAGCCTTAAGAAATGTTTCGATCAATTCCCAGGCCAGCGCCGGCCCGATTACCTGTCCACCGAGTGAAAAGACATTCATGTCGTCGTCTTCAACGCCCTGGTGAGCAGAGAACACGTCATGGATGAGCCCTGCTCGCACACCAGCAACCTTGTTGGCGCAGATGGATGCACCCACGCCACTGCCGCAGAGCGCTACTCCGCGATCAACTGTGCCTGCGGCCACGGCCCTGGCCAGTGGGATGACGTAATCTGGGTAATCGTCTCCGGAGCTCGATTGAAGCGCACCGAAGTCTACGACCTCGTGGGCAGCACCGCGCAGCAAATCCGCGATCTGCTCTTTCAGAGCGAACCCTCCATGGTCCGATGCTATTCCTACGCGCATGATGCTTTCTCCTTGAGCTGGTCGAGCACATGATGAGCCTGTCTGCACAGTTGCGTCAAGAATCACGCCCCGCTACATCTTGAGGCCTATATCACTGCACTCCGGGTGCTTTCTCAGGCTGCGAGATTGATTCTTCGGAAATTGTGACGGGCTCGGCGGAGTGAAGAAGCAATAACGGGCACTGGACGAGTTTGATGACCTTCTCGGCGGTTGACCCGAAGATCATGGGCCGCCACCCTGACATGCCATGCGCTGAGATGACAACCATATCTAGGTGTTCCCGTTCGATGACAAGCGCAATAGTGTCCGCCACATCATCGCCGATTTCGATGCTGGAGGATGCTTTGACCCCCCTGGCCAGGATGGAGGTGGTATACCCGGCGAGCTTTTCCTCGATGTCAGCCCTCGCTTCCTGGAGCACCGAGGTTTCAGGGAAGAAGTCAGAGCCATTGAAGTCCGGTGCTGTAGGGATGATGTGCAAGAGCTTTAGTTCGGCGTGAAAATGCTGGGCTAGATCCGTTGCAGCCCCAAGTGCTGCGCTCGAAGACGCGCTGAAGTCCATCGGCAAGAGGATTTTGCTAGGCATTGAGAAGCGAGCCTGCGATCGTGTCATGACTGAGACTCCTTTTGCGGCGTGAAAGCCGCTGGTGCTGCCGCTAGCAAGTGGCGGCACGGATACTTCTCCGAGTATGTAGCGGGCCGGCTACGGCTTGAGCGCTGCGCCGTGGCAAGCAGGATGTTGGCACTGGCATACGAGTTCCGTCACGCTCTTAGCATCGGAACAGGTTTCACTACAATATTCTTTCCCATCAACCGGGACACAGTTACAAGCGGGGTGGACACATTTTGTCGTTGCATTCATAAGAACTCCTTCGCTTTGAATGCATTCCTCTCTTAGAAGAAAGATGCTGTGCGGGGAACCTGATCATTCGATCGGGCGGGCGCCCATACTCCATGCTGGAGCACAGTCGCACCAGCGCACGACAACAGCATTACACCTGTACAAGCAGCAATCTGTTTCGTTTTGCTCATCCTTGGTAGCTATCTTCGCGCCGTATCCCATGGCATATAGGCGACACTCGCTCGTCTCGCCATAGCCTTTCCTGTGGAAGTTCCCTAAACGATTGACGTGGAGGATGACGTCGGCAGGTTGCCGCGTTAAGTCTGCATGTACGCCAAGTTTTTGAACACAGCTGACATTACTGTTGTGCAGTGTTTAGACACGCCTCTGAGCCAAACGATTCTGGCCGCGCCGTTTCGCTCCAGGGACCTAAGAACAGGATGGAAACTTTCAGACAGTGCCGCACAAGCTACCGTCACTTCTATCATTCCAAGGGTCGACGTTCCAAGAGGGAGTTGAAAACTTCAGGAAAACTGTCAGCCATCTGATCCAGGCTCCACGGGCCTCACGCTCAACGGAGCAGTGAGTTACGTCAGCCATGTAGTTAGGAAATTGTCGCAGGCAGCAAACCGAAGTCAGTCTTGAACATCCGCCAAAAGCCCGGCGAGTGTTGTGAGAACAGATTGTGCTTCTTCGCGCAGATACCTGCGCAGCCCACTGAAACGTGGGATGACAGGTCGCGCCATGAAACACCGGCGTTACACTCTTGCTTCCGGCGGATCGGCGGTTCTTCCCAGCGGCAGGAGGTCCGGCACGTCCAGGCGCGCCACGCCAATCCGGTTGTCGGCCATTCCATAATAGACATCAAACCGGTCCGGTGCGCCCAGATCGTCGCGACGGTCGATGCCGGTAGGAAACACAACGTTGGCGATGGTACCGCTGCGTTCCTGCGACAACTCCGGCTTCAACACCGGCTCCGTCGAGCGATAGAGGATCACTTGCGGGTGCTGCTTTGAGAGCACCATGACCCCGGCCGAATAGCACAGTTGATGCTCTTCGTTGCCCGGCTCTGCCAGGTCGCTGACACCGTGGTAAACAATCAACCAGCCATGCCGGGTCAGGATGGGCGGAGTGCCTCCACCGATCTTGAGCCGCTCCCAGGGCGACACCGGAGTCGCCAGCCGGTGATGCGAGGTAAATCGGCCCAGCCGATCGGGTTCACCACCCTCCGGGGCCATCGCGGAGTAGGAAATCCAGATACTTTCTCGATCGAGATCCAGTTCGCGGGATTCGGGGCGGCAAGCAGTCTCTTCAGGACGAGTACCGGGAAAGAGCGGTCGATGAAGGATCGCGAGTTCCGGGTGCCCGGATGGATTTGGAATGGCAACCGGAAACAGGCTGGCATCTTTGTCATCTACGCTGTCCAGAGCGATACCATTGCATGGAGCGAACGTGGCCAGCCCCAAACGCTGCCAGTGAAACAGGTCCTTCGACTGTGCCAGGGCAATCCTCGGGCCCCGGGGTGAAAACGCTGTATAGGTCATGAGGTAGCACTGAAGCGGCTCCACGAAAGTGACCCGAGGATCCTCGCAGCCACCGCCGCCATCGGGCCTTCGCTCATAATCGGCTTCCGGCTCCAGCGCAATGCCAAGCCTCTCGACGCCAGCCGGGTCTCCGTCCGCATTGAACCGCACCCGCGCAATGCCGATGCGCGAGTAATTTCCTTTCGCGACCAGCCGCGGAAAGAGGTAGAGTTGGCCATCCGGGCCACGAGCAGCGGCAGGATTCAGAACACCTTCGACCTCCCGGGGGTTGCCAGGTTCCGGTTCCATCAACATGCCGATGCGTTGTAGCTTAAACCCGGTCATCGAAGTCCCGCCTGAAAATCAGCCTGTTGATTTCCGCCTAAACAGGCGATGATCGCTTCGATCACCCGCTTCGTATCTTCAGGTCCCCGAACCGGAATCGAAATCACTCCGACTTGTTCCGCAGGATAGTCGTTGCCTCCCCGAAAAAGAGCATCGCCAACGTAGATCATCTCTTTTAGTGAAATGCCCAGGATGTCTCTCAGCTTTCGCATCCCGTAGGCCTTGTCGATCCCGGGTTTGGTTACATCGATGGACGTTGCGCCGCCAAGCCGCACGGAGAAGCCGGGAATCAAAGGGTCAAGAATTGCTTTGATCTTCTTCCGCTTCGCGAAATCCGGGTCCCACTTTATTTTTTCCGCCAGTGGAGCCTGCTGACCCAATGCGGAGAGGGTAATCTGGCTTCCGCGGTCTTCAATGACTTCTCCCCAGACCTTTTCGACTTTGAAGCCCGCTGCCTGGAATGCCTTATTCAAGGAGTCGATGATTTTCTTCTTTTCGTCCGCGGTGAAATCCTCCGAATAGATCTTCTTCCAGTCTCCGGAATACCGAAAGAACTTGGTGCCACACGTTGGAAGGAGGGACAGATTCGCGAGGCCTTGGTCGTGGGGGAGATGGGAGAGCACTTGTTTTTCAAACTGTGGCCAATCACCCCCGGAAATCACGGCCACTTTGACGACACCGAGAAGGTCGTGCAGAAGCTTCGACATTTCGGCGTCCAGAGACGATTTGCTTTTGGCAAGCGTACCGTCGAGATCGAAAACAACCAGCTTTTTCATTCGGTGTCCACCCCTGAACTCTTATTGGCCCGACCGCTTTCGGACTTCTCCGGTATTGCGATTTCCAATAAACCTATTGCGCTGCTCGGGCGAAANNCCCTCGGTGCATACCAGTACGCGCGGTACATCCGCGGCTCCAACCGTAAACGGCGATTCTCCGTGCAGGCGCCACAACCGGAATGCGTTGCAGTCGAAAAGTCGCTCGCGCTCTCCAGGTGTAGCCGCTTCTACCGTCGGCCTCACCAGACCGGCCGCGCCATCTACAAAATCAATGCAAGCAAGCGCCTGATCGACTTCGAGTTCCCGCGGCCGACCCGTCTTCGCATCGACATGACCCCAGTCGTAGAGGCGAAATGTCGTGTCGCTGTTCTGCTGAACCTCGAACACCACGACGTTTCCACCCAGAGAGTGAACTGTCCCGGCCGGAATGAAGACCCCGTCGCCGGGCTTCGGCGCGATCGATACGAGATGGTCTGCTAACGTTCCGCTCGTGACCGACTGCCGAAGGATGTCCGCAGTTGTGCTAGGCTTCAAGCCCGCATAGATGCGGCTTTCTTTCCCCGATTCGAGCACAACCCACGCTTCGGTCTTCGCGGTTCCGTCCGTCGCTGGCGGGCATTCGCGCGCATATCCGGGATGCACCTGGACGGAGAGCATCTCATGCGCGTCGAGGAACTTCAGCAGCAAGGGGAACCGTTGGAAACGCCGTGCCAGCCTTCCCATCAATTGTTCCTGTGACTGCATCATCACCCGGCCGATGGTTTGCCCCTGGAGCGGTCCGTTGGCAATCTTGCTCGGATGGTCGTCGCGATCGCTGAGAACCCACGCTTCGCCTATCGGGCCGTCGTTCGGGAGCGGCGCGGCGAGCAGCGAGGCCAAACGCCGGCCGCCCCAAAGTCGGTATTGATAAATCGGTTCAAATCGCAGCGGATACAAACTCATCTCGGTCATTGAATCTCTCGTCGCTCTTATTGCCGCCGTCTGACGGCGTCTGACTCGTTTGTCGAATCTCGCGCCGCTCTTTTGCGAGAGTTCGATCAGAGAGCAAGAATCCAGATAGCTCCGTTANNGTAAATGAACAAACCCGCGCCGATGAAGAAGAAGGCTACCCAGAAACGTCAATCACGACGAGAAGCGGTGAAGAGTTATGGCAGTGTCATGCAAAGCCAAGTCCTCGCTATGACAGGGAGCTTTCATCGGGTCTCATGCACTCTCCTGGGCGCCGCACCATAGCGTCTATTAAGTATTCCATCGCGCTCATCTCCATACTGGTCAATTTTGTACAAGTTGGTCTCTCAACCCGTGCAGGAAGCGAGCAATTGCTTTCCGGAGAAGAGACGGATTCAGAAGGACGCTTGGAGTTGTCTCGTGCAAGGCAGGAGCAGCGGACCGGCTGGTAGTAATGCTCGCGAAGTACAACGTCCGCGCCATCGCGATTGGCAACGGGACTGCCTCACGGGAGACCGACGCTTTCGTCCGCGACACGCTACGTGAGCATCGCCTCGACAGCATCTTTTCGGTCATGGTCAGCGAGTCGGGGGCCAGCATTTGCTCCGCGTCCGACGTCGCCCGCCAGGAGTTTCCCGACCTGGATCTGACCGTCCGCCGCGCCATCTCTATCGCGCGGCGCCTGCAATATCCGCTCTCCGAACTGGTCAAAGTTGACCCCAAGTCGATCGGCGTCGGCCAGTACCAGCACGACGTCGACCAACGCCAGTTGCAGCAATCACTGGAGACAACTATCGAAAGTTGCGTTAACCGCGTCGGCGTCGATCTCAATACTTCCTCGTGGACGCTGCTGCGCTACGTCGCCGGAGTCACGGAACGAGTCGCGCTGAATATCGTCTCTTACCGCGACGAACATGGACGCTTTCGCTCGCGCAAACAGCTCAACAAAGTCCCCGGCATCGGCGCCAAAACGTACGAGCAGGCCGCCGGTTTTCTGCGCATCGGCGACGGCGAGAATCCGCTGGATTGCACGGCTGTCCATCCGGAATCGTATCCGGTGGTCGAGCAAATCGCTCGCTCGCTGGGTACACTGGTCGGCGAGTTGATCACAAATCCTCAACTTCTGATCAAGGTCGATGCCCTCCAAATCGACGCCGGCGCGTTCACCGTCAAGNNGAGTTCGCCGACGTGCAACCCGAAATGATCCTCGAAGGCGTCGTCACCAACGTCACCAAGTTCGGCGCATTCGTCGACATTGGCGTCCATCAGGACGGCCTTGTGTATATCAGCGAACTCTCGGACCGCTTTATTAAAGATCCCTCCGAGGCGGTCAAAGCCGGACAGATTGTAAAGGTCAAAGTGCTGAGCGCCGACGCAAAGTCGAAGCGGATCGCGCTTTCTATGAAAGCACTCATGACCCCCACGCCGGAGAATGGCCGAGCCAATTCACCGCAACCGGTTCCCAAACCGGACCCGAGTTTGAGCGAAATGCTCGCCATGCTTTCGCGCAAATGGAAGGTCTCCTGACCGGCTTCTCGCGAGACTCGATTTGGACCGCCATGCTGCGGGAAACGGTGCTCCCAATCCCATGCTGTGGCCGCCAGATTGGCGCGGAAGTCGTTGGTGCGGTGTTGGTTGGACGTTCCGTTTCCGCCCATAATCTGGCGGCGTGTCTTCCATCACCGGACAATCAATCAGCGACAAGATATGTGTAAGGATATAAAATGAGTCACGTGATCTGTGTAAACATATCACTTGGGCAGAGCTTATGATATGTGATAGTATATAAATGTGAGAAGCAATATATCACAACATATCAAACCCCTGCGGCTAAAAGGCCTGCCTGCTGATCTGCGCCAACAGATAAAGGATGCGCGGGCAAAGCGGGGTTGGGGGCAGCGGGAACTCGGCGCGCAGATCGGCCTGCCGCAGCCGCATATCTCCGCGATCGAATCCGGGGAAGTCGTGCCCCGCTTCGACACACTGCTCGACCTCGTCCGCGTTCTCGGCCTGGATCTGCTGCTCGTCCCGCGTGCGCTCGTGCCTGCCGTGCAGTCCCTCATCCGCGCGCAACAGGAGCCGGAGGGATCCGAAGAGCGGTCCCTCTATGCCAGCGGCGATCAGGACACTGGCGGAGAAGGGAAGTAGCCCCGATGATGTTCGATCCTAAAACCCTGAATGCGCTCGCCGTGAAACTGCATGGCCGTCAGATCGGCGTCATCAACCGGCTGGGCGGCGACCGCCACCTGTTTTCCTTCGAGCAGGGCTATATCGACGATCCGGACAGGCCGACCCTCAGCCTTTCCTACAAAGGCCAGTCGGGCGGACTCGTTGTGCCGACGCGGGCCGTCAATACCCGCCTGCCCACCTTCTTTTCGAACCTGCTGCCGGAAGGGCATCTGCGCGACTATCTGGCCGCGCGCGCGGACGTCAAGCCGCAGCGCGAATTCTTTCTTCTCGCCGTGCTCGGCGCCGACTTGCCCGGCGCGCTCGTGGTCGAGCC
>PLUT01000067.1 GCA_003162875.1 Granulicella sp.
ACCGCTGACCGCTGACCGCTGAAAGCCGAGAACTGACAACTGATCTCTGACAACTGCCTTACTCTCCGCCCTGGATCTCCGCCTCCGCCGCCGACGGATCGTCCTCCGCATCGTCATACCGCGGAGTCAGCCCTGACAGCCGCCCATCCACGATCGCCTCATCCGCAATCGGTTCCGGCGCCGGAGCTTCCTGGTCCGACTCCAGCCGTTCTTCCACTGTCTTCGGTGACTCCGGCACATGGCTCTCCATCGGAATCTCCTCCTGCTCTGCCATCTGCCCGGCCAGCTTCTCGAACTCTTCGATGCTGGGCAGCTCAGCCACGTCCTTCAGCCCGAACCGCAGCAGAAACTCCCGCGTCGTCTTGTACAGGATTGGACGTCCGATCACGTGTTTCCGCCCTGCCGTCGTAATCAGCTTCCGCGACAGCAGCGAACCCAGCACGCCGCTCGAATCCACTCCGCGAATCTCCGAAATCTCCGGCGACGTCACCGGCTGCTTGTACGCCACCACCGCCAGCGTCTCCAGCGCCTGCAGGCTCAGCTTCAGCGGCGGCTTCAGCGACTTCACAAATCCGCGCACCGCATCGTGGTACTCCGGTTTGGTCGCCAGGCGGAAGCCGCCTCCAACCTCGCGAATCTCCAGCCCGCGGTCGGATTCCGGCGCCGCATACTCCGCCATCAACTGGTCCAGCACCGCGCGGAAGTGTGCCCGCAGCCGCGCCAGCCGCGCCAGCCGCGCCTTCTCAGCCTTCGCCGCCGCCGTATCTTCGGCCACCGAATCGGGTGCGCCATCCAAGACAATCCCATCGTCTTGGGTGGGTTGGATCGACTCCTGTGCCAGGATCGCGTCCCCGTTCCCCGCCGCGCCCACCGAATCGAAATCCTCGCCCAGCGACGGTTCTGCTTCCGCCGCTTCCAGTTCCTCTTCCTGCAACAGTGTCTGCTGGTCCGCGGCCTCGCGGTCCAGCTCCGCCTGCGCCTCCTCGCCCAGCAGGCCCACCAGTTGCGCCAGCGTCACCGGCTCTTCCGACGCATAAATGACAGCTTCAATCTTTGCTTTCAGGCTCATAAATGTCAGAGGTCAGTCTATCAACCCACGCGCCTCCGCGTCGCCGCCCTGGTACCTGGCACCGAGTACCTGGTACCTTGTCTCACCGCACCATGGAGTTGAACAGCCAGTACAGCCCGCCGGAGAGCAGCGCCGCCACTGGCAGCGTGAACACCCACGCCATCCCGATGTTCCGAATCGTCGCCCGTTGCAGCCCGCTCTGGTTCGCCGCCATCGTACCCGCCACGCTGGAGCTCAGCACATGCGTCGTCGACACTGGCAATCCGTACGTGCCCGCAGCCAGGATCGTCGCCATCGCCACCAGTTGCGCCGACGCTCCCTGCGCATACGTCATGCGCGACTTTCCAATCCTCTCGCCCACCGTCGTCACGACCCGCTTCCATCCGATCATCGTGCCCAATCCCAGCGCCAGCGCCACCGCTACCTTCACCCACGTTGGGATGAACTTCGTCGACTTGCTCAGAAAGCCCTGGTAGTTCGTCAGCACTGCAACGTCCGCCGCCGGCATCGCCGGCCCGCCGTTCTTCGCCATCAACTGAAGCGTCTCGCTGGTCAGGTACATCTGGTTGCGGACATTCGCGTGCATTCCCTGCGGCACGCTCGCCAGCGTCCCGTACGAAACCGCCTCGTCGCGAATGTCGGTCACCATGTCTCGCAGCGCCACCATCGTGCCCGGCTCGTACTGCTTCGTCGTGATGAACTTCTCCAGCTCCGGCCCCGCGTCCTGTGGATCGGCCTTCGCGTCCACATAGTGGTCCAGCACTCCGGCCGCCTGCGTCGACACCGCCGCGAACGTCTGCACCTGGTCCGCGCCCATCGCGTGATTCAGCGCGTACGCCGTCGGCACCGTGCCGACCAGGATCAGCATGATCAATCCCATGCCCTTCTGCCCGTCGTTCTGCCCATGCGCGTAGCTCACGCCTCCGCACATCAGCACCAGCATCACCCGGATGTAAAACGGCGGCGGCGCGGCCCCCTTCGGAGCTTTGTACAACCGCGGGTCCTTCGCCAGCAGCTTGAACAGCAGAAACACCAGACCCGCTGCGAAGAATCCCACCAGCGGCGAAACAATCAGCGCCGCCAGCACCTTCTTCACCTGCTCCATATCCACGCCCGCGGTGCCGGACTTGCCCTGCATCAACTGGTACGCCACGCCCACGCCCAGAATCGATCCAATCATCGTGTGCGAGCTCGACGCCGGCAACCCGCGGTACCACGTTCCCAGGTTCCAAAGGATCGCCGCCACCAGCAGCGCAAAGATCATCGCAAAGCCCGACCCCTGATTCATCTTCAGGATCAGCTCTACCGGCAGCAGCGAGACGATCGCAAACGCCACTGTGCCCGAACTCAGCAGCACGCCCACAAAATTCAGGATCCCGGAATAGACCACGGCCGTATGCGGCGCCAGCGAGTTGGTGTAGATCACCGTCGCCACCGCGTTCGCCGTATCGTGAAACCCGTTCACAAACTCGAACCCCAGCGCAATCACCAGCGCCAGCCCAAGCAGCAGGTACGGAAACAAGCTCACATTGTGGATGACGGAAAGATCGCCCCACAATTGCGCCGCGATGTAACCAATGCCGCCCACCAACAGCAGCGCAAACACGACTCGACCGATTTTTCCGGGAGACGACCTCTGCAACTCTTTATCGAGTAGCGAGGGCTGAGGCAGCGTGGCGGGCGTAGCCAAGGATCACCTAACTTGAATTGCTAGACCATAGCCAAACTACGCCTTTTACACGGT
>PLUT01000050.1 GCA_003162875.1 Granulicella sp.
ATCGACTTTCCCGATCTCGACGCTGCAATTCCAGAGTGTGCCAAGAACCTCCGCCGCAACGAGTATCGTTCTGCCCGTGCCCTGCTCCAGAAGCACAGGAGCGGTCGCTACTCCGAGTGGATCGAGCCCTTACTCGCAATGGATGCAGTGAAGCAGAGAAAGTCGACTCAGGATCCCCGCGACTTCGAGGGCAACTGGGACGATGGGCCGCTGCCGACCTGGGTGCTTGCTTTTCGGCCCCACGATCCGATTACGCAGGCGTTCGATGAAGAGGCGACAGGCATGAATGAGTGCTCGCACGCTCCCACATGGATTGCCACGTTCAACCCGGCTGACAAGAAAGACGTCAGAGGGATTCTCGACCGGGTCGAGGGGTTTGTTCAAGTCAATCGCCAGATCGTCAAACTCAGCAAAATGTTCGAAGCACGGAGGGAAACCGTTGGAAAACTACGTCAATCTCAGCTCCACGGCCAGCTTCGAGCTGCGTGAGGCTCTCCTCGTCTACAGCAGCGACCGAACTGGAAACCGCTCGGAGAGCATTTCGTTCGTGACCAAACACGGAGTGAAGGTCGACGCCAAAGGTGTACCTTCACTCCTGCCCGGCGCCCCAATTGGGGAGGCGGACATCTTTGCTCTCATTGAGCAGATTCGNNGGGCAGGAACTCGTCCAGCTTTCGGGCAAGAGGTTCCCCCAGCCTGCACTCGTCTTCCGCGGACGCCCCGGTTCATTGGACGTTCGCGCCCTCGCCGGCAATGAGCGACCGACACCAGCAACTTCGCTTTACCTTGCGCCCTATTGGAACGTAAGCAACAACGGAAGCGTCTGCCTGGGAACTACCAAAGTGCCCCGCGATGTTTCCGTGAAGTCGCTGACACGGTGGGAGGAAGCGTTCTTCGAGAGCAAATTCACCCACGCAAACGCATCGACCAGCCTCACCACCCACCCGGGCGGATTCATCGGCCTCTGGAAATCGCTCATCGGCAAAAAGAAGTTTTCTGTCGACTATCTTTGCGACGTCAAGCAGACGCTGGGGCAATTCATTCAGTAGTAAGCAGCATGGGACCGCCGCGCAGCCTCTCCAGAGGGGGAGTGCGCGGCTATGTCCAAACAATTCTTTCGAGGGCCTAACAGTGAGCAATGACACAAACAAGTCCAAAATTGCCGAAGCCGTTGCCGCCGCTTCCGAGCAGCTCGTAGCCGCGCTCAAAGCCGGGCAGACCGAGGTGCTGAAACGCTACCTCGAAGCGATGGGCCGATTCCGCAAATACAGCTTCACAAACTGCATGCTCATCTTCTGCCAGAGACTAGTGACATACTGCTACACCTCGCTGGAGTCAATAAACATAAGGGTTTGCGGCTCACCGTCTTCTATCAACGGAAACGCCAAACGTGTGCATCATACTGTAGTGCCCCATTGTTGAGAGAAAGCCTGCCGCACGGCCTTTCTACCGTTCGGATACTTCCAACTCCGAAGATAGCTTACCCAACTCAGGGAAGAAAGTGGGCATCTTTTCTGAATAAAGCGTAGCTTGGTAATTCAACTCGTTACTTCAAATCACGGCTGCTCCATCTCGCGATTCCACTCAGGGCTAGTGACGGTAGTCACAATCATGCATCGCGCTGAAATCCCACGCATGCCTCGGCGGCCCTACGGGTAATTTGCTCCTAACGGCAACTATGCCCACCGATGGCTCAGGGGTCCAAGTGTTCAACAACGATAACGGATCTGCCCTTTCAACGACAGGAGTTCCTTTCGGTAACAAGCAAGTGGGCATTACATTTATGGCTAATCCACTTTCCACCAGCTGGTTACAATCAGTCCTTTACCTGGGTTCAATTGATCACTAGCGTCCAGAAACAATACGTCAACAGCCAGGGGTCGTTTGGCCAGATCCACAGCCGCTACGATCGAGTTCTGTGGTCGGGGATTGGCGGGGAACGAGGGTCAACGTTAAGCGGCCTGTGCTAAGGAGTAACTGTCAGCGTCAACGGCGCGGTGTGCGTAATCCCGCTACTCGACCCGGTCGCCGTGATCGGAATCGTATACACGCCAGGAGCGGCGGAAGGTATGGGGGTCACCACGTTCCCGCATCCGCCAACCACAACCGGAATCAGCAAACTCGCGAGCACCAGCACCACCCACACCGGCCCCCGCCGTTTGCGTCGCGCCATGAGCGTCGCCAACAAACCGACGGGCGGCAGCATCAGCGCAAGATTCAGCGGCAGCCCACGCCGCCCACCCGGCCCCGGCGCACTATCATTCCGCGCACCACTGCCGAGGATCGAGCTCGTGTCCAGATAGAACGAAACAACCGTCGTTCCGTTCCCTGTCAGCGCAGCCGGGTTTGGCGTGAATATGCACGTAACGTAAGTGGGTAAACTGCCGCAGCTCACTCCTATCTTGTCTTCGAAGTTGCCATAGCTGGTCAGCGTCACCGCTGTGGTCGTGTGGCGATACGTTTGGAGGGTCACGCTGGGACTAGAGAGGCTCATGGTGAACCCCGCCGGTTGGATGGTCTCGGAGACCACCGGCGAGGTGCTCGGCGGGTAGATTGCATTGCCTGCATAGACGGCTGTAAGGGCGTGCGTGCCGAGAGTCAGCGTGGCAGTCGTATACGTCACATGGCCGCTGGCATCCAATGCCCCCTGACCGAGCGCAGTCGCACCGTCGAAAAACGTAACTGCGCCAGTGGGCGACGCGCCCCCGCCAGTTACGCCAGCCGTGAGGGTGACTGTTTGTCCTATCCCCGCTGGATTCGGCCCAACAATCAGCGTCGTCGCACTGACAGCCGGATTGACAATCTCCGTGACCGACGCCGTACTCATGACGAAGTTGGGATCGCCGGGATATGTCGCGGTGAGTTTGTCCGTCCCCGCAGGTAGCACCGTCGTCGTGAGCGTCGCCACACCGTTACTCACGCTCGCGCTTCCGAGGGTGAGGGTGCCGCTGGTGAACGTTACTGATCCGCTGGCGTAATGGTTCTGAGCGAAGAACTGGTCGAGTGTTGCGGTAAGTGTGACCGGCTGGCTCACCGAACTTCCGCCGCTAGGAATTGCTGTCAGGGTGAGTTTTGTTGGAACCTGCACCGCGAGAAGTGGCACTAAGTTCGACACGCCACTCGCATTGTTCACATCGCCTGGATACGTCGCCTCGACATAGTGAATACCTGTGCCAACCGGTGAGATGTGATATGCGTAGCCGGCTGCGGTATTGGGAGCTTGGGAGAGCAGCACATCGACCTGATTGTCGGGTGGAGCGATGCCCCGGCCATCTGTGATGCCCTCCACAATATCGGCTTGCCCATCTCCGTTGAAATCGGCCGTCGCAAGCGATGCAAAAAGGAAATCAGCAACAGACGGGCTGAATGCGTCAGCAGTGAAGGTCCCATCACCTTTCCCCAGGAAGACGCTGGTATAGCCCCCTTCTTCGTTTGGGAAGATGAGATCGGGAATCCCGTCCCCATTAAAATCGGCAACCGCTATCGATGCAGAGAGTTGGTTCAGGTTCGAATCTGGCGGCAGCGCGGCAAACGTGCCGTCGCCTTTCCCCAGGAAAACTGTAGCTGGCACGTCATCCTGGTTGCACACAATAAGGTCAACGATTCCGTCTCCGTTCAAGTCTCCCGCCGCCATGCCTATGTAATCCAGACCGAAGGACAGTGATGTGCCGGGAGTAAATGTGCCGTCGCCGACGCCGAGCAAAATCTTGACTGCCCGCTCAAAGGGATCAATGAGCGCAATGTCTTGAACTCCATCACCATTAAAATCCGCAACGATTATTTTGCCTATGGGCGGATTGTCGAGATGCGTCGGAGGCGCAACTTGTGAAAACGTGCCGTCTCCATTGCCATGAAGAACCTGATAGAAATAAAACGGTACACCCCCAGATACCACACCATATTCGAACGCGAGATCAGCTATTCCATCTCCATCGAAATCGGCTGTAACTAAACTTCCACCGCCGTTTGGGACCGTTTGCCCCAATGTAAACGTCCCATCTCCGTTTCCCAGCCAAACGTTGATGCCCCCCGAATTGGTGTGAGCCGCAAAATCAGCTTTCCCGTCGCCATTGAAGTCTCCAGTGACGACTTCATTGGCGAAGAAATTGGCACCTGGGCTGATAGTTGAAACAGAAAACGTTCCGTCCCCTTTACCGAGAAAGATGTCTATAGCATTTTGCCCTTGATCGGCCACTACGATATCCGGGATTCCATCACCGTTGAAATCAGCCACGGCCACCTGAGGATCGGATGAATTAACCGAGGTATGGGGTGTGGGGTATACATACGAAGTTCGAAAGCTGATCCCGTTCACTCCGGTTGGACCGAGGATTGCCGTCCCAACGGCATAATTGGCGTTCGTCGTATCCAAAAAGGACACTGTTCCCGTCGGCGATGCCAAGCCGTTGGTCGCGACGGTCCCCAACAAGCTATAGTTGCCTTGTCCACCGCTGGCCTGTATACCGACGGTCGTTTGTACCGGCCCGCCTGCCGCGACTACCACAAGGGCAGCAGTCAACGAAGCACTCCTCGCATACACTCCCGACCGGAGAAATATGGCCTTGTAGTTGTGAGTGCCAGGACCTGGGATGAACTTTAGAGTGGCCACGCCTGCCGGCGTGATCTGCGCTAAACCAAGCCGATGGATATCGGTGCAAGAGGGGGCAGATGCATCGCAAAACGCTACTTGTCCAACGGTGAGCGATGAACTGCCGGCGAGAACGCTCGCGCTGAGGCTTACCGCTGTGCCTGCTGGAACAGCGGTCACCGGAATCCCTCCGGCAGAGATCGAAAGGCCTATTGTTGTCGGAGTGGTGCCAGCATATGCAGCTGTTGCGGCACACAGAACGATCGCAGTCAGCCACTTCATTGCCGCTGACGGTCTAGCCCTCATCCTGAGCCCTCGGTGCGATTATATAGCCAGATTGAGATGCTTAAAGCGGCCCGCGGACCGACGAAGAGTAGGGTTCACCGTCGGTCCCCGGGAGGATGGCTAGATATTTGTGATGGTGAAGTAGACGGCATTGCTTACCATGCCGTTCACATAAACTGCAATGGCACTCTTTGCAGCGGCGGAGGGCATTGCCACGGTAATGCTTGTCGAAGAGCAACTTGTTACCGAGGGTGATTCCTGGTATGCCACGGCGACGACAGGACAAGCTCCAGTGCCTGTCTCGGTCAGATTAGTTCCAGTGATTGTGATCGTATGCGTACTGCCCTTAACGGCGGTATGGCTCGATACACTTGAGATCGTTGGAGCACCTGAGACGGGCACACTCCACGAAGATGGCGCGGATGTATCTGTCGGCGACCAGGGAGGTGTGGCGACAATCAAGTTGAACTCGTTTGTCACATTGTTCGACGGGTCTTGTCCCATACTCGCGGCCGCCTGCCATGTGTCAACCGGAGAATGAGATCCAGTGAAACCTAAATTTGAGTTGGTTGTGTAGCTGAACAGATCGGTGCATCCAGTGCCAGTACCGTTGCTGGCTTCGCAGGCCGAAATTACGTCTGCAATCGTATTCAACTGTTTCTGAACGTTAGAATCCGATCCAGAGTAGTGGCTCGAGGACACAGGAATGATGCTGTTAATCGCGTCGAAGGCAAGCAAAAGCGCAGCTTTTCCACTGCTGCCGCCTGCGCTGATGCCATCCGATGTCGTCGCATTGTTCCAGTTCCCGAAAGGTGCCAAGCCGAAAGCCGCCATAGTATTCGAAAAGTCCGACACATCGAAGAATACCGATGACTGGTTGGTATAAATGTAGTCACATGTCCACGTCGAAGGTGGGATAGCCATCAGTGCCAATGCGGGGTTACTGACAGATCCAACCGTACCTTTGCGAATTTCTATGTAGATGGTTTGAGCCGCACCTGTCGTGCAACCCGTGCCGTCGGTGAAGCCGTAGTACAGGCCAGTGATATCGAAGCTCCCGTCGGAGCCCGCGACTGCGTAACAGGTGAGATCGCCATCATCAGACCCGACAGTTACGCCACCGTCATCGTTGTCGCAACTAATCATTGACATGCCGGTGCTGTTGGCTGTCGATCCAATCCCCAAGAGGTAGACCTCGTAACTGGCGATTAGCACTTGACTATCGGGCTGCACACCCTTTGAAGTCGTCGTGGAGGAAGGGAGGTGAATTTTGCCGCGTTGCGCGTTCGTGGTCAGGCTGGTAAATAGGCTTATGAAACAAAGAAATACGAAAACCTTCGAGAAAAGTTTCATGGTGGATCTCCAAAACAGCGGGTAAAGAATCATTGAACAACTCAACAACAATCCGTATGCGCCGCCACGTGTGGGGCGACGCCGCTATTTGACATGGGAGACTTTGATGAGGGATGACGTCCTAGTGAACCTTTTACAGCTCTGCGTGAGACCCGAAAGGGACAAACGGGCCACTAATGACGGTCAAGATCGACTTTACCGGATGCCGTTTAGGAACGTCGCGCTCCAAATTGACCACCAGTACGATCGGCAGGACTAATGGTGTGTTACCCCCGTACATGTGTGTTCGTCAAGTGAATATCCAAGCATCGTCTACAACTTTAGTGGCTATCGGCTATTGAGTTGGCTAAGTTACACAAACAACGCCTCTTGCCCATGATTAGATGTGATTCTTGACACCCGACGGCCCGAGTGGACGATGCGGATAGCTTTTCGGACGGATGGCAACTGAAGATGCGGGCGCTCGATCATCCAGGGTGCAAACTTTACGATCTGTTTTGCTGGTAGCACTTTCTCTGCGATAAGACGGCGTACGACCATGCTGCTGACCTTGAGTGCATCGGCCGCCTGTTGCATGGAGACCCAGAGGCGCTGCTCTGGCGGCGGACAAACGGGAAAGCCTTTCGTGTGGCGGACATGCTGCACCCGCTTTTCTGTCCAGGTGTTGCCGTTGCCGGTTCGATACCCTAGACGGTTCAGAATTGAGACAATGGCACCGTCTTCACAGACTAATGCGAGTTCGCGAATCAGTTCTGTTACTTCCTCCGAATTGACGTGGTTATGGTAACCGGTCTTGTTCTTGCTTACAGTGAGCCCCGTGTGGGAACCACCGACCCAGTGGAGCTTGAGATGGACAGAAGGAGGATCGTCCATAGTATCGACGACGATCTCCTGCAAGACAGTGCGGAGAATTCGCTTCTTGAGCGTGACAGGTGCTTGCGGGCTATCCCAAAGACGTTCGAGATCGTCGCCCAGGGCAAGCAGATGTTCGCGCTGTTCGGGTGTGACGGGCGGCGCTGCGTTTTTGGCGTCCTCAAGTCGCCTCTGCATCTCCGCCACATGGGTAAGCGAGTTGTTCCATCGCTTCTCGAGTTCCGCTGCGACGAGACGGTTTTCCGGTTCGGTGGCGTTATACTGCCGTTCGAAACGCTCGGCTTCGTAGCGAGCCTTCTGAAGTGCAAGTTCCAGCGCGCGTCGTTTTTCGTCGGCCTGATTATGGCTTTGTTCGAGAGCATCGAGTGCGGCCTGAATCCCGAGTGGCCGAAGCGCTTCGAGAACCTCGACAGCGACATACTGATCGACTCGTGTTCCCGAGAAGGTGACGCATCGGCCTATCATCTGCTGATTGCGATCTCCGTTGCACCAGTAGCGCGGGAGAGGCCCAAATCGCTTGCTCATCGAGTAAGCAACTTGGAGACAACGCCCGCAGCGGCCACAACGAAGTAGGCCCGCCAGAAGCGCGGGACCACTCCTGGCCGCACCCTGCGGAGCGACCATGCGGGCGTTCCAACCGGCGTTCGCGCGGATCTGTTCCTGGCTTCGCATGAACTCGTCCCAAGTAATATACCCCTCATGATGATCTGGGATAGTGATCTCCCACTGTTCCTGCGGCCGGTTATGGCCGGCGGTCTTGCGTGCGCGGCCATCGACGATCGAGGTGCGCGTATGTTTCCTGCCCCAGACGAAGGCACCGGCGTAAGTGGGATTTTTCAGGATACTGAAGATTCGGGCATAGAGCGGACGACTCCAGACGATCTTCCGCTTCCCGGGCTCCCGAGAGTAAGAGGGAATCGGGATCTGTTCATCGTGATACCAGAGCAGGACTTGACGTACACTGCCGAGTTCGCGGAATTTACTGAAAATACCTGCAATTGCCTCCTGAATCTGGCGATCCGGTGTCTTCTCGATGCCAGAGTCTTCGGTGCGAACATAGCCAATGGGAACCTGAGTTAACACGAGGCCGCGGCGGATCTTCTGTTTGAAGGCCTCCATGGCACGTTGACGAAGCAAGCTAATTTCAAACTCGCTCATGGTGCCCTTGAGCCCAAGCAATAGACGGTCGTTGAGCATGCTCGGGTCGTAGATGCCGTCGTGGTCGATGACCAGCGTGCCGGCCATGGCGCAGAGATCGATCAGGTGATGCCAGTCACGATTGTTTCGGGCCAAACGCGATGCTTCGAGCGCCAGTACGGCCCCGACGGTTCCTGAGCAGACTGCCGTGAGCAGGCGACCGAATCCGGGTCGTTCGACGGAACCCGTCCCAGAACGTCCCAGGTCCTCATCGATAACAGTGACTCGCTGAAACCCAAGAGCCTCTGCTCGTTCCCGCAAGTCGTACTGCAGACGTTGACCTTCCATGTGGTTCCGCACCTGACTCATTGACGACTGTCGAATGTACACGCATGCCTCGCGCTCCGTGTGAGCTGCCTTAATCTTCTCGCTCATCGCTGTCCTCCTCCCCTTTGGCTGTTATGTTGGTCGCCGCTTTTAGAAGCATGTGGCACAGCAGATCGCGGCAGCGCTGTTGGGCCGCTTGCGGAAGTTCCGGTTTCACTCGAATCTCCCACGGAAGAACTCCCTGGCGTGGATTGCTCACAGAATGCACCTCCTTGCGAAGTTGATTCCAACAATATCGAGGTCGAAGGCGAAGAGTGCGGTTGGGCATCGAGCAATTCACGGAGAGCGAGAAGGGCGGAGACCGACAAACTGGGGCGCTCCGCCACCTCGACTCCGCGACAGAGCTCTTCGTCGAGCATCCACTCGGGAACAAGGAGCTGCCTTCCGTCAGGAAAACCCACCTGTACTTGGTTGTGGCCGAATGATGAGCGCCTTCTTCCCAGTGTCACCGTCTGGCCGTAATCCGGGTGATAAGGGTAATGAATCGTGGCGCTCGAAACATACGTATTGTGTGGGTACTTCGCAGAAGCCCGACGCTACGCGCGTGGCCGGATTCCATACATGGAAGTCTCTGGGCCGGCATGTCAAAAAGGGCGAGCGTGGGGTGATGATAATGGCCCCTATGGTCCGCACAAAGAGGGCCAAGTCTGAGGGTAAGGTCGTCACCATCGACGCTGAATCGGAAACTTACGTCACGTTCCGGCCCGTCTATGTCTTCGACCAGTCCCAAACCGAAGGCGATCCACTTCCCGACCTTCACTCCACGCGGGTCGAGGGTGACGCGACCGTCTACCTTGAGCGGCTGACGAAGCACGTCACAGATTCTGGAATCGCGCTCGAGTTTGGCGACCCCACGATGGGAGCCGATGGCCGGTCCTACGGCGGCAAAATCGTGATCAAGGCCGGAATGACGGAAGCAGAAACCCTGTCTGTATTGGTCCATGAGGTCGCTCACGAACGGTTGCACCGAGGCGACCGACGCAAGAACACCACCAAGACCGTTCGGGAGACCGAGGCTGAGGCCGTGGCGCACGTTGTGTGCTCGTCCCTTGGCTTTGCCACCAATGGAGCGGCCGAGATCTACATCGGGCTCTACGAGGGCGATGCGGACCTCCTGATGGCCAGTCTGAACCTCGTCCAGAAGACCGCTACCGACATCCTCGTCGCGATAGCGGATCCAGTCGAGCCGGAAGCCAACGATGCGGGCTTGCAAGAGTCCGCAGCAGCCCTGCCCATCGCGGCGTAGGGTCACCAGGTCGAGATTTGCAAAGGAGTAGCCACCCATGAAAATCACTCATCAGATGCCGGACGCCGGCGCGTCCCATCGCCGCGGTTTTCGTGTCCTCGTGATTGGCGCAGGAGGCAACGGAAGCGCCGTTCTCTTCGGTTTGCCCTACTTGCACCACGCTCTCACCGCCTGGGGATTTGCGGATGGCCTCCACGTCACCGTGATGGACGCCGACACCGTCTCGCCCACCAACTGCGTCCGTCAGCCCTTTGGCGCTGCCGACATTGGGCAGAACAAGGCCACCATCCTTATCAACCGAATCAACCTCTTTCACCAGCTCTCGTGGCGGTCAGAGGAGGCGTTCTTTGGCAAGGATCGTCCGAACAACACCGGGAGCAGCTACGACAACACGATTGACTTCGTGATCAGTTGCGTCGACACCCGCGCCGCCCGGCGCGAGATGCACGAGGCGTTCAACACCACAACAGGTCCGTGGCGCAATCTTCGCTACTGGCTGGATATCGGGAACAACGCCAGCAATGGTCAGTTCGTTCTCGGGCAGCCTCTGAACTGCGTCAATCGTCGGTCTAAGGAGCGGTTGCGAACCGTTACCGAGCTATTTCCTTCGATCATGGATACGTCGCTGGGCGAGGGGTTGCTGCCGAGTTGCTCCGCTGCGGAAGCATTGGAGCGCCAGGAACCCTTTGTCAACAATGTGCTCGCCACGAGCGCACTGTCGATGATGACCCGCCTCGTGCGGTACGGAAACCTTGACCACCAGGGTGCCTTTTATAACGCACAGACCGGCCGATCCGCCCCTATCTCGATTGATCCTGAGTTGCTTGCAAAGCAGGCTCGTCGCCGCCGGGAACTCGCCAAGGGAGCCTAGTTGCGAAAACTCACCTCAACATGCCAGCCAACCTCTCGATATCTCTGCCAGCCAACCTCTCTACAGGCAGAACATCGTCCTTCGCGGGTTGAGGTTGGCTGGCAATCTCACCAAGGCGCAGACGAGAGCACGCTAAAGAGAGGCGTTCGCTAAGGCAGGACCTACCTGCTGGCATCCGTGTGGTGCAGATCGCTCCCTCAAATTCGGCATCTTCGCATTTTGATACCCGCATCCCGGGTACACCTGTGCGCTTACGCCGGCCGGACACACTGTTGTGCGCCCGCTTAAGGAAAGAGTGTTTGTCGATGAAGCTCGTTATAGAAATGGAGATTGGGACCTCCGCGGTCAGGACCTACGCGAACGCCCTAAAGATCATTCGTGCCGCGGTCGGGATCGCTCAAAGCTCAAACCTTCATCTCGCCAAACCGGAGTACGGTGACGGAGGCCCCCTGTTTGACGCGAAGAAAAGCACGGTCGGCTGGTGGAAGGTCGACGTGAGCGGAGATCAGCGACTGGCCACCCTGGGACGTCCAGGAACTCCAATCACAAACGCCCTTCAATAGGTAGCTCCCGCCCCGGTGAAGCCGTCGCGGAGGAAGCTCATGAACAAGCTCTTCCAATCCCCGCGTGTCGCTAGTATGCGACGCGCACTTCCGCGTGTCGCTACTATGCGACATCTGTTAGAGTGATGCTATGGAATCTCTACGCAACCCCTTCTGGTTCGGCGGGGATATTGGTGCCGAAGGCTTGGTCGACCGTGATACCGAAACCGCACAGGTTGAACGAACGATTCGCGATGGGAGCAAACTATTCCTTATCGGTCCCCGCCGCTTCGGTAAAAGTTCCATCCTCCGCGCAGCGTCAGAACGACTTGCCGCCAAAGGCGCCATCGTGATCCGCGTCGACGCAGACCCGATATCCAGTCTGAACGAGCTGGTCGAAAACATCGTCGCCCTTAGCGCCTCTCACCTGAGAGGCAAAGTCCACCAGGTAATCGACGATTTGGGTAAGTTTTTTTCGAGACTCAGGCCCGAGGCAAAATTCGATATCAACGAGCGCGAATGGAATGTCACTCTCGGCGTTCGAACTGATGATGAGGGAGCCCGGGGAATTCAGAATCTCGTGGATGCTCTCAACGGTCTGGAAAAGCTAGCCCTCGCCCAGCCGGTATCGAAACCGGTTGGTCTGGTTATAGACGAATTTCAACGAGTGGTCGAACTCGGCGGCCAGCGCGCGGAAGCTCAACTTCGCTCGGCCATCCAGCAACACTCGCGTGTTGGTTACGTCTTTGCCGGGTCCAATACGCGGTTGCTTACGGCGATGACGATGAATCATGATCGCCCTTTTTACCGACTTGGGACCGTGATGACAGTCGGTGCCGTTCCGCGCCAGGACTTTGCGGCATTCATTACCAAGAGTCTCCGCAAGAGCGGCTTTCGAGTTGCCGATCCCACCGTGGTGAACTCCCTGCTCACCCTGGCAGAGGATGTGCCGTACAACGTCCAGAGCCTGGCAAATAGCTGTTGGAATGAACTCCTTTCCACTCGCGGTGCAGGACAGCCGACGTTGACCGCAGACGTTTTGCAGAAATCTCTGATTCGGGCGGTTATGGAGCTCGATCCTATCTACACCGGCACATGGACCAAGCTGACATCTATTCAGCAGAATGCCCTTCGGGCCGTCATCCGCGAGAAGGGGAAGGGAATGTCATCCGCGCCGGTGGTCCGAACGATTGGCGCGGCCTCGTCCACGGTGCATCGCTCGCTCGAAGCTCTCCGGAACCAGAACATCCTCCGCGACGAACCTGCCGATGGGAAGATTCAACTCAGGTTCGATGATCCGTTTTTCGCCCACTGGATCAGAATGCGCGCGATGAATCTTAAAATAGCCGGCTCACTCTAACGGCTTCACGCGTCCACTGCACTCTGCCTGAGTGAGACGCAACCCGAGTGTGCGCTACCGGCTCGCCTCGCGGTTTGGCGGGCAGCGGTAGGCACAGAGCCCGATTCTGCTACTCCTTGCGAGTGATTCATGCGGTTGGGAATGGACATGCTTGATGGTCCTCTTCTCCCGAAACGCGGCGAAGCGCCAACGGCAATGTTGGGGGTGACGTGTCAATCCTTCTACCGCTGCATCGCAGCGTGCTCTTCGCTCTTGCCCCTGCTGCGGCAGCCTGGTGCTGTCACGAATTGCCCTGAGAGATCCCACATGGCTGCCAAGCAAGCCCAGCATCGCTACACTGGTGGGCTCGGTGATGCTTACATGACGCCGAGTATCCATCCTTCGATCTCGGCAGCTCTACGATCTGCTTCATCAAGAGGCGGACTTGCGAACGTGGATAGCGAGCCGTTGCTGTCAGCCTGTCTCATCCATGCAGCTACGGAGTAGGCATCGTGCCGATGGCCGTCACGATTCTCCATGGGGAAACTCCGGCTCCAAAGCACCGGGTATACCTCGGCCACAACGGATTTTTCCGCTGGAAAATCCTACCCATCGAAGGGCCAGAAGTGAACGCGACCGGCGGCTTCCAAATCGATATACCGAAGCCACGGAATACCGCTATGGGTCGATTTTGCCACCGATCCCTGCACGTCAAAATGGAAGACCGATTTGGCACCACGAGCGCGGATTTCAGTCATACGTCTCCACCTCGCATTACCGGATCGCGCGGGCGCATTACCGCAGATTCCCTCACGCACGAAATCAACATAAGTATGGTCATCGTCGGTCGGCCAATGGTGTTGGAAGTCTTCCAGAAAAGCTCTCCAATCGAGCGGAACACGGTTCTCAGTGAAGTAGCGGAGAGGGAACGAAAAGCCGTGGTCGATGGATCTCTTCCTGTGAGCGCGATCTTCAGCTGCGCATCGATAAACTCCGTGCTGAAGTTCGTCCGCCCTCTCCATCCCTGCCGATCCGCATAGTCCTTCGTCTGATAGGCCAGCTCTTCAATCGGCGTCCCATCCAGCACCCACTTCACCCCTGCCACGCAAATCAGCGGCGTCAGCTTCTCCTCACCGGCGCCGAGTCGTTCATGATCGAGCGCATCTTCCGCCGGCATCGGAAAACGCATGATGCGCAAACGCAACGGTGTTAGCGCTTCGACAAACACCTTCTCTAGTAGGTCGCTCAACTTCTGGTTTGTTGCCATCACCTGCACGCTGGTTACGCCCTGCTCCAGCCGATGCTGCGCATACCCGCGAAATGGCGCAATAGCCGGGGCCACCCCCATCTCCGAAGACAACCTGCGCCGGATCGCATTCCCTGTTCTCATTACGGCGGCGAGCGAAAGGCAAACACCAAGCACGCACACACTCGAAAACAAACATTGGTGTGGTCAGACATTTCGGTCTTCATAGATACCTCTCCTGCTTGCGAAAGAACTAACGCGAAGTCTCATACGGCATGGCATTTTAGCGGTGGCAAAGTGTCTCTACCTGCCGTTGGGCGAGCCCTCCGGTGCAGTTGTGGGCCGACCGTGCTGCGGTATCCTGGGGTCCTCATCCCACAGAGCCCATTGATTCAACGATCACCTCCGATTATCTCCCAGGGTC
>PLUT01000003.1:0-1022 GCA_003162875.1 Granulicella sp.
GAAGAACCTCGGTCTGCGCACTTGCCCGCTATCGCAATCCGGCAACGGCTTGATGTTCGACAACGTCACCGTAGCTTTGATCCAGCAGCTCGCCGCCATGTACGTGGTGGAGGATATGCTCAAAGACTCCGATAACCTCCATGACCCGCAAGCGCCAGAAAACAAGTAGGTTGAGGAGGTTATGGAGGTTATGGAGGATTTTGGAACGTGTTTCACCCTCGGCGGGCAGGAGTCAGCATAAGCAATTTAGAATGAATAACTTTACTCTTATGGTGTATCAACTTCAGGCTTATGGTGTACAACTTCAGGCTTATGCGTAAACCCACACTCTTCTCCATTGCGAACGGCCAAAGTGGCAACGGCCGGAGAAAAAATGTGGAAAAAAAGACTTGCGGTTCGCTTTTTATTCGCTACAATCGGCGCATGGCAATCACGCGGAGACAAAAGGAAGTCATCGATTTTCTATCCAACTTCACGCAGAAGAATGGCTACTCGCCTTCCTACGAGGAGATCGCCCACGGCCTGGGCCTGACGTCGCTGGCCACGGTCCATAAGCACGTGACCAACCTGCAGAACAAGGGCCTGTTGCAGCGTGCGCACAACCGCAGCCGGTCCATCGACGTACTGCCTCCACGCTCCAGCAAGAAGGGCTTCGATCGCCTGCCGCTGCTGGGCCGCATCGCCGCCGGCAAGCCGCTGGAAGCGATCGAGACGGCGGAAAGCATTTCGCTGGCCGACATTATCGGCAACCGCGAGGTGTTCGCGCTGGAGGTGCGCGGCGACTCGATGCGGGATGAGCACATCGTTTCCGGCGACTACGTGCTGGTGGAGCGCACCCGCACCGCACGCGAAGGTGAGATCATCGTAGCCCTGGTGGACGGAACCGACGCGACGCTGAAGCGCTTCTACCGCGAGGGGGCGATGATCCGGCTGCAGCCGTCGAACAAGGAGATGGCTCCGATCTTCGCACCGGCCGCGAACGTCAGCATCCAGGGCAAGGTGCTGGGCGTGCTGCGCAAGTA
>PLUT01000003.1:1029-2726 GCA_003162875.1 Granulicella sp.
AGCAAAGGCAAGCGGACTTTTTTTCAGCAACCTCTTCCGCGTGCGAGCGTTCAATTTTCCCGGAATTATCCGATATTTTGATGCAAACAAAGGAGGTTAGCGATAGGGGAGTCCCTTTCGAGTTAACACGGTTTGGTGAGACAAACGAGTGCGCGGGAACTTGTTCGCCGGGGCCCCGGTGCTTGGCCGGGAACCCCGTTCGCTCCGCTCAAAATGACAAGGTAGAAGGTCCGCGATGACAAGTTGGAAGGTCTGCGGGGCAGTGTCCAATTTTTCCCGGAATGATCCGATGTTTTGTTGCACGCAAATGCGGTTAGCGCGGGGGAAGTCCCTTTCGAGTTAACACGGTTTGGTGAAGCAAACGAGTTCGCGATGGGGACCAACCTTTGCGTTAACAGGCTGAGTGCGCAAGGCAACTACGGAGATTCTGGACTTCGTCCAGAATGACGGCCCTGGAGTACTAGCGGTTGGCTCCTTAATGGCGAAAGACCCGGCTCGGAGGCCGGGTCTTTTCTATTTAATTCACTATGTTAATTGTAGCAAATCGAGCGTAACTCAAATGCATCTTTGCGGGATTTTTGATCTTGTCTGGATGGTGCGACATGGACGGCTTTTGCACAGATTGGGGGGCTTGACAGATTTCTGGCGGCGCATTTGTGGCGCAGCAAAGACAAATGCGGGGATTCTTCGCTCCGCTCAGAATGACAACTTTCGAAGTGTTTGCCGCGCTCAGGGCCAGAGTGACAGCTTTGAGCGTCCACTTAGACGACGTAGCTCGCGTTGCCGTTCTCGCCCTTTTTCAGCAGGCGATCGTAGGAGGCGTTGACGATGCCATAGCACTCGCAGGTCTTGGAGGCGAGTCCACGGCGATCGAGGATCTGAATCCTGCCGCGCGAGTAGCCGATGAGGCCCTGACGCTGCAAGTCGCCGGCAGCCACGGTGACCGTGGAGCGGGAGACGCCAAGCATCTGGGAGAGGAACTCCTGGGTGAGGTGGAGGAAGTCGGATTCCATGCGGTCGGAGGAGGTGAGCAGCCAGCGGGCCAGGCGGGCGTCGACTTCGTGCAGTCGGTTGCAGAGCACGGACTGGGTGATCTGCACCAGTTGAAGGTAGGAGAAGGCGTGCACCAGTTTCCGCAGCATCCCGCCCTTGAGGAATTCGGTGCGGACGACGGAGGCCTTGATGCGGAATCCGTCTCCGGAGCCCTTCATGTTAACTACGTGAGACATCTGGGGCTGGTCGAAGAGCGCGGGCAGGCCAGAGAATCCCTCGCGGCCAATGAGGCCCACCTCGACCATGTCGCCTTTTCCGGTGACGACGTCGGTGGAGATCAAGCCGTTTTCCAGGAAGTAGATAAACTCGATGGGCTGGTTGGGCTCGGAGAGGGTCTTGTGAAGAGGCAGCTCGACGGGGACGAGGAACTTCGCCAACGCGGCGTATTCGTCCGGGGGCAGTTGCGACAGGATCAGATTGCGCGGCCGTGCTGAGTTCAATGGACTCGCTCTATGGGTTGTGGGCATGGCTCCCTCACTTTGCCGAGGTAACGTACGTTCCCGTACCTTTCTCTGGCCGCAAAGACGGGTTGCCCACAACCGTGGGGCGTGTATGCGATTAGTAGTAGCCTAGGCCGATTGCGCACGGACGTATGTGCTATACGGCACATAAGTCTCGGAAAAACAATTATTTCCCGGCGATCG
>PLUT01000045.1 GCA_003162875.1 Granulicella sp.
GTTAGCTGTTAGCTGTTAGCTGGATAGCTGATAGCCGATAGCTCATTAATTGAAAAACCCGCCACATCCCTCACCCGGCCGCCGCCGCCAAAACGCCGCCAGAAATCTTGTCAAGCCCCTCGCTCTGTGCAAAAGCAGTCCATGTCGCACCATCCAGAGAACATCAAAAATCCCGCGAAGATGCATTTGAGTTACGCGCCGTTTGCTATACTTAACGTAGTGGAATCAAAGAGAAGAGAGACCCGGCCTCCACGCCGGGTCTTTTGCCGTTAAGGAGCCAGCCTCTGATACTAAGGTTTACGAAGGTCGTCATTCTGGACGAAGTCCAGAATCTCCGTAGTTGTCCTGCGGAATTCAGCCTGTTAACTCATGTTAACTCGAAAGGGGCTCCCCTATAGCTAACCAACTTTGTTTGCAACAAAACACCAGGCCAATCCTGGGAAAAACTCGATGCTTCACAGCTGACAGCCATCCAGCTTGCAGCTCTCGATCCTTGAAAACTGGCGAGCCGCTTGTTAATCAGAAGGTGACTCCCCTCCGCTAACTCGTTTGTTTCGCAGAATCATTGTTAACTCGAAAGGGACTCCCCACCGTTAACTATTTTTGTTTGCAACAAAACCCCAGGTCATTCCTCGGGAAAATTTGGACGCCTGCACCGTCGACCTTCTCGGTTGACATTCTGACCTGAATCGACGACGTCAGCTAAGTCCTCTGTTAATGGTACTTTGCAAATAAGTCCTTTGAAAGGCATACTTTGCAGCTAAACCATTTAGACGGGGTACTTTGCGGTTTAAGCAGGGGCTCCCTTGTTAGAAGCCCGCCGCAGCATCGATTACGCAGGCACCGGCACGCCCGGCAGTGAAGCTTCCATCCTTGCCAGCCTCTCGTCCAGCTTTGCCAGCGAAGCTTCCAGTTGTCCCTGGGGGGCCTGGCTGCAGAAGACCGGGTTGTTGACCCACCAGTCCATGCCCATCTCCTTGGCCTTGTCGACCGAGCAGATGACGAGTCGAATCTGGATGGAGAGCAGCTCGATATCCACGATCTTGATCTTGATATCGCCGGCGATGACGATGCCTTTGTCGAGCACTCGCTCAAGGACATCCGACAAACTTGAACTCTGTAACGCGTGTGGAACTGACTGCTGGCCCATGGCCTGTCTCCTTTTTCAGTAAAGCTTTCCTAATGGACCCAGATCGAGATTGAGGTCGCTCTCTTCGAGTCCGAATTCCTTGCGCATCCGTTCGATCTCGTCTGCCTGCCGCATCAACGTGAGGCCCAACTTCTCGGTTTGCGCGTCCGAGAGGGAGCCGGCATCGATACGCCGCAGCGCCTGACGCTCCAATAATTCGTGCAGCAGCTTGACCACGGTCAGGACCAGCGCTCCCAGCCCGTTCTTCACCTGGTCCGGATCCAACTCGATACGGGCGCGACATGGGGTCCGGTCGTGGTCGCGCCGCTGGATTCTGTCCTCCTGCTGCATGACCAGGGCAAAGTCGCTGATCGAATCGGACTCGACGTACGTGGGTTCAAGCTGCAAGGTTTCTCCTCTTTCCGATATCGATTGAAAGGCCGCCTGTCGGCTGACCGTTTTGCAGCCTTCGGGCCGTCTCGACCGAGGTCAATACCACTTGCAGGCCCAGGTAAACAAGGTCCACGCCGGCCACCGAGATGGTTATTTCGCCGGCCACGACAACGCCCTTATTCAGCACGCGATCCAAGACCTCGCAGATGGAGACGCGCTGGTTCTCCTCGAGTTCGCGAAGTTCAGGCGCGAAGCGGTCTTGAGCGGCAGTGATGTCAGGCTGAGACACAGTCGGTCAACTCCTGTCCGGCGGCCGCGTAGAGGCTCTGCCCCAGCTTTTCCAACTGCATAAGGCCGGTGATTTCCGGCTGCCGGTAGACCTGAACCTGCTGCATCTCCGGGAATGCCTTCAGAAATTCCCTGGTCATCGCCGACTCCCTGCGGCGCAGCCCCAGGCACAAGTGGCAATCACACGGCGGCGTCATCAGATTCATGAACATCAAGGGGACGGCGATGCCCATGCGATCGCAGCCCGCGACCAGGTCCTTGGTCTCCTCCAGCGCCATCCGGGAGGGAATGCTGATGGCGTAAAGCGCGGAGGCTGCGGGGTTCCGAAGCAGTTCGCGAAATTTCTTCAAGTTCCGGGAGATGACGACCAACTCCTCCGCGAATCCCGGCATGGGTACGATGTGCTCGTATTTGAGAAAGAGGTTGAAGAAAGCTTTCAGCCACTGGTTGATCAGCTCTGGAAGTTCCAGCAGCCGCATCAGGTGGCCAGTGGGGGCGCAATCCAGAACGAAGAAGTCATAGCGTCCCTCAGCCAGAAAACCGAGGATGCGAGTGAGCGCCATCACCTCGTCCAGGCCGGGCGGCGCAAGATCCAACATGCGTTCCAGCACCACGCGGTCGAAGGTCAGATCGAAACCGCGCGAGACGGACTCGAGAAAGTGTTTGAGGTCTTCGGCGTAGCGAGCTTTTAATTTTTCAAACTCCGCTTTCGCGTCGATCTCCATGGCGGACAGCCCGGGAAGCAACAGAGTAGGCTGGGGGCCAATCCTGGTTTGCAGGCAAGCGGAAAGAGAATGAGCCGGATCGGCGGAGAACAGAAGCACGCGCTTGTCCGGAAAGTCCTGGGCGATGCGAATCGCGGAAACGCAGGAGAGCGTGGTCTTGCCCACGCCGCCCTTCCCGGCAAAGAGGATGAATTGCATTTGCTCTGAAGGCGCTGGCGGCGGGTCCAGCACGCGCGGCCCGCAGTACGGGCGGCCGCTGAGGGCGATGGCCGGTCGCCGATCTACATCTGCAAGCAGGCGGGCGTGATCCCAAAACTTCGCGAGCAGCTGCTGCCCGCGAATTTCTTCCGCCAGCAACGCGATTCCCCAAATCGGGCAGGCTAACTCGATGCCCGTCAGCAGTTCCTCGATTTGAAACTGTTCCGCCGACCTGACCGCGGTGCAGGTGTGGCAATCGCACTCCAGATGGAGCTGATTCAAGACCAGCTCGGAGACCGGCACCTTGCGAATCTTCAGCTCGCGAATCAGCGCGACGGTCTCATCGATGCTGAGCGGCTCGGCGATTGCAACAGGAACGAATTGAGTGCGTTCCGGATCGCGCAGCAGCTTTTCGGTCAACAGCAGCGTGGACTTCCACCTGGTCACGAACAAGTCGAGCCGGTCCGGACTGGCATCCCGGCTGAACACCCGCCGCATGTACTTGCGCTTGGCCAGCAACACCTCCAACATGCTGAGCCATCGCCGAATCAGTTCGGGCATGGCCAGCAGCCGCAAGGTATGGCCGCTGGGCGCGGTATCCACCACGATGCAGTCGTATTGACGGCTCTCCACCCATGAGCATATTTCAAACAGAGCCATCAACTCGTCCAGGCCGGGCAGAGAGAGGCAGAGAAACTGATCGATGTCTTCATCGTCCAGGAAGGTGCCGGCGGCAGCAATTTCGCGCAACATGCCGCCGTTCTTCTCGCGGAAATCGGCCAGACATTGCTGTGCGTCCAGTTCGAGAACCTGCAGCTTGCCGGGCGGCTCGTATCCGCCGAGCGAGTCGCGTACAGAATGGGCCGGGTCAGTGGAGACCAGCAGGATAGAACGGTCTGGCGCCAGCGCCGAGAGGCGCAGCGCGGCAGCCGTAGCACAGGTGGTTTTGCCTACTCCTCCCTTGCCCCCAAACAGCAGGAGTTGGAGGCCTTGCTTCGAGAAGAACGATGGCATCTGCCGGTTCATTCCGCCGCTTCCTAGCGTCTCGCCGGGGACCCGCCCTGGCGGTCGGATTCTTCGGCTTCGTCGTCGTCCGATTCTTCCGTGTTGCTTTCGTCGTCCATGCGGCTCTCGATGAGATCGAGCCGGTCCAGCAAGACTTTCTCTCCGGCCTCGAACTCGGCCTCTGTGATTCGCCCGGTCTCCAGTTGCATGTAGAGGATCCGGAGCTGCTCCGTAATCGAAGTGGCCTCGCCGGCCAACTCTTTCTGGGCGATCTCGCCAATCTCCTTGAAAACCCACATGATGCCGTGGACCGGAAAGAAGAGAATGTCATCCACCAGCAGCATCACTGCTCCAGGTCGAGATCCACGAAGTTATGGGGCGCCCAGGGCCCGCTGTAATCGAAGGAGAAGTTATTGTCGAAGAGCTTGGCTGCCGCAAACACGCTGGCGGAGAAGGTCTCCTGCGCGTCGCGTTTTACCAGACAAGCCAGATTGATCGCCTCGTTCTCGTTGCGGCACGGGTTGGCTTTGAATTCCGCGCACAGCGGAGAGAGGATGCGCTCAACCTTTGCGACGTGGGCCTCGCGATCGTCGTTGAGCAGGCGGTCGAACATCCGCCCGAGTTCAATCTTCTCCTCCTGGGTGAACTCATGACGGGCGCCCATCAGGCGATCGCGCGCTAAACGAAGTTCCGCGTGGGTGTTAACCAGGTACTCGAAGATATTCGGCACATCCCAGGTGACACGCAATCCCATCTCCACCTTATCGGCGACCCGTGCGAGTTGTTCAGCAAAGGCACGGCGATTCCGCGTCAGAATCTTGTGGATAGCTTGAGGGCTATTGGCAATGGTGCCGAAAGCCATTGGCAGCGGCGTGGTGTCGGCGATCAGACGATTGAGCACGGCCTGATGAGCCTTCAAATTGGCCCGTTCGGGCCGGATCTTCGCACGGGTCAAGCGGCTGACCACAGCAGCTATGGCGCCGTCGGCAATGGTGTACACATCGCTGCCTTCAACGCCCAGCGAAGGATAGGCCAGCGCTGCCTCCGTCGCCACGATCGCGTAGAGATAATTTCTTCCACTGGCCACGGACACGCCTGGATCATCCTGGGCAATGCCTGCAGCCATGGTTGCTTGCTCGCAATTGGTCATGACCTGCTCCTCACCTGCACCGCCCGCACCCGTCCCAGGTGCGCTCTCCATCGCGCTTCCAGCCAAAGACGCCGCGATTCGGCGTCGAACAGTCTGAGCCACGCCTCAATCAGACGCAGCGATCCGGCCCTCGCCAGTGGAGCACCGGTGGATGCAGGGCCGGAACGGAAGCTCCTGCGATGGCGGTTGGCAGGGACCTGAGCGGATGTCTTGATGGTCAGCATTGGCTCTTTCAGTAACGGATCTTGAATCCGCCGGTGCTGCATCGGGGGGTGGGTTTCAGTTCGAGGCTGGTGCGGCGCGCCGGCATACTCCGGCCGGAGGTGGCCACCGCGAGCAGAAGATCCTGCTTCGACTTCTCAATCTCTTCGATGCGGGTGTCGATCAGCGCAACTCTCTTGCTGGCGCTTTTGCGCTCCATATTCCGCCGGGCCCGCTCCATCTCAAGGCAGGTGATCTGCATGTAGCTTCGGTAGGGCAGGGAGAGTTGATCCACCCGGCCAGACAGGGTGCGGAGCTGATTCAAACCTTTCGTGGGGATAGCCATTGAATCACTCCTTCTCTTTGGCCGCGAGGCTGAGCCGGTTGTTGTTCCGCCGCGCCTTATGTGCAGCGCTGCAGATGCGAGCGATGGTCTCGTCGATCTTGTGCGGCATCAATGATTGCCCGTCGCAGGTGACCTTCGCGGTTTCCATAGTGAGAACGTCATGGCAGACCCATTGAAAGACCGGATCATTGATTGCGGCCCGCGCATGACGGTGAACCAGAATCTTGGCGATGGCGATGGTGGCACGAATGGTCGGCCGGTGGTTGTTGACGCCGGTACCTCGAAGCTCGTTCACAATGTCCACAATGATCTCGGCATCGCCGCGCGACACGCCCGACTGAGCAGTCGCGATCTCAATCTCCGTTTCCCGGTCGAAATTGCCCATCTGGATGGTGATAAGCCGATCCATGAGCGCGTCCTGGGTTTTGTGGACCCCGGCATACTCCTCCGGGTTGGAGGTGAATATTGCCCGGAAGTCGGGATGAACCTGAAGATATCCTTCACCGTTTTGGCGCAGGCTGGGGAGGTTCAGCACCTTCTCCTCCAACACACTCAGAAAAGCATTGTTGGCTTCCGGCCGGGAACGGTTGAACTCGTCGTAGATCAGAGTGTTCCCGTTCGCACAGGCAGTGGTGAGGCGGTTGTCCACCCACAACGTATTCATGTTCTCTTCCGTCTTGAGCACGGAGTGAATATAGTTGTCGACCAGTTTCGACTTGCGATAGCCGGAATCCTTGCCGACCAGGTCCGAACTGCCGAACTCGTCGTCGCCATGGACCAGCGTGACCGGGCGGCCAAGTCTGGACGCAACATGGAACGCCAGCGTGGTCTTGCCGGTGCCCGCTGTGCCGGCAAAATGCACTGCATACCCCACTTCCAGATAGGCAAGCGCTCGCTCGGCAAGAGCCTGAATCTTGGGAGTGGCCACGAACTGTTCGCTGGCCTCAGCCTCGATGGAATCCCCACCCGGCTGAACCCTGACGACCGCGTTCCCTGAGTCTTTGCTAACCGCATCTTCCATTGAACTGCTCATGATTGGAACGCTCTCTCTTTGTCTATCGGCTTATCCGCCGCCAGGATTAGTGCTTCGAAGACTTCACTTTGCGTTTGGAGACTGGCGGCACGTGTCGAACTCGCTTCTTCACGGCTGGCTTCGGCGCTGCGTGGCGCTTCGGCGTCGCTTTGGCCGGCGCACTCACGAGCTCAGCCGGCCGGTGCTGCCGCTGTTTCCCTGTGGTCTCTGCGGTGGTTCGGCCAAGCCAGGCACGGTGGGCGCCCGCGAGATCCCGCGCGAAGCCGGTGCATAGAGCGGAAACCTGCGAGCGCCGATCTGCTGTCTGCTGTTCGCGCTCTTCCTGGGAAGCCTGCCGGGCATGCTTCGCCGACATAATCTCGTTTCGCAGCTTCGTCATCGTTTGGGTTAAGACGCCCATGATCGTTCTCCTTCGGGTAGCGGTTACTGTGTGTGGGGCTCGAGCTGCCGGCTAGTCCTCGCCCGAGTTTGGTCGGAGCAAGCTTCAGGAAGAAGCCGCCGGTACTGTCAGACCAGCAGATTCCGCCGGCGTGACCGTTTAGCCGGCGGATTCCTAAGCGGTTTCTCCGGCCCAGGCTGCGCGGGCGCCGGCCAGGTCGTTCCTCATCTCGCGACGCTGCGCGTTCACTGAACGCCGCATGCCCTTGAGAAAGGTCATCCGTTCTTTCTTTGTCCGGCTCGCCATGGCCTTGCGGTCGGCGTGCATTTGAGAGCAGAATTCCGTGACCGCCTGTTTCCGGTCCTCGGTCTCATTCTGCAAATCCTTCATCGCGCTGGCGCGCATTCCGCGCAGATCGACAATCTCGCGACACAAACGTGTCATATCATCCGTCAACATGTCCTCACTCCTGTTCTGGGTTGGTACTGGGGGAGATTTCCGCGCCGGGGAGGCTTCTGGATCGAAGCCTCTTACCGGCGGATTGGAAACCGTTCGAGCGTATTTCTACGCAGGCTGCGCTGCACTGGCAGTCAGGCCGATAGCTTCTGCATACTTCAGGTAAGTTTCAACCGAAGCGATTACGACGCGAGCTTCCACCGAAAGCAGCTCGATGCCGACCAACGACACCTTAACCCAGGCATCGATTACGATGCCCTTGTCGAGGATGCGGTCAACAACTTCTGCCAAGCTGGATGAATCTGTAGACTTATTCACTTTCGCCATTTGCTTGTTCTCCTTTCCGGCTTCCGCCGCGTATGAGGACACTTGCTGTGTCCGACTTGCCCTTACAGTTGCAAGCAGATGGCCAAAGTAACCTTGGAACAATCTAAGGTAACGACCGGTAATATGAGACTTATGGAAGCATCGAAACGCGGACCCGGAGGCATCCCGTGTGGATGGGTAAGTTATTGAAACGATGACACTATACAGACTATGTTTAGCTCAAGTAATGTTACAAATAGGCGTCCGCCGAGAAGCGACGTGTCCTCAGTCGACGACGACAGCGAGCCCCGATAGTAACCATATGGAATTCGTTCCATAGCGTGCATTCCGTGGAATCAATCGGCGGGAGCGACGAAGTTGTACGGGGGCCACGGTCCGCTCATCAACAGTTTCACGCCGGGTGGCGTGGAAACATTCCGGACCGCCTCGCGAAACTCATCGACGTGGACCTTCTGCATCAGAAAGGAGAGCGACAGCAGACGGCCCTGGTGCGACGACGACATCTCCCGCCGCTGCTCGGCGAACCAGCGTGCGAGCGCAGCCACGATCCGATCGGCAAGGAGAATTTCCTGCTCGGCAGGGGTGGCCTGCTGGTAGCGATTGCGCAAAGAGGCCAGATAGGCAGCTCCCCGTGACTTTGGATGGCTGAGGAGTGGTGGGACAGAGGCGGGCCACAGGAGACGTATCCCCATTTCAGTCATGCCGCGAAGGCGGATCAACAGAGCTTCGTATTCCTGGCGGTGGTCCTCGAGCAGTTGAACAACCTGCTCCTCGCTCTCCATCAGGCAGCCGTAACGCATGGGAACGACGGCCTGACGGGCAGCGATCGCCTCGACGACTTTCTCAAACGCCAGCAACGAGGAGATGCCTGGCCCCCGAGTCGACTCTTCAACCTGGGACACTATGGCCGCGAGGCCGTGTCCGGTCACGACATGGATTCCCGGGTCTTGAGGCGGGTCAACGACATCCCGTTGGCAGATGCAGTTGAGAAGATACTTCATGCCTGCGCACCGCCGGAGAGATCCGGAACAAAACTATAAGGTGGCCACGGACCGTTCAGCGCCAGCAGCAAGCCGGGAAACGCTTCGTCGTCATTGAAGCGTTGCAGGCCAGCCCTGAAATCCTCGAGGTCTTCAGGCTGGATCAGGAAGGCCCAGTTCAAGACGACCTCGGCCGCGGTCGCTTCGGCTGCAGGGGCCACTACCTTGCGTTCTCTGAATCCGCCGGCGCGCGCTCCCAAAGCCGCGGCCACATGCTGACAGAACGTTCTGAGCCGTTGATTGAGCTCCCGCTCCACCTGCGCCTTGATTCGCCTCTCCTGCAGGTAGCGCCCACCCAGCGAGCCGGCCGGCTCTTCCTCCGCGGGATGAGACAGCTTCTCGAGCGCGCCGGCACGATCGAGCAGCCCTTTGACAGCCCACTCCTGTTGGCCACCGAGTTCGGTGAAGAATCCGGCGATGGTCTCCCGATGTTCGAGAACGAACTGGTCCAGACTATCCAGAGAGGAGAAGAGGGTTGCGAAGCGTGCCGGCAACACCGGCGCCTGCTTCATGATCTGTTCGATGACGACTTCGTGACGACAGACCCTCGGCCCAAGCCAGGCCAGATCCTGCAGTTGCGCTTCCGCTCGCTCACCCACGAACTCATCCAGATCGACTTCGCAATACGCTGCGCAACTCTCCTCATAAACGCGCAACTGGGTCGCATGGCGTCCATCGACCCCGGTCGCGGAAGCCTGGATATCGCGGCCGGAGGGCACCAGGCAATACAAGTAATAAGCCGGACCGGCGCTTCTCATTCACCATGCCGCGCTGCTTCCAGCTCCGCCTCCAGGTCGTCCGGTCCGATCAGCACGGCTGCCGGATCTTCCGGGCGCCCGATCCTTCCCGCAACGGCTCGGCGCACAGCGCGAAGAGCCGCCTTGGTGCAGATGCCCTGAATCTCAGCGCCGCTGAAATCCTGGGTAGTCGCTGCGAGCTTCTGAACATCGATTCCCGGCGCCAGCGGCTTATTGCGCAGATGGACTTCGAATATCTCGCGCCGGCTCTGCTCGTCCGGCAGCGGGATCGCCACAATCACATCGAAGCGCCCCGGTCGCAGAATGGCTGGATCGAGCATGTCGGGCCGGTTGGTCGCGCCCAGGAAGAGCACTCCCTTGAGCTCCTCAACACCATCCACTTCGGCGAGGAACTGGCTCAGGACGCGCTCGGACACATGGGCATCGGAGCCGCCCGCGCCCCGCGCCGGCACCAGCGCGTCGATCTCATCGAAGAAAATAATGCACGGCGCAGCCTGTTTCGCTTTGTGAAACATCTCGCGCACACCTTTTTCAGAGTCTCCCACGTACTTTGAGAGCAGCGCAGGTCCCTTCACCGAGATGAAGTTGACCTTGCTCTCGCTGGCGATAGCCTTGGCCAGAAGCGTCTTGCCGCAGCCCGGCGGTCCGGTCAGCAGAATGCCTTTGGGCGGACGGATGCCGGCCTGGGTGAACAGGTCCGCGTAATGCAGCGGCCACTCCACCGCCTCGACCAGCCGCTCCTTGATCTGGGCAAGCCCGCCCACGTCCTCCCAGCGAACGTCGGGCACCTCCACGAACACGTCGCGCATTGCGGAGGGCTCGACCTCGCGCAGAGCATCCAGGAAATCTTCCTTGCCTACTTCGAGCCTGGCCAGTTGTTCGTAAGGTATCGAGGCCAGCGCGAAGTCGATGCTGGGCATGATGCGGCGCAGGCAGATCATCGCCGCCTCGCGGCACAGCGCTTCCAGATCGGCGCCAACAAAGCCGTGGGTAATCTTTGCCAGGTGGCCGATCTCCACGTCTTCCGCCAGAGGCATACCCCGGCTATGCACGGAGAGTATCTCCTCGCGCCCTACGCGGTCCGGAATCGGGATCGCGATCTCGCGGTCGAACCGGCCAGGCCGGCGCAGCGCGGGGTCGAGCAGGTTGGGCAGATTGGTGGCCGCGATCACAATCAGATGCTCGCGTTTGGCCAGCCCATCCATCAGGGCCAGCAGTTGCGCGACCACACGCTTCTCCACCTCGCCGACCACGTTCTCGCGGCGCGGCGCGATGGCGTCGATCTCATCGATAAAGATGATGCTCGGACCCTTGCGCGTGGCCTCTTCGAAGATCTTGCGCAGGTGGGCCTCGCTCTCGCCATAGAACTTGTGGATGATCTCCGGGCCGCTAACCGAAAAGAAATTGGCCTCGGATTCATGCGCGATCGCGCGTGCGATCAGAGTCTTGCCACATCCCGGAGGCCCATGCAGCAGCACCCCCTTGGGCGCGTCGATACCCAACTGCTCGAAAACTTCCGGATAGCGCAGCGGCAGTTCGATCATCTCGCGGATGCGCTGCAGTTGCGGCTTCAACCCTCCAATGTCTTCATAGGTAGTAGAGCGCGCCGCTACTTCCTGGGCCTGCTGCGGGTTGCCGATGACCAGCACCGTGGTGGGATTGATCAGCACCGACCCCTTGGGGGTGGTTGTGCCCACACGGAAGTCTGCCCACCGGCTGCCAAACAGCGGAGCCCGGATCCGGCTTCCCTCGCGCACCGGCAGGCCATCGAGCAGGCTGCCGATATAGTCCAGATCGCGATCGGCGGGCCGGACGTTGGACGGGGCGAGCACGACCCGCTCGGCGGGCCGGCAAGTCGTTTTCTTCACCGAAACAATCTCATCCAACCCCGCTCCGGCGTTCTCGCGGACCAGCCCGTCAATCTGGATGCGCGACTGTCCCCGCAGTTCCTTGTGCGCGGGCATGGCCTTGCAGACGGCCACGCGCTTGCCGGTGATCTCGACCGTATCGCCGACGGCGATCCCGAGTTTGTCGAGGTCTTCCGGACCCATGCGGGCAATGCCCCGCCCAACATCCCGGCTCAACGCCTCCGCTACCTTCAGCTTCAAGACGGCAACGTCCACACTCTCCGTGTTCATGTCTACTTCCTCACTTCACGCACTTGATTTCCACCACTCCGTTGTTGCAGGTGACCTGCATCTTCTCGCGAGCAAAGCTGGAAGATAGTAGTACCTCTTTGCGGTACTGCTTCTCGCCATGCGCTGCAGTAACGATCAGCAGATCGTCTTCCACGGTGAGCTGCACATCTTCCACGCTGATGCCGGGCATCTCCGCCACGATCAGTACATGGTCGTCTTCCTCGAAGACGTCCACCACGGGCTCACGAACCTCCTGCACAACNNAACCCATAGATGCCTTTGACCTCTTTGCCCGCACCGTGGATCTCGCCGTTACGCGAAAGCTGTTCCCCGGTTTCGGAGAGCTCTCCCAGTTTCTCGACCAGATCCCCGAAACCTTTGAGTATCCCGCCCAGCCCCAGATCGAAGCGGCCTTCACCTTTTTTCTCATCGTTTTTCTTAATCATTTGCATGTACCCCTTCAATTCGAATTCCGTACTCCTTCACCTTGGTGTGAAGGGTTTTGTAGTCTACCTGGAGAAGGCGCGAGGCCTTAGCCTTGTTCCCCCCTGTTTTGTGCAGGGCGTGGACGATAGCAGTCCGCTCAACATGGACCGTACTGCCTCGGACGATCTCCCGCAGCGACAGATCGCTCCGCCCCGGGCCGGGCGTGGCAGAGTGCTCCGCCGGAACCTCCTTCACGACCCCCTTGCCTGCTTTGGCCCCCAATCCGAGATGCTGCTCGTCAACAACCTCCTCAGCCAGCAGCACGGCGCGGCGAACCACGGAGCGAAGCTGGCGCACATTTCCAGGCCAGCGATAGGCCAACATCGCCTCGACCGCTGCCGGCGAGAATCCCTGTATGAACTTGGAAAGCTCGATATTCGCGATGTCCATGAAGCGCTTGGCCAGGTAGGGGATATCTTCGCAACGTTGGCGCAGCGGCGGAATAAAGATGGTGTATTCGTTCAACCGAAAGTAAAGGTCCGAACGGAACGAGCCGCGTTCGCAGAGCGCTTCCAGGTCCGTCCCGCTTGCCGTCAGCATCCGGGTATCGACCTTGATTGGCTTGACCCCGCCCAGCCGGTACAGAGTTTTTTCCTGGAGCACTCGGAGCAGCTTGGCTTGCGAGGCCAGCGGCATGTTGGGGATTTCGTCCAGAAAGAGCGTGCCTGTGTGGGTTTCCTCGATCTTGCCCACGACCATCTGATTGGCCCCGGTGAAGGATCCCCGCTCGTGTCCAAACAACTCGCTCTCAAATAGCGCCTCAGGGACCGCGCCGCAGTCCACGGGAACAAATGGCTGGCGCGCGCGACCGCTTGCCTGATGAATCGCCCGCGCCACCACTTCTTTCCCGGCGCCGGTCTCGCCGACGATGAGCACACTGAAATTCGACTTTGCGACCTGCTCGATCGCCGCAATCACCTTGCCGATTGCCTCGCTCGGGCCAAAACTCTCACGCGGCGAGAGCACCTGGTGAACGTGATCGGTCAGGTGCTTCAACTCCACCTTCAGGCGCCGCTCATTCAAAGCCCGAAGCACGACACGAGAGACCTGCTGATGCTGAAATGGCTTGGCGATATAGTCGTAGGCTCCAGCGCGGATTGCCTCCACCGCTGCGAACACTTCGGTACACGCCGTAATCAGGATGACCGGCAGATCGGGGTCGAGCTCCTTCGCCTTGCGCATCAACTCCATGCCATCCATGCCCGGCATGCGGAGGTCGGCAAGCACGACATCAGGGTCCGCGGCACGTATCAACTGCAGTGCCTCGACACCATCTTTTGCCAGTAGCGGCGTCTGACCCTCGCGTTGTACCAGTTGGCCCAGCAGCCGGACCATCTCGTGGTCGTCGTCGACGATTAGTATTCTGCCTTGCACCGTCTTCATGCGGTCTTTCTTTACTTCACCCTGGGTAAACCGAGCGGGTAAGTGACGCGAATATCCGAATCAAGAAACTGTGCCAGCGAGTGGAGCATCCCCAGGAACAAGATTCCGGTTTCCCCATCCCCTAAGGTCACGTTGATGCGATCCGCAATAAAACGATCACGTTTCTCCAGGACCGTGTCGCGCAGCTGGCGCTGGCGACTGTCGTCCGCTGCAGTTACCCCGGAGGCAAGCGAAGCCTTTGCGAGCTGATATTCCTCCACCAGCAGTTCGGGCGATTCCGTACCCATCACCCTCGCCCCGCGACTCTGGAGTTCCAACAGCAGCCTGTGATTCCGGCTGCCGGATCCAGCCAGCTCCGACACAATTTCCTGCTCGTGCCGGCAAATCGGCAATCCGTCCTGATAGATGCGCACGGTGCCCGGGGCCACCGGCAGGCGCGAGGCCACGCCTTCGATTTCCTGCCACATCTTCTCCACCATGGCCGCATTGCGCGCCAATCCCTGCCGTCCCAGCATGGACAATTTCTTCCCTCGTATGGAAGGTGCCAGTGTTCCCATGTCCGCCGCGGTGTGAATGATGGGGATGTAGACGAGGGTCCGTTTCCGGTCGCTGGGTGGGCTGGTGTTCATCGGAGTGGATCATGATACTCCCGTCTCGAGATAGGGTTCGCACCGAACACAGACCTGTCCGTACCTGCCAGAGAGGAGGAGAGTCCCGGCAAGCATCTTCGATCCCATCGACTTGACTTATGTATCGGCGCAGTTCCGATTTGCATGAGGACGAAATGGGCCCACGGTTGGACCCGCGCGAGCGGAGCGCTGACAGGAAGGACAGTTGAGCTCTCGGCCCAACGGGGTTAGAGGATCTGATTGATAGTGCGCAGCCGCGATCTGGTCGATAGAGCGGAGGCCGGAATCCTTTTCCTGTGCCGCTCACCCGATCTGTGACTGGGATAGTGCCGCCAGTGAGCAATTCTGTACATCGCTATCTGCTCTCAGGGGTCCATGATTGTGGCAGCCCGACGACTCGCCCGCGTGAAAGCAGGAATCCATGATGTCCCTCCCAGAAATGCCTCACCACGAAGCCATGGCTGAGGGTGCGCTCGCCGGGGGGTCTCCGCGTCGGGCGTCGAATGTCCCTCCTCTGCCTTTGCCCACTCGCATCGCGTTCGTTGGCAACTACCTGCCCAGACAGTGCGGAATTGCCACCTTCACGACCGATCTATGCACCGCAGTCGCGACTGAGTTCGGCAGTAGCCGCCTGTTCGCGATACCGGTGAATGATCCGGACTCAAGCTATCAATATCCGGAACGGGTCCGGATCGAAATCACCCAGGAGGAGGTTGCTTCTTATGAGCGCGCAGCCGAATTCCTCAACTTCAATGGCAACGACCTCGTCTGCCTGCAGCACGAATACGGCATCTTCGGCGGGATAGCGGGCAGTCACATTCTGGTGCTGCTGCGCAAGTTGAAGATGCCACTGGTGACGACGCTTCACACGGTGCTGCGTGAGCCGGATGTGCATCAGCGCGCGGTGCTCGATGAGATCGCGCGCCTCTCGGACCGGTTGATTGTCATGAGCGAACATGCGGCTCGCCTATTGCGCGAGGTGTATGACATCCCGGCCTGCAAGATCGATCTCATTCCCCACGGCGTGCCCGACCTTCCTTTTATGGATCCAAATTACTTCAAGGATATGTTTGGTACTCAGGGAAAGTCGGTGCTGCTCACCTTCGGTTTACTGTCGCCGAACAAGGGGATCGAGAATGCGATTCGCGCGCTCCCAATGATTATCAAGACGCACCCAAACCTGGTGTATATCGTGTCGGGTGCAACCCATCCTCATATCCGCCGCCGCGAGGGTGAACGATATCGCGAATCGTTGCAGGCGCTGGCCGTCGAATGCGGCGTGTCTGCGAACGTCATATTCAACAACCGCTTTGTCAGCAATGAGGAAATGATCGAGCATGTCGGCGCGGCGGATATCTACATCACTCCGTATCGCCAGGAGGCCCAAGTCGTCTCAGGCACTCTGGCAATTGCACTCGGCGCCGGCAAGGCGATTATCTCGACGCCATACTGGCATGCAAAGGAACTCCTCGCCGATGGGCGTGGTGTGATCGTTCCATTTGACAATCCCGCCGCGATCGCTGAGGCGGCAATCAGACTTCTGGATGACGATGCCGAGCGTCATGCGATACGCAAGCGCGCTTATCTTTATTCGCGCGGAACCACCTGGCCGAAGACCGCGCGGGCTTATATGGAAAGCTTCCAGCGCGCCCGGGTGGCGCGGATGTCGAGGCCTCGGCCCACCCTGCAGGAAACCTCCGCGCTGGAAGCGGCCGATAGCCTGCCCTTGCTGAACCCCGGTCACCTGCTCAGCATGACAGACGACACGGGCATTCTTCAGCACGCCATATTCTCGCTGCCCAACTGCCTTGAGGGCTATACGGCAGATGACAACGCCCGTGCACTGATCGTGACAACTCTGGCGAGTGGATCGGCGATATCCAGGGAGTACTGGCATGCCAGTCTGTCCCGGCGGTATCTGGCATTTCTATGGTTTGCTTTCAACGACAAGGCCGGCAGGTTTAGGAACTTTCTCAGCTACGACCGCGCTTGGCAGGAAGATATTGGATCGGAAGACAGCCATGGCCGTGCCTTGTGGGCTGTGGGGACGGTGCTGGGCCATTCGGATGATGCAGGCCTGAGAGGCGCTGCCGGCAGGCTCTTTGAAGCCGCGTTCCCTGCTGCGTTGACGTTCACAAGCCCTCGTGCCTGGGCATTCTCCATTTTGGGCATGCAGGAATACCTCGACTGGTTCCCGGGAGACAGGGTCATTCAGGGTGTCCGCAATGCGCTCGCGGACCGGTTATTGGACATCTATGAACGCAGTCACTCGAAGACGTGGCAGTGGTTTGAGAAGAGCTTCTCCTACTCCAATGCCCGGCTGCCCCAGGCGTTGATGCTCGCGGGTTGGCGAAGTGAGAACCAGAGGATGATCGACGTTGGGTGTGAGACACTCAAGTGGCTCGTTGCCGAGCAACACCGAGACGACCCGGACGTCTTCGTGCCCATCGGTTCTCGGGGATTCTGCGCAGAGGATGGCGAAAAGGCCCGTTTTGATCAGCAACCCATTGAGGCTTGCGCCACCATCTCCGCATGTCTTCAGGCATACCGCCTCACCAGCGAGAAGCACTGGCTGGTCGAAGCCTGGAGCGCGTTCCGATGGTTTCTTGGCAAGAACGATCTCCAGGTNNCGACCCTTTCGTTCCTGATGGCGCTCCTCGAAATGCGAGCTTTAGAAGCGACCAGCGTAAGCCAACTGAACCTGGAAATGAGGGTGTCTGTTTGAATTCAATCTCTCCGCTGGCTGCATCGGAAAACGCCAACATCGAACAAGAAGGCTTGGATCTGCTCGCCGAGCGCCCGCTGTTCGCTCGTCACCCGGCCAATCCCCTCCTCAGCCGCAAGGACTGGCCATATCCCATCAACAGCGTGTTCAACGCCGGCGCAACTCGGCTCGCCGACGGAGACACATTGCTGCTTTGCCGGGTCGAAGACCGGCGCGGCCTCTCGCATCTCTGTGCGGCTCGTTCTGCGAATGGCATTGATGGATGGCGGATCGATCCCGAACCCACGTTGATGGCGAAGCCGCGTGAATTCCCCGAGGAGATATGGGGCATTGAAGACCCGCGAATTACGTACGTCCCTGAGTTGGAGCAGTATGCGATTGCCTACACCTCGTTTGCGCGCGGCGGTCCGGGTGTCTCGCTCGCGCTCACCAAAGACTTCA
>PLUT01000031.1 GCA_003162875.1 Granulicella sp.
GTTCGGTTATGCGTCCCCGTACGAGATTGCTCGCTTTTATGCCGACCTGGGAGACAAAAATAAAGCATTCGAGTGGCTAGACACAGCATATAGCGAGCACGACTATCAGCTCCGCCAACTGAACACCGATTTTGGGATGGATCATCTACGCCCCGACCCCCGCTTCACCGAATTGGTTCGCAAAGTCGGTCTGCCGAAGGTGCAGTAACCGTTAGGCGCTCCTGCTGATCGGAAGAGATGCATGACACCACAAAGCAATCTATTGATCTGATCCGAGCGTGCGCATCGGGATGCCAAACGGTTCCTATATTTCGGCTGGGGCCATTGTCTTGCCCAACCAGGAAATCCATGTACTTCCGGGTCGCGTACTACGGTATCAGGGCAATGCGCTCATTGACACTGAGTTGGGCTGCGTTTCGCTGGATTGGTCCCCATAAACGCCGATGTCGCCAGGAGTGATTTGCGATTGATGCAAAATCGCCAATGCGTGAACCATGCGGCTAGTGCGTGTCTGCCACTGGCGGTCGCACTGCCTGCAATGTAGCGTTTTGACCGAGTTCACCGGGTTCGTCGCATCGAACAGTGCGAAATGGCCATTTTGAGGGATGCTTCCTCTATCCTGTCTCTGCCGGGTACCCCAACTCGCTTCACATCACACAGCACCACTGATTAGCGGTCACCAGAGACGCAACTGAAGCGCGAGGAGGTCTACTCTTCGCCCGGGAATCGTTTGCGGACCGTGTCGAGGATATTCTTGGCGAGTTGCATGCTGTTTGCGACGGCTGCCATTATGCAAAGGACATCCCTGCTAATATCGGCCGCATTGCAGAGTCTCTCTCTCGTGATTCGCGGGGGGAATCCGCTCCAAGATCGCCAACACTCGAAGGTGGGGGAGCAGGTGCCGTCGGCGCCGAGCCTAAACCCCAGATTCCGCAGAGTCTGACCCTCGCGCAGAAGGCCAGCGTGCTGGTCAACACGGTTACAAAGTGGCTTCCCAACAGCCTTGAGCTTCAGCAAGAGATCATCACTGGCTTCTATTGCAACGCTTGGGAGATTTTAGATAGGCAAGATGCGGTCGAGGGCAACGGTTTTGAGTGTGTCCGGACAACTATTCTGGACAAACTCGTCGACAAAAAGCCTCAGCTCGTCACCGAGTTTCCACGCCAGTATGACGGCGCAGCCGCCTTCCATATTAACGGCAGGAATTGGATGCAGGCATACTCCCTTTGGTATTCGCACGAGCACCGGCGTTTTATCAACTGGTCCTCCGCTGGCCTCGGCAAGACGCGAACGGTGCCTGCAATCGTCGCCGTGTTTGACATTGGATTCACAATCATCTTCTCGCCAAAGAAAATCACCAACGACAAGAATCCCCAGTTGGCGTTTGAGTTGCGCACGGAAGATCCGCACGCGGTAATTCACTACTCGGACAACGGCGTCCCGGCTGTCCTCACGCCCGGTAGACACCATTACTTTGTCTGCAACAGCGAGAAACTGCAGCAGGGCGCCAAGACTCGCCGGATGATAGACGCACTCATGTCTCATCATCCAGGGCTGATCGTCTTCGACGAAGGTCACCTCCTGGTCTCATGCAACCTCATTGATCCGGAACTAGGAGAGCAGGCGAACGACGCGAAGTACAAGCCCAGAATGGAGGGCCTGCGATACCTCCTCGATCAATTGGAACCGGAAACCCGAATTATCGTTCTGACAGGAACCCCGGTGCGCGTCGACGCACGCGAAGGGCAAGCCCTCTTCGAATTGATCGGCGTGGTGGTTGGTGAGTTTGATAAGGATATGAGCGAGTTGAATGCGCTCCGCCTCCGCGGTCAACTGCAGCGGAACGGATTCCAGTTCCTGAACTACGGGCTTCCGGAGCTGCGCCGGTTTATCTATCCGTTCAAGGTTCCCCCGAAGATCGCCGCCGCTCTCAACGCTTCAGAAATGTCCACGCTCGAAAAAGAAGTAATTCGCATGGACTACGCACTTCAGAATATCTACAGCCTCTATGGCAAAGCCGTAATCAATACGGAAAGGGTGCCTCTTCCGGCAAGCGAGGCTAGCTGTGTCGATAGTGGTGTTTCGATCTACGAACTCGCAGAGTTGATTGAGTTGGAGACCGATAAAGTCGCCAAAGCGGAAACAGCGCGCCAAACCACGAGCGGCACGAACTCTTCACCAAAGAAAGCTGTAGATGATCCGGCCACCGGCTTCTCTGCTTTGGACCGCCAGCGCTTCCCCGTGGTCAAGCTGAACTACGAGCCGCTACAGGAGTCGGTGAATCCAATATTCTTCACCTATTTTGTCGATGGCCCAACTGCCGTGATCGCGGAATTTCTCAATAGCCGCAAGATCCAGTACCTCCGTTGCACCGGCGATAGCGATGATGCGCAACTGGGCCAATACCTCACACAGAAGGATTCGAGCCTGATAGCCAGTTCGAGTTGGTCCGTTGGTGTCGACGGATCGCAGAAAGTTTCAAACGCGCTTGTGACCCTCGGAATTCCCTGGCACGACTCAGGCCACCGGCAAACCGTAGCGAGAATTCACAGGCAGGGCGCCGAGACACCAGACGGCACCCCCACAACAGTGATCCACGAGATTATTCCAGTCGCAGTCAACGTGAATTATGACGTCAAGCGGCTCAACAAGGTCTATGCGCGCCGAACATTTACCGAGGTTCTAAGCCTCGGAGAAGCCGATGCCCTCCACGCTGACGCAAGCGGCAAGTCAAAGTATGACACTTCCACCCAGGCCGAGATTGCCGCCGAGCTCAAGGCTGCGATCAGCGGCTTGTTTGGTGAGCAGATGTCAATGTCTATTACCCCACAAGAAGAAGAGTTGGCCACACCATGATTCAATACGACGCAACAATACCATTCGTGGAGCATTTTGGAATGTACCAGGTTCCAGACACACTGGCCGACGCAGTTGAGCAGTACAGAATCGACTCGCTCCGGACCGCGATGGAGAAGTTGCACGTCGGACCCAAGATCTTTGAACTCCTGGTTACGGAAGACGATTCCGTCACCGATGATTTTGGCTCGCTCTGCGATCCGATTGCCTACTACGCGGATTCATCGCTGAGCTATATGAACCCTGCCACCAGTGCTTCCCTTCCTCCGGTTCCGTCTACCTTGGCCGAGTTGGGCGTCGGCGGTCCAGCCCTCTGGATTATCCCGCCCGTACCGAAGGCCTTGAAACAAGCCGACAGCGCGGCGATCAGCAAAGTCGCCACGCTCACTGCCACCTCGTTCTGCGACATTGACTTTGTCGTGGGCGATCGAGAAGCAAACCTCCGCTACATTGCACTCAATAGCGTCGACCATCCAGCTTCAATGGTGCTCCGAGAGTCCAAGATTTGGGTTCCCTATCGCCGCCAGATTAGTCTGCCTGATATGGTCGCCGTGCGGAAGGCCGACTTTGTGAGGCTGTTCACCACTCTGGGAGTTCCGCTGGAGGCGCGCGAATTGGAATGTCTNNTTTCTTGTGCCACGGATATTCGCAGTTGTATTTTGGAGCGGAATCGCCATGTCGTCTTCTGCAGGGCTTGTGCTAAGAAAATGCTGTACCTGAACGCTCAGGTAATGTCGGCCCAAACCGAACACGTCTGCTAGTTTCCAACAACACAACCCAACACCCAGGAAGGAGGCACACGTGCCAACCCCTAAGAACCTGACTCGAAGAGGGCGCAGGTGAATGATTGGAATAGAGGCTCCGAAGCGGCAGCCGTCGGCTGCCTGGATGGATACAGGCTCCCGAAACTCACCGGTCCGGCCGTCTGTTTCATCGCTTAGTCTAATCTGGACGCCTCCTTCAGAATCCC
>PLUT01000331.1 GCA_003162875.1 Granulicella sp.
ACCATGACATTTCTAAAGAGCGCCTACAGCGCTGACTATACATAATATCTGTTATCAGACGTTACCTTTATGACCTAGACGGCTCGGATAAATCTGCCGCTCCGCCTGCATACGCCATCGGAGCTTGTTCTTCCGTCTAAGCTATTGCCGTGCGCTAGCATGGCTGCCTGAATGGCATCGCAAACTTGCAATGGCATCGCAAACTTGCAGCAGCCCGGCTCATACCCTGATGAATCTTGCGTCTCCGAGACACTTCGGTGCCGCGGTGTTGGATTCATAACTCTAAGAGAGCCAGGTGGCCCGGAATGCAGGCGCGGCCATGGCGGCTAGGCGCGCACGGTGTGATAGATTCATACAATCCGCACTACCGCGGAGAGATGGCCGAGTGGCTTAAGGCGCACGCTTGGAAAGCGTGTATACCGCAAGGTATCCAGAGTTCGAATCTCTGTCTCTCCGCCATTCATAACTTGTTCTGATTCTGCATGTTCAGCGGTACTATGGATGCGCAACTTGGCGGACGATGTGGCAAGTACCTGTAAATACACATAGTCCATCCTGCATGTCGCTGCCAGATGTTTGGCGTCAGGTCTGCATCCAGCGGCCCTGTCCGCTGCGCTGCTCCTGCATCACCTGGAGCAGTTTTGCCGCCAAGTCTGAGGACGAGACGCGGTATGTCCCCGCCGCGATCATCCTGCGCAAGGCCCACACCCTGGTGCCCCGTACCGAGCCTCTCGATAGGACTTGTGCCATCGCGTCCGGGTTCGCATTCAACTGCGGTTTGCTGGTTCGCGCGAGACTGTATGACCCAATTTGCTCCATGATTGCCATCGCCACCACTTCCCTCTTCGGCGTTTGTTTCGCGGCTTACCCGGGCAGCCGGCCCGATCACGGGCACCTCTTTTTTTGAAGCTGCCCCGCAGATCCAATCCCGTCAGGGGAGTCTGCTCTCCCATTCTCCATCGGCATCGCCATCTAACACTTTAGTGTCATATGGGCCTTAATTTTGTGGATATCTAGCCACGCGCATTGCCCTCAGCGGCTTCCGGCGTTGGACGCAGCCGTTCCGGCGCACTGGCTGCGACGGCTGGCACTTCCCTGCCGGCCTGCGGTCGCCGCAATGCCGGTCGCGCTTATTTCTGGATGGTGGCCCGCGCCGGAATGAGTTTCTGCGAGACCTGTGCCGGTGTGGGCAGCTGGGTGCTGTCCCATCCTCCGCCCAGCGCTTCGATCAGCGAGACCGAAGCCGTCATCTCCTGCGTGTGCAGGTTCGCCAGCGTCTGCCGATCGCTCAGCAGCGTCTCCTGGGCCGTGACCAGATCGATATACGGGTCGATACCGGTCTGGTAGCGCGCCGTCTCCAGATCGACAAATCGCTCCGCCGAGTCGGTTGCCGCCTGCTGCTGCTGCAACTGGTTCGACAGGATGCGCACTGCGGCGAGATAGTCCTCCACCTGCTGAAACGCCGTCAGCACGGTCTGGCGATACGTAGCCACATCCGCGTTATAGACCTGGATGTACTGGTTGACCTCGGCCCGCCGCAATCCCGCATCGAAAATAGTCTCCGAGACCGAAGGGCCGACCGACCAGAAGCGGCTCGACCAATCCAGCAGATGCCCAAACACCGAGCTTTCAAACCCGCCGTCCGCGCTCAGGGTCAAGGTCGGGTAGTAGGCCGCGGTCGCAATCCCGATCTGCGCATTGGCTGCGGCCATCGCACGCTCCGAGGTGGCAATGTCCGGCCGGCGCTCCAGCAACTGCGAGGGCACACCGATCGGCACCGCCGGCGGGGTTGCATTCAGCGGCTTTACCGGAATGGAGAACGAAGAGGGGTCGGTCCCGATCAGCACCGCGATCGCGTGTTCGTATTGCGCGCGCGCCACGCCCAGGTTAGTCAGGGCGGCCTGCGCATTCTCCAGCGTGTTCTCCGCCTCGACCACCGATATCTCGGTGCCAACCCCGGTTTCATACTGCGCCCGGGTATAGTCAAGCGACTTCTGATCGTCGGCCACGGTCTGGCTATAGATCGCCTGCAGGGCATCTTGCCCCCGGATCTCGAAGAAATAGATCGCCAGGCTGGTCTGCTCGCTTAGCTTCACATTTTCCAGGTCGGCTGCACTCATCTGCGCGTTGTACTGCGCTTCCCGAATCTGATTGCGTACCTTGCCCCACAAATCCGGCGCCCAGGAGGCATCCACCGGCAGTTGGAACAGGTTCGCCTGCTTTCCAATGGCCGCCGATGGCGCCGCGCTTCCAACATGTCCCGAGGTCTGCGTACGCGAATAGGAAGGTCCGGTTGTCACCGTGGGATACAGCTGCGACCGCGCCTGCGCAATCAGCGTCCGCGCCTCCATGAAGTTGGCAAAATACACCTTGATGTTCTGGTTATCGATGTTTAGCTTCTCTTCCAGCTGATTCAATTCTGGATCGCTGTAGATCTCCCACCAGTTGCCATGCAACACCGCGTCCTGCGGCTGCGCCACTTTCCACGTGCCCGCGTCGGCAGGAGTGGGCGACTCCTTGTACGCGGCCGGAGGGGCCTGCGCGATCGCGGGCGGTTTCTGGTACTTGGGCCCGACCATGCAGCCGGTCAGCAGCAGGGCGGCCAGCGTGGCAGTGGTTCCAGAGTGGAGACGGAAGGTGGTCATAGTCGGTACATTCCTGGGTTCATCAATTTTAATCCGCCGCGGCCGGAATCGGTCCGCCGCCGGGGTTGTAGGTGTCGCGTTTCTCTCCCATCACACGCAGGCGCAACCTATCGAGCGCAAGATAGACCACCGGCGTGGTGTAGAGCGTCAGCATCTGGCTGACCACCAATCCGCCGACGATGGTGATGCCCAGCGGCCGGCGCAGTTCCGATCCTGTCCCGGTTCCAAAGGCCAGCGGGAGTGCTCCGAACAGTGCCGCCGCAGTCGTCATCATGATAGGCCGGAAGCGCAGCATGCATGCCTCGAAGATCGCGTCGTGGGTGTTCATGCCACCCTCGCGCTCCGCCTGCAGCGCAAAGTCGACCATCATAATGGCGTTCTTCTTCACGATGCCGATCAGCAGAACAATACCGATGATCGAGATGATATTCAGGTCCTGCTTGAACATCATCAGGGCGAGCATCGCGCCCACGCTCGCCGACGGCAGCGTGGAGATGATGGTGAGCGGATGCACCAGACTCTCGTACAGAATTCCCAGCACGATATAGACGGCCAGCACGGCAGTAAGCGCCAGGACCAGTTCGCTGCTAAGCGACTGTTGATACGCCAGCAGGGTTCCCGCAAAAAATCCGCGCACGGTCGCGGGAGTGCCAAGCTGTTGTTGCATCTGGTCGATCGCCAGGGTGGCGTCGCTAAGCGCCATGCCCGGCGCCAGGTTGAACGAAACCGTGACCGAAGGAAACAGGCTGGTGTGATTCAACTGCAGCGGCGTGGTGCTGGCCTGGACCTTGGCCATGGAAAGCAACGGGGTGTTTCCAGTAACCGTCGGATTGGCCGGAGACGGGTGGATGTACACATCCTTCAGGCTGTCGGGAGTCGCCCAGTATTGCGGCGCGACTTCCAGCACAACGTAATACTGATTCAACTGGGTGTAGATGAGCGACACTTCCGATTGGCCAAAATCCGCGTAGAGCGCGGAGTCCAGCGAACTGGCGGTCTGCCCCAGCCGCGCCGCCTTGACGCGGTCGTAGGTCAGCATCTGGTCCAGCCCGCCATTCTGCTGGTCGGAGCTGACGTCCTGGAATCCCGGAAGCTTCGTCATCGCCGCCAGCAGCTTCGGCCCCCAGGTCTGCAGGTCGTCCACGTTGTCTGCCTGGATGGTGTACTGGTACATGGCGTTGCCGCCGCGTCCGCCAATTCTCAGGTCCTGCGCTGCCTGCAGGAAGGTTGACGCGGTGGTGATCCGGCTTAGACCCGGACGCAGCCGATTGATGACCTGGGCGGCGCTCGAGTTTGGCGGCCTCTGGTTGAGCGGCTTCAGGATGACAAACAGGTTTCCGGTGTTTGTCGCGCCTCCGCCCCCGGTAAATCCCATCACATTCTGAACCGCCGGATCGCGCTTGACAACGCGTTCAGCCTGCAACAGGCTGGCGTTCAGATCCGGGAACGAGGCGTCCTGGGGGCCGCGCATCGCGCCTTGCAGTTGGCCGGTGTCCTGCTGCGGAAATAAGCCCTTGGGAATCTTGTATCCCGTGACTACATTCAGCGCGATGGTCAGCATCAGGACGGTTAGAACCAGGCCCGGATTCTCCAGGGTCCAGCTCAGGCTCTTGCGGTAAACCCCCAGCACCCACTGAAAGTTTCTCTCCGACAGATCATAGAGCCGCCCATGCTTCCTGGCTCGCTCGCTCTTCATCAGGTAGGCGCACATCATGGGTGTTGTCGTCAGCGAAATGCACATGGACACTACGATCGCAGCGGACAGCGTGACTGCGAATTCGCGGAACAGCCGTCCTATGATTCCCCCCATCAACAGCAACGGAATAAAGACCGATATCAGCGAGATGCTGATGGTCATCACGGTAAAGCCAATCTCCTTGGCCCCGCGCAGCGAAGCCGCGAACGGCTCCATCCCGTCTTCGACGTGACGGGTGATGTTCTCCATCACCACGATTGCATCGTCCACCACAAACCCGGTGGAGACGGTCAGCGCCATCAGCGAGAGGTTGTCCAGGGTGTAGCCGAATGCGTACATCACCGCAAACGTGCCGATCAGCGACGTTGGCACCGCGACCGCGGGAATCAGCGTTGCCCGCGGGCTGCGCAGAAACGCAAACACCACCAGGATGACCAGCCCGATCGAGACCAGCAGCGTGCGTTCGACGGTAGTTACGGATGCCCGAATGGTCGTGGTGCGATCCATGACCGTTGTCACTTCGATGCCGTTCGGAATGGCCGCCTTCAAAGATGGGAGCTGGGCGTAGATACGATCGACGGTGTCGATAATGTTGGCGCCGGGTTGGCGGGAGATGATCAGCATCACCGCGCGCTTGCCGTTCAGGTAGCCGCCGGTTCGGACATTCGCCACCGAGTCGATCACGTCAGCCACATCGGACAGGCGTACCGAGGCGCCGTTCTTATAGCCGACGATGAGCGGTTGATAGTCGACGGCCTGGGATATCTGGCCGTTGACCACGACGTCCGCGCTTACGTTTCCATCGGTAATCTGCCCCCGGGCAAGATTGGTGTTCTGCAGGCTCAGCACCGACTGGAGATTCGCCATGGTCAGCCCGTAGCTGGCCAGTTTGGTGGGATTCACCTCTACGCGGACCGAAGGCAGCGCGCCCCCTCCCGCATTCACCTGCCCCACGCCCTGGATCTGCGAGATCTTTTGCACCATGATGGTGGAGGCCACGTCGTACATCTTGTCCGGGCCATAGACATCGGAGGTCAGAGCAAGCAGCATGATCGGAGCGTCGGCCGGATTGACCTTGCGATAGGTCGGGTTGCCAGGAAGATTGGCAGGCAGATATGTCCGCGCCGCATTGATGGCCGCTTCCACGTCGCGAGCCGCCCCGTCGATATCGCGGCTCAGGTCGAACTGGATGGTGATCGAGGTTGAGCCCAGTCCGCTGGACGACGTCATCTCGGTGACTCCGGCAATGTGCCCGAGTTGCCGTTCCAGCGGTGTGGCCACCGAAGACGCCATGATCTGTGCGCTGGCCCCTGGAAGTCCCGCGCCGACTGAAATTGTCGGAAAATCCACCTGGGGCAGCGGCGCTACGGGAAGCACCTGAAACGCAATCAATCCGGCTATCGCAATCGCACCGGTCAGCAGCGTGGTCGCTACCGGACGATGGATGAATGGCGCGGATATGTTCATGGATGCCCCGCCGGTTGCAGCTCATTGCCGTCGGCTGGCCGAACCGGTCCGCGCGAGAACCGATGCGCCAGGTTGTCGAAGAAGATGTAAATCACCGGGGTGGTATACAGCGTCAGCACCTGGCTGACCAGCAGCCCGCCGACCATGACAATGCCCAGCGGCCGGCGCAGTTCCGATCCCATGCCCGTCCCGAACGCCAGCGGAAGGCCACCGAGCAGCGCAGCCATCGTGGTCATCATGATAGGACGGAAGCGAAGCAGGCAAGCCTCATAGATCGCGTCGGTCGAGTTCTTGCCGTGCTGGCGCTGCAATTCCAGCGCGAAATCCACCATCATGATTCCATTCTTCTCCACGATTCCGATCAGCAGCACCAGGCCGATAATGGCGACAATGCTCAGGTCCTGCTTGAACAAAATCAGCGCCAGGAATGCGCCCACGCCGGCGGACGGCAGAGTCGACAGAATCGTAATTGGATGGACGAAGCTCTCGTACAGCACACCCAGCACGATGTAAACCGTCACCAATGCGGCCAGAATCAGCAGCGGCTCATTCGACAGAGAGTTCCGGAACGATGCGGCGGTGCCCTGAAAGTCGGCCTGCAGGCTGGCGGGCATATTCATGCCCTTCTGCAGATTGGTAACGGTTGTGATGGCGCTGCCCAGCGAGGCATTCGGTGCCAAGTTAAAGGACACGGTTATGGCTGGGAACTGTCCCTGGCGCGTGATCGAGAGCGGTTCGGTGATGGTCTCGAAGTGCGAGAACGCGCTCAGCGGTATGGCATTGCTGGGAGTCCCACTGGTGGCGCCCGCGGAGTTCACGCCCCCCGCCGTGGTTCCCGCGGTCAGAATGCGGGTCGCCGGCGCCAGCGAGTTGGCCGCGGGCGTGTACAGCGCGCCCGCCGTAAGCGCATTCGACCCGGCTGAGGTAGAGCCTCTTCCCGACGAGGTTGACGCGCCCGCCCCGATGGTACCGGTGGCGGCGTTTGCCTGGACGTAAATGTGGTTCAGCTTGTTGGGGTCGAGCTGAAACTGCGACTGCGCTTCCAGAATCACGTGGTACTGATTCAGTTGCGTATACATGGTATTGATTTGCCGCTGGCCAAACGCGTCGTACAGCGTGTTGTCGATGGTGGTGGGAGCGATACCCAGGCGCGAAGCCGTCACCCGGTCGATCACAAGGGATACGGCAAGCCCGCCCGGCTGCTGGTCGGTGGCCACGTCCTCCAGTTCCGGCAACTGCTTCAGCTTAGTCACAAAACGGCCGGTCCAGTCATTCAGCTCGTTCTGGTCCGGGTCCTCCAGCGTGTACTGGTACTGCGTCCGGCTCACCCGGTCGTCGACCGTGATGTTCTGTACCGGCTGCATGTACATTTGAATGCCCTCGACCTGGGCAATCTTCGGCTCCAGTCTGCGGATCACGTCGGCGGCGCTCAGATCGCGCTGGTTGAGCGGCTTCAGGTTGATCGACATCCTGCCGCTGTTGGTGGTGGTATTCGTCCCATCCGCGCCGATAAAGGAGGAAATAGTGTCCACCGCGCGGTCGGCCAGGATCACCTTCGCCAGGTCCTGTTGTTTTTGCGCCATACCCTTCGAGCCAATGGTCTGCGGCGCCTGCGAAATGCCCTGAATCACACCCGTATCCTGCACCGGGAAGAAGCCTTTGGGAATCACGATGTATTGGAAAACGGTCAGAGCCAGGGTGCCCACCGCGACCAGGAGGGTGATGGTCTGGTAGCGCAGGACGAACTTCAGGGTCCTGCCATAGAACGCAATCATTGCGTTGAAGGCGCGTTCGGAGGCCTTGTAGAAGGGCTTCTCCTGTGCCACCGGATCGTGTCTCAAAATGCGCGCGGCCATCATCGGCGTCAGCGTCAGCGACACCACCGCGGAGATGATAATGGTCACCGCCAGCGTCACCGCGAACTCGCGGAACAGCCGCCCCACCACATCGCCCATAAACAACAGCGGAATCAGCACCGCTATCAGCGATACCGTCAGCGACATGATGGTGANNGATGGTGAAGCCGATCTGTTCGGCTCCCTTCAGCGCCGCCTGCATGGGCGAGTCGCCGTGTTCCACATAGCGCGAGATGTTCTCCACCATCACAATGGCGTCGTCGACCACAAAGCCTGTCGAAATGGTCAGCGCCATCAGCGACAGGTTGTCCAGGCTGTATCCCAGCAGGTACATTGCGCCGAACGTGCCCACCAGCGACAGCGGCACGGCCACGCTGGGAATGATGGTGGCATAGACGCTTCGCAGAAACAGAAACATCACCAGCACCACCAGGAAGACCGTCAAAAGCAGCTCATACTCGACGTCTCTGACTGAGCTCTGAATGGACGTCGTCATGTCGGTGAGCGTCGTCACCTGGATGCCCTGGGGAAGATTCGCCTCCAGTTGCGGCATCAGATTCTTGATGCTCTGAACCACCGTGATGGTGTTTGCGCCGGGCTGCCGCTGCACGTTCAGGATGATCGCCGGCGTCTGGTTCATCCAGGCCGCCTGCGTCGTGTTCTCCACCCCGTCCACGATCCTGGCGACATCGGTCAGCATTACCGGAGCGCCATCCCGGTAGGCCACCACCACCTGCTTGTAATCGGTGCTGGTCACCAGTTGGTCGTTGGAGTCGATCTGATAGTCCTGATTTGGCCCGTCGAAGTTGCCTTTGGCCGCGTTGACGCTGGCATTGCTGACTGCCGTGCGCAGGTTTTCCAGGTCGATGCCGTAGGAGGCCAGCGTCGTCGGGTTTGCCTGGATGCGCACCGCCGGCTTCTGTCCGCCGCTGATGCTTACCAGCCCCACACCATTAAGCTGCGAGATCTTGGGCGCCAGCCGCGTGTCGACCAGGTCCTCCACCTGGGAGAGCGGCGTGGTGTTCGACGTGACCGCCAGCGTCAATACCGGTGCGTCTGCCGGATTGGTCTTGCTGTAGATTGGCGGCGCCGGCAGATTCGCGGGTAGGAAACTCTGCGCCGCATTGATCGCCGACTGCACTTCCTCTTCGGCAATGTCGATATTCAGGCTCAGGTTGAACTGCAGCACGATGACCGAGTTGCCCCCCGAACTGGTCGACGTCATCTGGCTCAAGCCTTGCAACTCGCCGCACTGACGTTCCAGCGGGGCCGTCACCGTGGTCGCCATTACGTCCGGACTTGCCCCCGGGTAAAACGTCAGTATCTGTATGGTCGGATAGTCAACCTCGGGCAGCGCGGAGACAGGCAGCTGGAAATACGCAACAATGCCCACCAACATGATTGCCGCCATCAGCAGCGAGGTCGCAACCGGACGCAGAATAAAGGGACGCGACGGACTCAAGGAGTATTGCTCCCACTGGGGTTGGCCGGTATTGGCCGGTTGGAAATAGTGATGGCGGTGCCGTCCTGGAGCTTGTCGAAGCTGCTAGTTGCCAGAACATCCCCGGGATTGATTCCCGTGACTTGCGCCGTCTGTCCATCGGTCACGCCCACCGTGATCGGCATCAGGTGGGCCGCGTTATTCTTCAGCACGTACACGTATGACGCTGTGCCGTTCTGTTGCACTGCCGCGGTCGGAATCAGGGTCGCGCCCACCAGCGTATTTACCAGCAGACGGGTGTTCACGAACTGATTGGGAAACAGCAAGGAATTCTTGTTCTGGAACTGGGCGCGCGCCTTCACTGTCCCCGTCGTGGTATCGATCTGGTTGTCCAGCGTCAGCAGCGTGCCCGTTTCGAGCTTCGTCTTGTCGCTCCGGTCCAACGCATCGACCGGAAGTTTCGCTCTCTTGGCAAGCCGAGGCTGAATCTGCCCCAGGCTGTCCTCCGCAACCGTGAAGACCACCGTGATCGGCTGGATCTGCGTGATTACGGCCAGAACTGTGCTTCCGCCGGCCTGAACCACGTTGCCCGGATCAACCAGGCGCAACCCGACCCGGCCCGAAATCGGCGCCACAACGTGGCAGAACTCAACCTGGATCTGGTCGTATTGCACCGTGCCCTGGTCGTTCTTCACCGTCCCTTCGATCTGCTGGACCTGCTTTTCCTGGTCATCCAACGTCTGCTTGGGGATGGCGTTGCGGGCCCACGCCGCCTGGTAGCGCGCCAGGTCCATCTTCGCCATGTCCAACGATCCCTGGTCCCGGTCCAGGATGCCCTGCGACTGCAGCAGCGTTGCCTGGTACGGGCGCGGGTCAATGTCGATCAAAGCGGCGCCCTTGTTCACCATCTGGCCTTCGGTAAAGTGCACCACGGTCACGATCCCATTCACCTGGCTAGTGATGGACGACGTGTACACCGGGGTAACCGTTCCGATCGAATCCACGTACACGCCAATGTTGCCCTTCTGCGCGGTTGCCGATGTGACAGCGACACCCCCCGCTCCGCCAGCGCCGCGCTTGCCGCCGGCGGCTGGTGTCGCAGTCGCAGTAGCAGTACTCGTTGAGCTGTGGCGCAGGACAAGAATGAACCCGATTACGAAGAAAACCAGCACCCCAATCCAGACAATTGCCCGAACTCCTTTATGCCTAGGCTTTTCCGGTTCTTCCATCGAGGGGGCGAGCGGACGATCGGACCCGACCGTCGGAGGTTGATTTGAATCAGGCTGCAATGCTTTCTCCTGTCCAGATATGCCGGGGCCGAGGGCGTTCCGACGAAATCAGTGGCTACTGGAGGTTGACGAAACTACCCCTGCATTTAGTTGCAGGGATCTCCCTGGAATTTGCTCGTCCAGCAGACAACAAACGAAGCTCTCTCCATAGTATCTCAGGTCTCTCAGAGCTCCATTTCATGGACTATTTCGCGTTTTTGTCCGCGTTGCGGCGTAGGTCCGCCAACGGGTAGAAAGTGCCGCGCCAGGTTACTCCGCCGTCGCGCAGAGTGATGCGCATCGAGCGCAACATAGCGTACACCGCTACGGCCGCGCCCACCGGAAACAGCGCCGCATACACAGGCGAGATGCGGGTCGAGCGGCGAGTGAGCACATACAGCCCGGCCACCGACGCCAGAGCGATCGCCGCCGGCAGCCGCGTCCCCGCGATCGTCACGAAGGCCACCGGCGCAAGGCACAGCGCGATCATGCCTGCTGCCGCGGACACCAGCAGCGCCGCATTGAAGCCGAAGGCGGCAAACGCATTTTTGGCCAGTCCGCCAACAATGCCCCGCAACCCGGCGGCCCAGTGCAGCGAAATCATTCCCGGCGCGATCGCCATGCGCTGGCGCAGACCCGCGCGTTTCACCCTGCGGCCCAGCGTCAGGTCTTCGAGAATCTCCATCGGCATGGTGTCGAAGCCGCCTAGCCGCTGATACGCCGTACTGCGCACCAGGTTGAACGCCCCCACTCCGATGGCGTCGCGTATCGCCCTGGGGTCGGTCACCCGCCATGGCCGGACGGCCCACATGCCAATTACCTGCAGATACGCCAGCAGCAGGGCCTCTCCCACGGTCTTCGCCAGGGTGGTGGGCAGCACAATAAAGTGGTCGGCCCGGCTCGCCGTCGCGTCTGCCAGCGAGCGCCGGAGCGCGTCCGGCTGGAAGACCACGTCCGCGTCGGTAAAGAGCAGCCAATCGGGATTGCGCGTTGCGATGGCATGTCTTGCCGCAACCGCCATGGCGTTCGTCTTGCCCAGCCAGCCGGCCGGAAGGCTCGCAATGTGTATCGCCTCGAACCGCGCGCCGTGGGCCTGGGCCAGCGCATCCATGATCGCCCCGGTCCGGTCGGTGGAACGATCGTCTACGCCGACAATCCACACCTTCTCGTAGTCCTGCCCGATCAGCGATTCCACGCACGCGGCGACACCGGCCGCCTCATCCCGCGCCGGCACCACGACCGCCACCGACGGACCGCGCTGCGCTGCCGAGTCATACGCGTGCGACAGCAGGTTGGGCAGGCTGCGCAGGCCTCGTNNCGGCCTCCGCCAGCTTGTAGAGCCACGCAAACGCGATCAGCCAGGCGGTAGTGGGCAGGGCAACGTGCAGGAAATGCATGAACCGATAGGGTCTCACTTCCCTGGCCGCCGTGGAAAGCTGGGTCAGCTTGCCGGCATCCTCGGCATCGTCCTGGCCCCCAGAAACAGCAGCACGGTCGCAATCAACATGGTCACCAGCGTCAATCCCAACCCCGTCGCCAGCGTGCTGTGGTCGCTCACCATGCCAATCAGGCGCGGCGATGGCGTATCCCCCAGCGCATGAATCAGGAACAGCTCCATCGCAATGGCTGTGGCGCGCACCGGCGCGGGGACGGAGTTGACGATGGCCGCGTTCAACGGGCCGCCCATTCCCGTGAAGATGCAGAACATGGCAATGCCCAGCGCCGGCAGCATGGTCGCCCGCGGCCCAAAGAAGCACAGCACGCCGAACGGCACCGTCAGCAGCGCCGACCATGCAGAAACAAGGTACAGCGCGCGGCCGTTCGTCCGCAGCCAGCGCTGCGCCACCCATCCCCCGATCACCGTCCCGCCCAGTCCCGCNNTCGGCATCCACGCCGAAATTCCACCCAACGAAAACGTGATCGCCGCCATCCCCAGCGTCGCGTAAAGATACGGTGGATTGCGACCCAGCGACACGTAGGCGTGTTTAACAAAGTCCAGCACGCGAAGGACCGGATTCCGTAGACTCGCGAGGTTGCCTTCAGGCGAGCTGTCGAGCAGTCTGGCGCGACCGGTGTCGCTTGCGCCCCGGCTTGGCTCCTTCATCAGAAGAAAGATGAGCGCCGCAATCAGAAACCCCGGAACAGCCGAAACATAAAACGGCATCCTCCAGCCAAAGCGCGCGCCCACCAGCTCGCCAACCAGGTAGCCCAGCGCCGCGCCCACGGGGATGGCCGTGTAGAAGATGGTCAGCACACGGTTGCGGTCTCGCTCCGGATAATAGTCGGCGAGCAGCGCCGGCGCGTAAATGCCAAAACTGGCCTCGCCGATCCCCAGCACAGCGTGGCGCAGCAGCAGCGAGTCGAATTGGTGGACCAGGCCGGTGAGTACGTTGATCGCGGAAATCAGCAGCGCGCAGCCCACAATCAGCGGCTTGCGCGGAAATCGGTCGCCCAGCCAGCCGGTGGCCGGCGCCGCACACATATAAGTGAGGAAAAACCAGAAAGTCAGCGAGCCCAACGCCGCGTCGCTAACGTGGAACTCGCCCTTCACCTGTTCTTGTACTCCGGGCAGGATGTAGCGGTCGATGTAGTTGACGAAGTTCAGCGCGGTCAGCAGCACCAGCGCCGTGGTGGCTCCGGCGACGGAGGGGACGGGGAATCTGTGCTTGGTCGCGGCGGCCATCACTGGCGAGCATAGCAGGACA
>PLUT01000245.1 GCA_003162875.1 Granulicella sp.
CTGGAGCGCGTGCTGGAGCCGGGCGTGGCCGAGGCGATGGGGCAACGCGCCTTCGAGCGCATCCAGAGCTGGAGCTTCGAGGAGGACGTCTGCGGACTGCGGCAGGCGCTGGCGGAGGTTGCTCCGGGGTTCGTGGCGTAGCTGGTTGTCAGTTGTTGGTTGTTGGCTGCGCGTCTCTCAGGCTTTGCAGGCGGTCGAGGATGAGGCGGAGTTGGTGGTCGTTGTGATAGCCCGAGCGTTCGGCACGCTGGCGACCAGCGCGGGCGATGCGCTCGCGGGCGGCTTCATCGGGCAGATAGAGCGCGATCTTGCGGATGCACTCCTCCACGGTGGAGAAGAAGACGGCCTCCTTGTCCTCGACGAAACGGCTGAGATGGCCTTCGCATCGTTCGACCATTAAAAAGCCGCCGCAGCCGGCAATCTCGAAGCTCTTGTGCGCGAACTCATCCTGGTTGGAATGGGTCAGAAGGCTCAAGTTGATCTTCGACTTCCAGATTCCCTCCCTGTATTCAGCGCGGAACAGCTCCCCATTGCCGCGGTACATCCCCGCAACCGCCTGGGCAGACAGGCGCCGCTTCCACACCAGGCCGCCCGACACGGTCACCGGCAGGCCAAACTCCTGCCATAGCCGCGTCAGGAACTCACCGCGCTGGTCGTATGGCGTGCCAATAAACGACACTCCGCGATCCCGGTCAGCATCGCTCCATCCCGCGGGCGGTGGAAAATGGATAGTCGGCTCATACGCGGTTTGGATCTTGATCACGTCGCGCGCGCCGCGCATCCGGTAATCCGCAATGTTCGCATCGCGCTGCACCACATGCAGGTCATAGTGCGGAATGTCCTTCATATACAGCCGCCAGCCCGGGTCCTGGCGCGTGCCGAAAGGATTGTCGATCATGTAGCTCACCGTCGCAATGCCCATCGCGCGCAGCCGGTCGAGCGTCTTCGGCTGCATCCCCAGCAGCTTGTCCGTCCACACCAGGTCGGGCTTCTCTCGCTCCGCCAGGCGCAGCAGATCGCGGTTCAGCCGGCGGACGGTTGGCCCCGCCGCCAGCCGATGCACAATTTTTTCCAGCAGCACGTTCTTCAGCCGGTAGTCGAACGCATTCAAGGCCACCACCCGGTGCCCCAGCCGCTCCAGCGCCCAAAGCCGGTACAGCGACGAGTCATTCAGCGACATCCCGGCCGCGTAGACAATCTTCAGCGGTCCCGCATCACCGGACTGCGCCGGCGAACGGGCCCCGCCTGGCACCCGCGCATCCGGCTGCATCGCCAAGCTGGAATCTTCGCCTCTCATCTCAATTGTTGGTCCGCAACTGCGCGATCACCTGTTCCGCGTAAATCACGCCGGCCAGCTTCTGTTCAGAGTCCACCACCGGCAGGGCCCGCAGGTTGTACTTGTCGAACAGCTCCGCCACCTTCTCTCCCTTGGCGTGAATGTCGCAGGAGACGATGTGGTCGTCCGCCAGCTCCGTCAGTTCCATCTCCGGGGGTGCCAGCAACACTTTCACCAGCGGCACTACACCGCGCAACACCTCCTGGTCGTCCAGCAGAAAGATGTGCGTCAGCGTCACCAGGTCGCCCTCGAAGTTGCGCAGCGCCGCAATGCCTTCCTTTACCAGCGCACCCTGGCCCAGTGAGATGTAGTCCGTGGTCATCTCCCCCGCGGCCAGGTCCCCCGAGAATTCCAGCAAATCCTCCACATCCTGGCGCTCTTCCGGGTCCATCTCCTCCAGGATCGCCTCCGACCGCTCGTCCGGCAGTTCGGCGAGGAAGTCCGCGGCCGCCGCCGGGTCCATCTCCTCCACAATCCCCGCGACCTGTTCCGAGTCCAGCGCTTCCGTCAGCGACTTCTGCATCCTCGGCTCGACCTCTTCCAGCGCCTCCGCGGCAACGTCCTCGTCCAGCGAGGTGAAGAGCGCCTGCCGCTCCGCCGGAGCCAGGTCCTCTAGAATGTCCGCCAGGTCCGAGGGATGCATCTTCTCCAGCCGCTCCTGCTCGATCTTCAGCTTCACCCGGCGCGATGGATCGCGGTCGATCAGGTCCACGAAATCCCACGGAATCACGCTGGTCCGGAAGCGCGCGGCGGCCCGCTCGACGGTCGCCGCCGGCAGCCCCTTCAGCAGTCGCCGCACCGCGCCCCGCGTCCCCACCTCCACCTGGGCAATGCGCAGCGAAAGCGTGCACCCTTCGCTCAGCTCCCGCACCGCGCACGGATCCGCGCCCGCATCCGCAACCGCCTCCCACACCAGGTCCACGTCGTTCACCCGCACCACCTTGTGGCCATGCACGTCGATGATCTGCTGGTCGAGCAGGTCGCGTTCCAGCAGCAGATACGAGTCTTCCTCCGGCATCTGCTTGGGCGTCGCCTCCCCGCGCAGGCGCAGGCCCCCGGCTGCGGTCAACTCCAGATCGCCCACCGCGGCCAGCGTCATCCGTTTCCTGCGCCCCGCGCCAGACCGCTTCAGCACCAGTGCCTGCACATGGTTCGCATCTTCCGGCGGGCGCACGGCAAACTCGCGCACGTGTCCCAGCGTCTGCCCGCTCGCATCCGCGACTGCCACGCCCATCAGCGCGGAGACACTCGTCATCCGGTCCGCATGTTTGGTCATACCGTTGGCCTGGCCGCTGGCGCAGGCATTACTCCTTACCCGCATCCTAACCCAGCCGGACACCTCGCCGCCGCTTCAGCCAGGAATATACACAGAACATCATCCGCATCTGCAACCCCGTGGACGCAGCACCGGGCAGTGGCTCAGTTTGAATTTTCGGTAACCGACTGATGGCCTTCCGCAATCTTCTTGCGTAGGTACTGGAGTGTGATCCAGAATATGTAGGCGCTGCCCGCTAGCGTCAGCCATCCTTTGCTATTCAGGTGGTGTCGGGTCACCAATCCGAAGAAGCACAGCGCGGCGAAGCCTCCGAACTGGACAAGCACGATCGACAGACCCACGACCCAGAGTCTCCGCGCCATGCCCGCCATACTACCATGCGGCGGCACCGTCTCACCTTGACATTCGCCGCATCCCCAAGCACACTGCCATCATTGGTTTGTCCGGCCGCGATTTCTCGCCGGGTCCGACTACAGCGAAATCAGAGTTGGTGTATGTTGGAACCGATACAGCGAAGTGGCTTTTTCCTCAAGAAAAAGCCACCCAGCACACATGCCCCAACGGCACGGGAACTCCGATTTTGCTCTCAAGGGACCAGATTGCATGATTCCACCACAAGCCGTGTCTCCCTGACGCTTCCCTCCTCGCTGGAGAGTGTTGACACCATCGAACACACCGCTCAGGGCTTCGCGGCGCGCGCCGGTTTCGACGAAGACACCGTCCCCAACATCGCCATGGCCGTGCGCGAGGCCGCTGTCAACGCCATCCTGCACGGCAACTCCTACAACCCCGCCAAGCAGGTCACCGCCTCGTTTGAGGCCAATTCCGACGCCCTGGTGGTGCGCATTGCGGACCAGGGAACCGGCTTCGACCCCGGCAACATCCCCGACCCTCTCGCCCCGGAAAACATCCTGCGCGGCTCCGGCCGGGGCATCTTCCTCATCAGGGCCTTCATGGATGAGGTACACTTTCGCCAGTTGCATCCGGGCACCGAACTCACTCTTATCAAACATCGAACACCCGCCCAACCGGCGGCTTAAGCCTAAGGAGACATGAGAATGAGCATGAAAGTAGCAACCCGCCAGGTGGATGGAGTGATGGTTCTCGACCTCAGTGGCCGCATTACCCTGGGTGAAGGCAGCGTTACGCTGCGGGATGCAATCCACGACGTAATGGCCAAGGGATCGAAGAAAATCCTGCTGAACCTCGGAAACATCAGCTACATCGACAGCTCCGGTATCGGCGAGCTGGTCAGCGCCTTCACCTCGGTGAAGAACGCGGGCGGCGATCTCAAGCTGCTGAACCTGACCAAGAAGGTCCACGACCTGCTCCAGATCACCAAGCTCTATACCGTCTTCGACATCTGGGACAGCGAGACCAGCGCCATCAGCGCGTTCAAATAACCCTTTCTGCGCACGCCTTGGACTTCCCCAGGCCGACTTCCCCCAGGCTTCAGCACGCTCTTGTAACTCCGCCCACAACAAAACGGCCGCCGATCACCCGGCGGCCGCTTTGCATCGCTGCACCCCAAACTACTTGGGAGTGGAACTGGGAGCGGGAGTGGAAAAGTCCACCTTCGGCGCCGCCTTCGATCCCTGGTCGGCCGTGTAGTACTCCGTCTTCGGCTTGAACCCCGCAAAGTTCGCCCAGATGCTGTTCGGGAACTGCTCAATGAACACGTTGTAGTCCTTGATTGCCGCGTTGTAGCGCAACCGCGACACCGCGATGCGGTTCTCCGTGCCCGCCAGTTCATCTTCCAGCCGCATGAACTGGTCATTGCTCTTCAAATCGGGATAGTTCTCCTGCATCCGCATCAGCGGCAGCAATGCAACGCTCAGCCGGTCGTTCGCCGCCAGCTTCTCATTGGGAGTCTGCGCGGTCATCAACCCCGCGCGCGCATTCGCAATGTTGGTCAGGATCGTCTCCTCGACATTGGCATAGCCCTTCACCGAAGCCACCAGGTTCGGAATCAGGTCCGCCCGGCGCTGCAAGTCCACGTCGATGTTGGAGAACGCATTATCTACGTCCGCACTCTTCTGCACCATCTGGTTCTTTGAGCCGTAGTAGCTGCTGACCCCGAACAGCGCCACCACCACGATCAATCCCAGCACGCCCAGCACAACCCACAAAGCCTTCATAATCCCAACCCTTTCTCCATCGTCATTTACGCAACCGCCGCCACTACCGTTCCCTGGTACCTGGTACCCGACGCCTGGCGCCTGTTGCTTAACACCTATCTTCTCAAAAGTCCGCGCCGCCCCCGCCGGAACCTCCTCCACCAAACCCACCAAAGCCGCCTCCGCCTCCGCCTTCAAACCCGCCGCCGCCCCCCCGGCCGCCGCCAAGCAGGTTGAACAGCAGGAAGAACAGCAGCCCGATGTGCCCGGTGGCGATAAGTATCCCGATCACCACCACGGCAATCCCGCCAAACACCAGCACCGGCAGCAAGCTCGCCTGTTGCTGCGGCTCGCTCGGATAGCTCGGCGCCGCCGCCTGCCCGTTGCCGCCCCCGTCCAGGCTCACCCCAGCGTCCGCTGCGATATCCTGCGCGATCTCAGTCACGCCCAGCGAAATCCCCCGATTCAGGTCCCCGCTCACCAGAATCGGCCTCATCTCCCGGCCAATGTCTCCCACCTTCCCATCTGGCAGGATGCCTTCCAGCCCGTACCCAACTTCAATGCGTCCGTGCACCGGCGGCGGGCTCATCACGAAGATCAGCAGGATGCCGCGGTCCGTGCCCTTCTTCCCCACCTTCCACTTGTCTTCCAGCGCGGTGGCAAACTCCTCAATCGACGGCGTCGCCCCCGACTTGTCCGGGTCTATCGACTTGACCGTTACCACCGCGATCTGAGCGTGCGCCTGCTGGTCGACCTGCGTGCACAGGGCTTCCAGGCTCTGCTGCGTCTCCGGCGTCAGCACTCCCGCAAAATCATTGACGTAGCCGGTTGGCGCCGGCAATCCCGCGACCGTCTCCCCACGCATCGCCGGCCCGGCCACGGCCAGCACCGCAACGAACATCACCCAGCGCACGATCCGAAGCATTACGGATCATTCTACTTGGTCGCCGCTCCGCGCGGTTCCGTGTCCCGCAAAAACGAAAAGAGAGCCCCGAAGAGGTTGCTGAAAAAGCGCTTTTTCGTTAAGGGCACGGATTTAGAGGCTGATGAAAAAGCGCTTTTTCGTTAAGGGCACGGATTTATCCGTGCCGTAACAGTCGCACAATCAACTCGGCTTTACAGGCTGCGGAAAAACCCTTGGTGACGTCTTTTCGGA
>PLUT01000011.1 GCA_003162875.1 Granulicella sp.
ATGGAAGATCGGAAGCGTTCTGTGCGTTACTGGAATCTGTTCGGTCCAGATCGATGCGCAGAGGACAGCATTGGGATTGGGAGAAGCCGTACCCATGACGTTTCAGGTTCTTGTGAGCACGCCGTCGGACGTAGTCGTCATCCAGAACCCGTCCTGGTGGACGCCGCGTAATGCACTCCTGGTTGTGGTTTTGATTCTGTGCGGCACACTGGTTGTGTTTGCCTGGGTTATGGCGCTGAGAAATCGCGTGAAGCAGCAGACAAGACTTCTCCGGGAAAGTGAAGAGCGATTCCGCCACATGGCCCTGCACGATGCCCTGACCGGACTTGCGACCCGTCTGCTCCTTCAGGATCGGCTGACAATCGCANNGCCACAAAACGGTGCTTGCGTTCCTGATTGTGGATCTCGACAGATTCAAAGACATCAACGATTCCTTCGGGAATCTGGCTGGCGACGAGGTCTTGCGGGTTGCCGCGAATCGGCTTCTGCAAGCCGTGCGCATTAGCGATACCGTCGCCAGAATCGGGGGAGACGAGTTCGTGGTGCTGCTTCCCGATTTCGACGTGAAAGCCGCCGGGACCATTGTTCAAAAACTCGTGGCGGCTCTAGCCGTCCCCATTCCCATCGAGCAGCGTCTGGTCCCGGTTACCGTCAGCGTCGGAATCTGCACTTCCTTTGCCGGCGATCTGGATCCAGACGAATTGATGAGGAACGCCGATACGGCCCTGTATATCGCCAAGGAGCGCGGCCGAAATCGGTTTGAGATCTTCACATCCGAGATGGCTCAGCCCGGCAAATAGAATGAGACTCCAACAGCGGGCTCAGGCCGGCAGCGTGGGGCCTCTTCATAAACGCGCCCTCCTGTCATTCAACCCGGTAACGAAACGAACCCTACCGCGATCTTTCATTCAGAGCCGTGGCAGGATGTTCGTAACTGTGCTCAGTAACAACGCAGAGCTGGTTGGCGCTCTGTCATCTCCATCCAACGTTCCGCCATACCGACCCGCACGAACAGAGCTATGGAACATAACTACGAAATCTGCTGCATCGCGATTGCGCAACGTCGTCTTGCAACATTGGGCGTGGCGCTCATCGATGCTAAATTGTCATATCTCCGCCGGGCACGACTCCTGAATGGTCTGCCAGGGCGTGATCCAGTCCAACCTGCTCTCCCGACCAGACCATTCTTGATGTCCAGGGTCTGGACGGACCACTCCAGAATGGATCGGTGGCAGGAAGTCCTAGGGGAAGGAGAGCGGCAGAACACAGATATGAGCTTCCAGTCGAGATGTACGGTTCGGCGATCGAAGGTTGGTGACCATAAAACCCGACCCTGAGCCATCCCTTCTCATCAAAGACACCGGGCGCATCAAGCATTCTCCGCATCACGGCGGTCAACGCAGAGCGTACTTGCGAAGGCGCAATGGGCTCAGGAAGGGCTCGCCGCAGCGCTACCTCGGCCAACAGATGAAACGCACCGAAGCGATAAGCCAGCGACCTACCTGTTGGGGGGAACGTAGCATCGGGGCCAATGAGCCGCTCCTGAATGGCTGCGTAGCGTTGAGCCCGAACCGTCATCGCTGGCCGAAACGATTCCCATGCGGTGGAGGACTTTGCGATGGTGTCGAGGATATTCAGCAGCATAGGTTGGATGACAAAGCTATTGTAGTAATCCCAATGGAACGGCGGCCCGTCGCCGTAAAGTCCATCCCCCTTGTACCAGGTATTCATGGTGCGGACCGCATAGTCAATGCGCATTGGATCCCACCATGAGCCCATAAGCGACAATGCTGCTTCCACCATTGCAGAGAATAACAACCAGTTGTTGTACCCCGGCTGTATCTGCCGGGAAGACTCGAGCGCGGCAACCGTATTTTTTTGAATTCTGGAATCCAGCTTATGCCACAGTTCAGTGGGCGCGCGCACAATCGCAAGCGCCAGAAACGCGGCATCAACAATCGGTTGGCTGCCCTTGTTGAAATTCATGAAATCGGGCGACGCGGGATCCGTCCCTGCATCGATGGATTTGCGCGCTAGATCCACGTATTGGCTTCTGAGCGTTCCCTCCGTGCCGATGGACGATCCCGATTCGAGCCACGGCGCTATCCCAGTAAGAAGACGCCCCAATGCTTCGAGATAAGTAAATTGGCTCCGGTCGGAGACATTCCCATGCGGAGCTTCCACCGGCATTAATTCCTTCAACCGTCTCTGACTGGCTGCGTTTAGAACAGGATCGGCGACCTTGGCAAGAACTTGTAGCCAGAATTTCCGATCCTCCTCGCCGGAGTCGATAGGTGTTGTTTCGGCGGAAATATCAAGACCGGCGAGAGCGCCCAATGCAATTCCGCCTTGTAAAAATCCTCTTCGGCCTATTCGGGCGAGAGTCTCTGATGACATGGTATTGTCCCCGAAGCCGAAATAGATTACTTGCGCAGGAAAACGCAGCTCTAATGCACCACAGAGTCGGATCACTTGCTGCCCCATAGCCGACTGCAAGTTATGCGGCCGGCTATGGGTTGTGGTGGTAACGGCTAATGCGAATGGTCGCTTAGAAGTTGATCCGACCCGAGAACCGCAACTCGCGGTTGGAGTTGGTTGTCACGCCCGAGATGACCCCGAATCCGCCCCCAGTCACGCTCGATGAGGGATTATTAAATTGAGGCGTGTTGGTGAGGTTGAATGCCTCGGCGCGGAAGACCATGCCAAACCGACCCGAGATTGCGAAGGTCCGAGCCACGCTGAGGCTCGGGTTAGTGAGTCCCGGCCCGCGAAGCGAGTGTAGCCCGGCCGTTCCAAAGCGGCACACGGTGGTATTCGCGGAAGAGCAACTCGACCCCGACGCAGCCTTTTGCGCCACGGACGGGTCGGCAAAATTCGCCGGATTGAAGTAAGGATGGGCGCTGTCGTGGCCGCTAAGGATCATGTTCGACTTGGAGAGTACGTCAGCAAATTGCGAGCTGCCCGATGTACTGGGACCAAGAGAGCCTCCACTGCCTGTAACCGTAAAGGGCGTACCACTCTCACGGCTCAAGGAGCCGCTCAAAGACCAGCCACCCAGGATGAATGCTGCGGGGCCGGTCTGCAAATAGGCGTGGNNTTCCGAAGGGAAGCATATAGTTTCCAAAGATTTGGAGGTTATGTGTCCGGTCAAAACCAGCCACCCCCCGGTTGAGTTGCCAGTAAGGCGCGGCCATCGCAGTAAACAAGCCTGACTCGCCGTCGGACTGATCGCCATAATCGTTGATCGCGCGGGAATACGTGTAGTTCACTGCCACGCTGCTGTCGCCCGCGAATCTTTTCTTCGCCTGGACTTGCAGAGCATTGTAGTGTCCGGTTCCATCTGGTATTTCGGAAGTGATGCCGGCCGTGATGCCATAGAGCGCTTTCATGGGCTCTTGAGCGGCCGTTTGGCCCGGCGCCTGGTTCGCATTGATGTTGATTCCCGGAACTTCCCGGATTATGAGCTCGCCGACGTAGGTAGCATTCAAGGTGATTGCACCCGGAAGCTCACGTTCCAACGCCGCGTTGTAGCTCTCGTAGTATCCGCGCCG
>PLUT01000052.1 GCA_003162875.1 Granulicella sp.
GGTGATGGTGAGTCGGCGAGTTAGAAGGTTGAGTGGTCACGTTACGACCCACGAAGGGGCCGTGGCTTTATCATTGGGAAAGTCGGAATAGTACTTCTTGCCGGTCGAGTCGATGGCGTACGCTCGAATGCGTTTCCATCCAGAGGAGTACTTTGCGATTGAGTCGTAGTTGATTGGTTCATTTAGCGGCTCCTCTCCCTCAGCAAGCCTCTTGCCCCCAATTGTGTTCATCAACATCAATCCCGAATGGCCAAAACCTTTAGGAAGCTCCAATGCCACACAGCTGATGAAAACAGGTCGACGGCCAATGTTCGTGACTCTCACAAAGCCAAACTTTTCCAAAGTGTGCGTGTCAGTCATGTCCCAGAGCAAAATCACCCGCACCCTTGCTTGGTCTCGCAGGTAGTTCATAAGACTCATCACAAAACCGGCAGTGCCCAAGATCATTCCGAGGATCGCCGCAACCGAAACAATATTCATTTGGCCTCCGGGCTAATCTTGCGGGCGAAGGCGCCAATCTTGAATGCCTTCGATGTTAGCGTATCCCGCTAAGGCCGCGATCCGGGCGGCACGGGTTTAAAGAATGCAACGGAGCCAAGTGGCTCACAGTGGACAGGTGTAAGACCTAAGAACTTGGGTATGTGTTCCTGAGCAGCGTCAAAGCACCCATAACAATAGGGGGTCATGGTGCATAAATACGCTCCTAGACTTTCCACCGACTCCCTAGTAAATACGGCGGCGGGCGCTACGCATGAGAGGAATGAGTAAGCCTTTCCTAATTCCAAGTCGCCATATCTTGCGATAAGTAATTGTCCCACTGGAAAGCCGTCTGTCTCAGAGATTCGTCTTGCAGATAGCAAGCTTCGAAGCCCAGATTCTATAAAGTCAGTGCCTTCACCCGGCTTACTTCGAATTGTGGCGATCGCTGCGTCAAGAAACTTGGAAGCCTGCTCGCCACCGTAGTTGATTTCTATCCACTTCGCTAGGCACCAAGCACCGTTTACCCAGCATGCGAGTTGGAAGGCGTCTTCCCATTCTTTGGGAACGCTCAGAACATGCAGGCAGAAGGCATGTCGGTCGAACGGAGGCTGATGTGTTACTGCTCTCCCCAGCAGCCAAGTCATAAGGCTCGCTGGCGTAAGTTGCGGGTCGTCCTCCTCGCCTAACGCGGCCTTCGGCTTCAGATATTCACGGAGACGTGCGAGCATCTATGCGTCCTCGGGGAGTTCGATGAGGGGGTTGTGGGCGGGGCGACGGACCATTTCGTGGAGGGCGCTGCCGGGCGCGATCATGGGGTAGACGCCGTCCTCTTTTTCGACCTTGAACTCGATGAGGAAGGTTTTGCCGCTGGTGAGCGCGCGGGTGACGGTGGGGATGACGTCGGCGCGCCGGCGAACGGCCGCGCCGGCGATGCCATGTGCTGCTGCCAGCGCGACGAAGTCCGGCGAAACGATGGGCGTGCACTCGTAGTTCTTGTCGTAGAATATCTCCTGCCACTGGCGGACCATGCCGAGGAAGCCGTTGTTGATGACGGCGATGTTGAGGGCGACGTTCTCCTGCTGGATGGTGGCGAGTTCGGAGGCGGTCATCTGGAAGCCGCCGTCGCCGGCGATGACCCAGACGTCTTTCTCCGGACAGGCGAACTTGGCGCCGATGGCGGCGGGCAGGGCGTAGCCCATGGTGCCGAGGCCGCCGGAGGTGATGAGCGAGCGCACGGTGTCGTGGCGGAAGTATTGCGCCTCCCACATCTGGTGCTGGCCGACGTCGGTGACGATGATGGTTTGGGCGAGCCGGCCGGATTCCTTTGCCTGGCGCCAGATGTCGTGGATGACGTGGGCGGCGTAGAGATGGCCGCTGTCGGGAAGATTGATGATGTCGCGGACGCTGGCGTCGCCCTTCATCTTGTTGACCTCGGCGATCCAGCTTGCGTCGGAGCTCGTGGGGACGAGCGGCAGCAGCGTGTCCAGCACCTCGCGCAGGTCGCCGATGAGGGCTACGTCGGCGCGGACGTTCTTGTTGATCTCGGAGGGGTCGATCTCGATGTGGATCTTTTTGGCGTGGGGCGCGTAGGTGGCCAGCGTGCCGGTGACGCGGTCGTCAAAGCGCATGCCGAAGGCGAGCAGCAGGTCGGATTGCTGGATGGCGTGGTTGACCCAGGATTCGCCGTGCATGCCCATCATGCCGAGCGCGAGTGGGTGGTGGGTGGGGAAGGCGCCGAGGCCCAGCAGGGTGCTGGCGACGGGAATCTGGCGGCGCTCCGCGAAGGCGATGACCTGCTCGCTCGCGCCGGATTCGATGACGCCGTGGCCGGCGAGGATGACGGGCTTTTTGGCGGCCGCGATGAGCGCGACGGCCTCGCGGATGGAGCTGGAGTCGGCGCGCGGCGTCTGGATCATAGGATGCGTGCGGTGCGGCGCGGGCGCGGCGGCGGCGAAATCGAAGGGCGCGGAGGCCTGCTGCGCATCCTTGGTGATGTCGACCAGCACCGGCCCGGGCCGGCCCGCGGCGGCGATCTGGAAGGCGAGGCGGATGGTGGGCGCGATGTCTTCGGCGCGCGTGACCAGGAAGTTGTGCTTGGTGATGGGCAGGGTGATGCCGGTGATGTCGATCTCCTGGAACGCGTCCGTGCCGAGGACTTTGGACGAGACCTGCCCAGTGATGCAGACGATGGGCACGGAGTCCAGCATGGCCGTGGCAATGCCGGTGACCAGGTTGGTGGCGCCGGGGCCGGAGGTGGCGATGGCAACGCCGACCCGGCCAGAGGCGCGCGCGTAGCCGTCGGCCATGTGCGCGGCGCCCTGCTCGTGGCGGACGAGGACGTGGTGGATGGGGAACTTGCGCAGCGCGTCGTAAGCGGGCAGGATGGCCCCGCCGGGATAGCCGAAGACGGTGGTGACGCCCTCGCCGACGAGGGTGGCCCAGATGATTTCTGCTCCGGTTAGGGTGGGGATGTTCTTCGACGTGGTGTTCTTTGGCTGCGACATGTGGTGTACCTCAGGGGCTAAAGCCCCGGTTCTTTGTGGTGCGTGGTTGCGGCACGGCTGAAGAGGTGCCCTTAAGCAAAACGAAAAGCAAAACAACAGCAACAACAAAAGCCAATGCGGGGATTCTTCGCTCCGCTCAGAATGACAAGCGAAGGTTAGGGGTTAAGTGGTGATGGCTCCTTCGCTGGCGGAGGAGACGGTGTTGGCGTATTTGGCAAAGACGCCGCGAGTGAAGCGCGGGGTTGGCGCTTTGAAGTTCTTCAGGCGGGCGGCGATCTCGGCGTCGGGGACGTTGAGGGTNNCCGGCCATGAGGCCGCGAGTGGCGCCTGAGAAGCGGCCATCGGTTAACAGAGCGACTGTGTCGCTCAGTGCCGGTATTCCTTTGATGGCGGCGGTGACGGCGAGCATCTCCCTCATGCCGGGACCGCCTTTGGGGCCTTCGTAGCGGATGACGAGGACGTCGCCGGGGTTGATCTTTCCGGACTCGACGGCGATGTGGCAGTCTTCCTCATTTTCGAAGACGCGAGCGGTGCCGGTGTGGTTGAGGCGCTCGTGTCCGGCGACCTTGATGACACAGCCCTCGGGGGCGAGGTTGCCGCGCAGGATGACGAGGCCGCCGGTGGCTTTCAGGGGCTTGTCCCACGTATAGATGACGGGCTGGCCGGGGGTTTCGACGGCGAGGGCGGCTTCTTCGTGCATGGTGCGTCCGGAGACGGTAGGGCCGTCGTGAAGCTGTTTGCGCTCGAGCAAGCGCGCGGCGAGGAGACGCGAGCCGCCGGCGTCCTGGTAGTCTTTGGCGGCGTACTTGCCGCCGGGGGAGAGGTCGCAGATGAAGGGGGTGTGCTCGGAGATGCGGTCGAAGTCCTCCATGGTGATGGGGATCGAGAGCTCGTGCGCGATGGCGATGAGGTGCAGGACGGCGTTGGTGCTGCCGCCGGAGGCCGCGACGGAGGCGATGGCGTTTTCGATGGACTTGCGAGTGAGGATCTGGCTGGGCTTGACGCCGCGGCGGGCGAGGTCCATGACCATGCGGCCGGCCTGGCGGCTGGCTTCGTGTTTTTCAGGAGACATGGCGGGGACGCCGGAGAGCATCATGGGCGAGATGCCGAGGAACTCACCGGCCATGGCCATGGTGTTGGCGGTGAACTGGCCTCCGCAGGCGCCGGGGCCGGGGCAGGCGGCGGCTTCGAGGGCTTCGAGCTGATCGTCGTTGATCTTGCCGGCGGCGTGGGCTCCCATGCCTTCGAAGACCTGGAGGATGGTGATCTCTTTGGACGAGCCGTCGGGCTGGGGCAGGTGGCCGGGCGCGATGCTGCCGCCGTAGAGCATGAGGCCAGGGATGTCGAGACGGGCGAGCGCCATGATGCTGGCGGGCATGTTCTTGTCGCAGCCGGCGATGCAGACGAGGCCGTCGAAGCTGTTGCCGCGGCTCACCAATTCGATGGAATCGGCGATGACTTCGCGCGAGATGAGCGAGGCCTTCATGCCCTGCGTGCCCATGGTGATGCCGTCGTGGATGGTGATGGTGTTGAACTCCACCGGCATGCCGCCGGCCTCGCGGATGCCCTGCTTGACGGCTTCGGCGACCTGGCGGAGATGGAAGTTGCATGGGCCGATCTCGGTCCAGGTGTTGGCGATGCCGATGAGGGGCTTGTGCAGGTCTTCCTTGGAGAAGCCGACCGAGCGGAAGTAGCTGCGGGCGGCGGCGCGGTTGGGGCCTTCGGTGAGGACGATGGAGTTCTTCTTTGCGGGATCGAGTGGCATGGGTTCCTTATTTCTTTCCTTCGTCTGGGAGGTGTTGTGTCCTGGGCGATGTTGCCGGGTTGACGGCGGAGGCCTGGGTGAGGCCGTTGAAGTCGTAATAGAGCTGGTGGACTGCGGCGTCGAGGTTCTTGTTGCGGTTCGACTGAAGAAGGGCGTTGTCCTCGAACTCGGTCAGGTTCCACAGGATGGTGTGGGTGTGGGGGTCGATAAGGACGAGGCGGAACTGGCGAGCGAAGGCCGTGTCCACCGAGTTATGGCCGACAATCTCCCCGGGGCGGACCTCGTAGTGAAGCTCAAGGACCAGGTCTGCGGCGGCGGGGTCGAGCACGAGTTGATAATGGGCGTCGCCTGACAGGCTGGCGTAAAACTCGTTGTAGGCGCGCAGGCAATCCTGGTTGTCGGTGTCGCCTGCGTTGCCGAGGAAGATTTTGTGGGCGTTGGCGATCGCCGCTGGCAGAGGGGCGGAGGGAGGATTCGACTGAGCAAGGAGACTCATGGATGAAAACAGGAGGACGAACGAAATGGCGGCGATTCGATGTTTCATTGGGGCGCTTCCTTCTTGACCCAGGGGCTAAAGCCCCGCTTACGGTGGTGGTTCCAATGTCCGGGCTGAAGCCCGGACCTATCTCAGAAGCAAGTGCAACAGCAGGAACAAGCAACAACAAAAGCCAATGCGGGGATTCTTCGCTTCGCTCAGAATGACAAGCTATGAGGTTGTAGCGAGTTTTGGGGTGGACCAGAATTCTTTGTCGTGGGCGGACTCGAATTTGTCGAGGGCGGCGGAGTGGCGGAGGGTGAGGCCGATGTCGTCGAGGCCGTTGAGCAGGCAGTATTTGCGGAACGGGTCGATGTCGAAGTGGGCGNNCTGAGGCGGACGAGGATGATGCCGTTCTTGCCGGCGTTGGAGAAGAAGATGTCGGCGAAGGTGGGCGCGATGACGGCGAGGAAGCCGTACTGGTTGAGCGCCCAGGCGGCGTGCTCGCGGGAACTGCCGCAGCCGAAGTTGCGTTCGGCGATGAGGATTTGCGAGCCTTTGTAGGCGGGGTTGTTGAGGACGAAAGACGGGTCGGGCTTGCCGGTGTCGGGGCCGTCCTGGATGCGACGCCAGTCGAAGAAGAGGAAGTCGCCGTAGCC
>PLUT01000094.1:0-23912 GCA_003162875.1 Granulicella sp.
GCGCGGCTTCAGCCGCGCCGATGAGTGCCGTGAATTGACAGGGCTTTAGCCCCCGAGGGAAGGCTCGCGTGTCAAACTGCGCCACTACCGGAGGATCAGTCGGAGTCGTCCGTCGAGGAAGATGCCCCATCATAACTGTTCCTGCGCCGTCGCGGGTCGAGCAGCCCATATCTCACATACGTGTACGCCATCACATAAGCCAGCCACGCCGCGAATGCCAGGTCAAGGATCACCGGATGATGCAGCCCCGCAAAGGCAAGCGATGCGAGCACGACAAACACGCCGGAAATGACAAGTCGCCTTCTCCGGCCGCTGCGTCTCCGGTGCCGGCTCCAGGGCAGGGTCAGCGCCACCAGGAATGCGGTAAACGCCACCACCGCCGCTATGCCCAGCGCAACCTTGAAGATTTCGTACCCATCCAGGTCGGCGTCGACTCCCTGAAATCGCAGCAGCAGGATCGGGTACTCCCACATGCCGGCATAGAAACCCGCCACGCCCCCCAGCGCCAGGGCGACAACCGCATAGACCATCCGCGCCGGCAAACCTGTTGCGCTCATGCGGTAAGCATAGTACGGCGAAACCGGATCGCATCGAGATTCTGCGGCTTGCCTCGCCGTCACGACTCAAGCTCGACAAGGCACATCAACTTACTTGGGCGGCGCAAACTCCAGCGCTACCGGAGTCTGCACGGCAACCGCGCTGCCGTCGACCAGGTAAGGATGATACGTCCATTGCTTTCTACGGCTTGATCACAATCTTCATCGANNTGCGAGATCAGCCGCGTCAGGTCGAAGCTGCCGTCGCGATAGCCCCCGAACACCAGTTCCGCCACCTCGTCATTCATCGCGACCGACGAAGAGTAGGACCCCATCAGCGTCTTCTCATCCATGCACACGGCCGCCGGATCGAACGGCGCTTCGCCGTGCTGCGTCGACGCGAACAGCATCACCCGCCCGCCCGGCCGGATCGCCTGCATCGCCGTCGCAATCAGCGCGTCCGCACCCACCGCCACCAGCACCACGTCCGCGCCCCGACCCTCGGTCGCAGCCTTTGCCGCCGCCACCACGTCGCCGCGAGCATCCAGCGGCCAGTCCAGCCCGAACTTCGCTGCAATCGCATGCCGCTCCGCATACAGGTCGCTGGTCAACACCGTCGCGCCCGTTCGCCGCGCCAGCGCCGCCAGCAGAATCCCGATCGGGCCCTGGCCCATCACCAGCACCGTCTCGTCCGGCTCCAGGCTCAGCAGCCGCACCGCCTTGAAGCAGGTATTCACCGGTTCGATAAACGACGCCTGCTCGAACGGAATGTCGTCCGGAATCCTCACCAGCCCGCCGGTCGCGACGATCCAGTCCATCACCCGGATATACTCGGCGAACCCTCCGCCCGCGGGCGCAAAGCCTGCCGTGCATCCGACCTTCTTGTACGTCTCGCACTGAGCGTACGTCCGCTTGCGGCAGTAGTAGCACTTGCCGCACGGAATATGGTGGTATGCCATTACGCGGTCGCCAATCTCAAACCCGGCAACCCCTTCCCCCACCATCACGATCGTCCCCGCCATCTCGTGCCCGAAGATNNTGTGAATCTTCTTCAGATCCGTCCCGCAGATGCCGCAGGTGTCGATGCGCACCAGCACCTCGCCGCAGCCCAGCATCCCATCCGCGTTCAGTGGCACCGGGACCGTCTGTACTCGCACATCGTCGATCCCGCGATACACCGCTGCCCGCATCGTCGCCGGGATCGTCGGCAGCGTCACGATCGGCTTCGCGCTGATCTTCGCCGCGCTGATCTTAGCCGCGCTGATCGGATCGCAATTGATCTTGTCCGCCGCAATCCTCGCCGCGCTGATACTGTCGGCAGCAATCCGCTCCGCGCTGATTGCCGCTGTTTGGATCGGCGCGGTGCGAATCCGCGCTTCCTGCCCCCGCCCGTCCTTCAACCCACCCGGTCTCACTGGATCCATTGAAATCTTTCCGTCCCTCGCCATGCTTCAGGCTCGCTGTCAATCCAAGTCTAGCTCGTGCCGCAGCGCTTCCGTCAACGCATGGATGGCCTTGTTTGAGTTTCTGGCCAATGCACGCACCTTGCCCCACATGGCCGGCCGCATTGCGGCATGCAGGGCAAACGCCCGCTCGCGAAACTGGCCATCCGCCGTTACAAATTGCGCCAGCTCACCCAACTCGAAATCCGCTTCATCCGAAATTGCCTTGACCGCGCGGAACCCCAGGCCATGCGCTTTGGCCAGCCGACACACCGTGGCCGCCTCCATATCCACGGCGACCGCGTCGTAAACGATCCTCAACTCTTTCTTCTCCGCTACGTTCGCAATCCTGTCCACCGTCACCAGAACGCCATCGAATCTCAGGTCCACAAACCTCTCTCTGGTCTTGCGGTCGATCACCACTCCCGCCCGCACCACGTCGCCCACCCTCAGCGCCGGATCGCACGCCCCCACCAACCCGACCGAAATCAGCTCCGTCACCTGGAACGCGCGCGCCGCCTGGACTGCCCGCGCCGCCTGCTCGCCACCCATCCCCGCGCACGCCACAACGTCCCGCCCGTTGCTGTAGACAACAAGATTTCCAGCCCTCTCACTCTTCCAGCCCCTCACCAGCTCCCTCACCTCGCGAGGCAGTGCCGCGATAATGGCCACCGGCGGCTTCATTGTGCGGCCCTCGCAAACGGCGGCGCATATCCATGTGCGACGAACCACTCAATCGCCGTGCGCATCGCGTTATAAATGGGCAGCACCTGGAACCCCAGTTCACGCTCCGCCTTCGCCGACGAGGCAAACATGAACTTCTTCGCCATGTGCACCTCCTCGACGGTCGCGCGTGGCTCTTTCCCCAGCAGCCGCCCCGCAATCATCTCGTCGAAGAAAGCGAACGCCAACGCAACCGCATGCGGCACCTTGATTGTCGGCGAAGGCAGCCCCGTAATCGCAGACATGCGATCCAGAATCTGCTTCAGCGTCAGATTCTCGCCGCCCAGAATGTAGCGCTCGCCGGGCGTCCCGCGCTCCAGCGCGACCACGTGCATGCGCGCCACCTCCGAGACATCAACCAGGTTCAGGCCCGTATCGACGTACGCGGGAAACTTGCGATTCAGGAAATCCACCACGATCCGCCCCGTCGGCGTCGGCTTGGCATCGCCCGCGCCAATCGGCGTAGTCGGGTTCAGAATCATCACGTGCTGCCCAGCCTTCGCCGCTGCAATCGCCTCCTGCTCCGCCATAAACTTCGAGCGCTTGTATGCGCCAATCATGTCGCCGAGTTCGACCGGCGTCGTCTCATCCACAATCGCGCCGTCCGTCTTGAAGCCCATCGTCGCCACGCTGGACGTGTAGACGACCTTCGCAATCCCCTCCTCGCGCGCCATGCGCAACAACTCGCGTGTACCGTCTACGTTGGCTGCGTACATCTCCTGCGGATCCCTCACCCACAGCCGGTAGTCCGCGGCCACATGCACCAGCACCTCGCATCCACGCAGCGCGGTGCGCAGCGACTCCGCCTGGCGCAGATCGCCCACCACCATCTCCGAAGCCATCCCTTCGATCGCCGCCAGCTTGCTCGTCGATCGCGTCAGCAGGCGCAACTCGGCGCCCGCAGCCGCATACGCGCGCGCCACATGGCTGCCGACAAACCCGGTCGATCCCGTAAGGAAGACTTTCATTGAACGATAATGCTACGCGCTGGACAGCAGGCTCAGTCCAGCTTCTCCGGCTCAATCTGAATATTCTTCTCGCCCGCCGCCTTCTTCTCCCAGTACTTCTTCACCCAGGCCTCGAAGGTCTTGCCCGCGGCGGTATCGCGCCCGCTAAACGCCAGCGCCGCAATATCCGAGTAGGCAATGTTCACCCGGCCCGCACCATCGCTCGGCATCATGCGCACCACCGAGTCCGCCAGCGTCTTCCCCGTGCGCCGGTCGTACAGGTACCCCTGCACCTTGCTGCCGTCCTTGCGTGTAATCGTAATGTCGCCGCGATAGTCGAACGCCTTTTCCAGCGCCTCGCGCACCTCGGCGTCGCCCGCCAACTCCGGCACCCAGCCCTCAAGCTGCTCGCGCTCGCGTCCCGCGGCAATCTCCATCTCGTCCGGGCTCTCATGCGCAAGCTGGTCCAGCTTTGCTGCTTCCTGCGTTTGCGTCGACATCATCAGTCTCCCGATACTCCCTGCAATTCCGAGTTCGTCTCATTCGCCGCGTCAACGCCGTCCGCAATCTGCACCAGCGGAGCCGTGTGCGCCGGCTTCCACTCGTTTAGCAGCTTCATCGCGCCGTCGTCCGCATAGGTGTCGAAAAAGATCGCCCGCGCCGTCTCCAGCAATCCCTTGATCGAGCCGAAGGTGTAGTTCACGCCGCTCGCCTCGTAGCCGGAATGCACCATGCAGTTCGCGCACTTCGGATTGCCGGACTCCGTCCCATAGTTCTGCCACTCCACCGTCTCCATCAGTTCCTGGAAGGTGTCAGCGTAGCCATCCTGCAGCAGGTAGCACGGCTTCTGCCATCCGAAGATCGAAAACGTCGGCATCCCCCACGGCGTGCAGGTCAGGTGCTTTTTGCCCATCAGAAATTCCATGAACATCGGCGACGCATTGAACCGCCAGGTCTTCTTGCGGTTCGATAGGATGGACCGGAACAGCTTCCGCGACCGCGCCCGGCCAAGGAAGTGCTTCTGGTCCGGTGCCTTGTCGTAGGTGTAGCCCGGCGACACCATCATGCTCTCGACGCCCACTTCCATCAGTTCGTCGAAGTGCGCGCGCACGCTGTTCGGATCGGCGCCATCAAACAACGTAGTGTTCGTCGTCACGCGGAAGCCCGCCGCAACCGCTGCTTTCACACCCTCCATCGCAATGTCGTATCCGCCTTCGCGGCACACGCTGAAGTCGTGGTGCTCGCGCTGTCCATCCACGTGCACCGAGAACGACAGGTACTTGCTCGGCGTAAACAGGTGCAGCTTCTCCTTCAGCAGCAGCGCATTCGTGCACATATAAACGTACTTCTTCCGCGCCACCAGCCCAGCCACAATCTCCGGCATGCGCGGATGCAACAGCGGCTCGCCGCCCGGAATGGCAACCATAGGCGTGCCGCATTCCTCGGCCGCCTGGAAGCACTCCTCCGGGGTCAGTTCCGCCTTCAGGATGTGCGCAGGATACTGGATCTTGCCGCAGCCGGCGCAGGCCAGGTTGCAGCGAAACAGCGGCTCCAGCATCAGCACCAGGGGATACTTCTTGCGCCCCTTCATCTTCTGCTTCAGCACGTACGTTGCAACGGTCCACGCTTGCGAGACAGGCACAGCCATCAAGTTCTCCTTCGCCCGGTCTGGGCCTTGCCAGGTTCTGCGCCCCCATTCGGCGCTCGTTTCCCGGTTACCGCGGCTACTTCAACACCAGCACGATCCCCGTGCTCAGAATCATCGGCTCGACATAGTTCGGAACCCCGCCCATCCTTCCATAAGCGAACTCCACCACGCGCCACTGCACCTTCGGAAGGATCGCAACGTCCAATCCCCCTAACGCCTGCATCAGGAAGTGATTCGCGTCGTTCCGCGCCACACTCAATCCACCTCTCCAGTAAGCCGGTCCGACTAGCACCTCGGCATACGGCTTTATCGGCAGCTTCCACCCGGTAAACGCCGCGCGCACGCCAAACTGGCCCATATCCAGTGCAGCATCACTCAATGGCTGCGACGTACCACCCCGCCCCGTCAGCCCGACACGGACATCGAAGCCCAGCGCAGCCGGCCCAACCTGCTTGGTGTCGTAGATCCCAAACGTCCCGCCATATACATGCGGGGTGTCCTTGAATCCAATATTGGCCCCGGTCGCCTCCCCATAAATCGCGACCTGCGCCTTGGTCACTTGCGCAAACCACAACATCGCCACCGCCAGCGTCACACCAATGCCGCGTAATCCCATCGACTGAAATCTCCTTCTCTTCATCCGATCCATCAAGCCGCCGCTTCCCGCTCCATCAATCGCTTGTACGTCGTCAATGCCAGCAGAGGGAAGTAATCGCGATACAGGTGATACGCCAGGTAAAACACCCGCGGAAATCCCGTGCCGGTATAAATTGCTTCGCCGTTGCGGCCTTCGGCGGACTCGTCCCAGGTGCCCAGCGCCGACTGCTTTTGCACCAGCCAGCGAATGCCCTTGGCCACCGAATCCGATCGCGTGTCGCCCGCCGCCAGCAGCCCCAGCACCGCCCACGCGGTCTGCGAAGGTGTACTCGGCCCGATCCCTCGCTGCAGCGGATCGTCATAGCTGCCGCAGGTTTCGCCCCATCCGCCATCCGCGTTCTGCACCATGCGAATCCNNGCGAATCCACTCCGCCGCCTGCACAATCGCCGGCTCGTGGCTCCACACGCCCATCGCCTCCAGGCCCCGCAGCACCAGGAACGTCCCATACAGATAGTTCACGCCCCAGCGCCCGAACCAGCTTCCGTCCGTCTCCTGCTCCGCCAGCACAAACTGGATCGCGCGCTCCACCCGCTTGTCTCGCCGGGTGTAGCCGTAGCTCGCCAGCATCTCCAGGATGCGTCCCGTAATATCCACCGTCGGCGGATCGAGCATCGCGTTGTGATCTGCAAACGGAATGTACTGGAAGATCATCTTGGTGTTGTCGCGGTCGAAGCTCGCCCATCCGCCGTTCTTGCACTGCATCGCAAAAATCCAGTCCAGCGCCCGCTGCGCAACCTCAATCTGGTATCGCTCGCGCGGATTGCGCACCTGGCTCAACGCCAGCAACACCTGCGCCGAATCGTCCACATCCGGGTAAAACTCATTGTTGAACTCGAAGTACCACCCGCCCGGCTGGACATTCTTCGCCTTCTTCGCGACCTTCACCGCCCAGTCGCCCTTGTGCCGAACCTCCTTGGCCAGCATCCAGTCCGCCGCCTTCAGCAGCCGCGGATCGCTCTTGCCCACGCCCGCTTCGCCCAGCACGTACACCGCCTGCGCCGTGTCCCACACCGGCGACATGCACGGCTGCATGCGGAAGGTCGGCGTCGGATAACCCGGCTCGCCCTCCGGATTGTCGATGCCCAGCTTCTCAAACTCGTCCATCGCACGGATGAACTGCGGGTCGTCCGGCGTATACCCCAAACATGCCAGCGCGATAATGGCATTCAGCATCGCCGGATAGATCGCGCCCAGCCCGTCCGACATCTCGAACCGCTCCAGCAGCCACTTCTCCGCCATCTTCAACGCTCGTTTGCGCAATGGACGTATATGAATTCGCTCAAACCAATGAATCATGCGATCCGTTAAGAGGAAGAAGTTTCTCCAGCCGATGAGATGCTTGCGGTCCCACTTCAGCCGCAGATCGGAGTTTTCGCGGCCGCCGACAAACAACTCGTCGATTCCCTGCTCCGGAATCAGTTTCTTGAACGGCTTATTCGCGTAGATGATCGACAACGGCACCAGGATCGCCCGCGACCACGCCGAAATCTCGTAGATGTTGAAGTAGAACCACTTCGGGAAGGTAATAATCTCCGGCGGAACCGCGGGCACCGCGCTGTAGTCGTACTGTCCCAGCGCGCAAAGGTAGATCTTGGTAAACGTGTTGCACTGGGTCACTCCGCCGTTGGCCAGAATCCACTCCCGCGCCTTCACCAGCACCGGATGCTCGGCCGACCAGCCCATCAGCTTCAGCGCCAGGTACGCCTTCACGCTCAGCGAAATGTTCGATGGCCCGTTGGGGTAGATGCTCCATCCTCCGTCCGCATTCTGGTGGCGCAGTATCTCGTTTACCGCACGCTCCATCTTGCCGCGATCGCCCGTGCCCAGCAGCGTGTGCATGAAGATGTAGTCGGACTCCAGCATGGAATCCGCTTCCAGTTCGCCGCACCAGTAGCCATCGGCATGCTGCTGGCCAAGCAGCCAGTCGGTCGCTCGCGCAATGCCGGCTGAGACCTGGCCCAGGCCCACGTCCATACGGCCATATCGAGGCTGCGTGGGTTTCTCGGGCGCAGCCTTCGGATTCCTTGGAAATGTACTCATCGATTCGGAACTCTCTTGGATCTCCGGCAACGGGGATCGAACTCTCGCCCGGCCAATCTGGAATCGCAACTCGCAGGCATTTCTCGGAACCATGCGCCTGCGTGGATTTGCGTTCTAATGCTGGGGGGGCGGTGCTCCGCCGATGGCCTGGACGATCTCCGGGGGGAGCCCGAAACGCACATTCTCCGGCATCACCTCGACCTCGTCCACCGTCCCATACCCCATGTCCCGCAGATAATCAACCACGTGCTGCACCAGCACCTCGGGCGCCGATGCACCCGCCGTCACAGCCACCGTATTCGCGCCCTGCAGCCACTCCGCCTGGATCGCATCTGCCGAATCGATCAGGTACGAGTTGGTGCCCAGGTTCTTCGATACTTCCACCAGCCGGTTCGAGTTCGAGCTGTTCTTCGACCCCACCACCAGCACCAGGTCCGCGCCGTGCGCCACATTCTTCACCGCAACTTGCCGATTTTCAGTCGCGTAGCAGATATCCTGCGCGTGCGGCCCCACGATGTTCGGAAACTTCCGCTTCAGTGCCTCGATCATGTGCTGCGCTTCGTCCAGCGACAGCGTCGTCTGGGTCAGATAGGCAACCTTGTCCGGATCGGGCACCTTCAGCGCCGCAACCTCCTGCACGGTGGACACCACCTGGGTCACCTCGGGCGCCTCGCCCTGCGTCCCCTCCACCTCTTCGTGGTCGCGATGTCCCACTAACACAAGCGAATAGCCCTGCTTGGAGAACTTGATCGCCTCCAGGTGCACCTTGGTCACCAGCGGGCAGGTCGCGTCAATCACCTTCAGTTTCCGTTCCTTCGCCCTCTGGCGCACCGCCGGCGACACGCCGTGCGCCGAATAGATCACCCGTGCCCCTTCCGGGACCTCGTCCAGCTCATTGACGAAGATCGCGCCCTTCTTCGAGAGGTCGGTCACAACATAACTGTTATGAACAATTTCCTTGCGCACGTAGATCGGCGCGCCGAACGTCTCCAGCGCTATCTGCACAATGTCGATGGCGCGCACCACCCCTGCGCAGAAGCCCCGCGGCTTCAACAGCAGCACCCGTTTGGTGGCCCGTTTGGCGTCCGTTGCGGCATCGTTCAGGTCGAGGTCGGAGGAGGCTGGAGCGATTGTCGTCACCATATTAGTATACCGCGCTTCACCCGCCGCAACACCTGCCGGGTACCCGTCCAGGTGCCTCTCAGATACCCGCTTTCGCCGCGTCCCACGCCCACTCCGCCTCCTGCCTTCAGGAGACGGCGGAGGGCTTCATTCGGCGGATTTCCAAACTCCAAAACGCCGCCGCGCCCGCCGCCGTCAACTCGCTCCCCGCTTTGGCTTTGTCAGGGGAAAACTTCAAGCTTTCGCGTCACACCCCTGATGCCCGCAATGGCAGCTGAGGGTGGTCATCCCCTTTGCGTCCTGGCAATGCGTGGAGCAGTACTTCTGCCCCGCGGGAGCCATACAATTGCAGGCCATGTGAGCGCATTTGGTCGGTGTCGTAGACATAAGGTCCTCCTCCAAGTCGTTCAGCTCCGGTGCTCCCGAAGTACCGAGCATCTTACTCGCTCCCTGGAAGCCTTGGCGCAACAAAATTCGGTGGGACGCAACCGTGCCGGTTCGCCGCCCGTCTTCCCGGGAATTTAAAGTTGGACGCCGAATCCCGCCTCGGAGCAAACTTGGATCGCTATAAGAAAGCAGGGGGCCCGTTCATGAATATATTCAAGACCTTCAGCCTCAAATGGTGGCAGGCAGGCATCTTCAAACTAGGCATGTGGGCGATCGGCATCGCAGTCGGCGCCTGGTTCCACACCTTCTTTGCCGGCTTCTACCCCATCCTCATCGCCATTGCCGTAATCTGCCTCGGCTACACCACCGCCGTCTGGATCAAGCAGCAACCGGCTGAAGAGACTGCCGAAAAAGTCTCTACGGATTAGCGTGGGGTTTTAACCCCACGAATAAACCGCCCAAATGAATCCGGGCTTTAAGCCTTGGGCCGAATCTGTCTCGCGCTCACTAACCACTGTCCTTCCCTACCGGCTCGACTTCAGCAGATTCCGCGCATGTTCCAGGCTGGCATCGGTCAGCTTCGCGCCGGAAAGCATCCGCGCCACCTCGTGCGCGCGTTCGCTCTCGTCCATCCGCCGGATGCTGGTCCGCGCCCGCCCATCCTTGCCCGACTTCTCAATCAGGAAATGCTGGTCGGCAAAGGCCGCGATCTGCGGCAGATGCGTAATGCACACCACCTGCTGCCGTTTGGCGAGCGTCTTCAGCTTTCGTCCCACCGCCTCCGCCGCCCTGCCTCCAATCCCGATATCGATCTCGTCGAACACCAGCATTCGCGGCGTTGGGAACGCCCGCGGCTGATCATTGCCCACCTTCTTTCGCCCGCGCCCGCCCCCGGCCCCGGCCGCAAAGCTCTCCTCCACCGTCACTTTCAGCGCCAGCATCACCCGGCTCATCTCCCCACCCGACGCAATCTCTTCGAGCGGCTTCAGCGGTTCGCCCGGGTTGGTCGCAATCAGGCACTCGATCCGGTCCCACCCGTGCGCCGTCCAGTTCGCCAGCTCCCTCTCCGGCGTCNNGCCAGCTTCTCCAGCCGCGCCGCCGCCGCGCGCCGTGCCAACGTCAACGTCTCGGCCGCCTCTCGGTACGCCGCCGCGCAAACCTTCTCCTGCGCCTTCAACTCCTCCACCAGCGCGTCGCGGTTCTCCACCTCGGCCAGCCGTCGCGCCGCCTCCTCGCCAAAGCGCATCACCGCGCCCAGCGTCTGACTGCCCGCAGCCCCGCCGTACTTCCGCTTCAGCCGGTCCAGCGCCGCCAGCCGGTCCTCAATGTCCCCCAGCCGCTCTGGCGACGAGTGCACCTTGCCCGCGAACTCACGCGCCTCCGCGCTTACGTCCTCCACCATTGCCTTGGCCGCCGCAAGCTGCTGCACCGCCTCCGCAAACTTCGGCTCGTACCGCGCCAACTCCTCCATATGCTTCAGCGCCGCGCCCAGCGACACCTCAGTTGACCCCTCCGACTCATACAGCAGATCGTGCGCGCCCATCGCCGCCGCGTACAGTTTCTCCGCGTTGGCCAGCACCCGCTTCTCCGCCTCCAGCTGCGTGTCCTCGTCCTCGGCATCCAGCTCCGCCTGCGCAATCTCGCCCGCCTGAAAACGCCACAAATCGGCCATCCGCAACCTGTCTTGCTCTGAAGCCTGCAACTCCGCCAGCCGTTCCGTTGTGCTCCGCCACGCCGCAAACGCCACCGCCACCGCCTCGGTTGACACGTCGCCAAACCGGTCCAGCAGCGTCCGCTGCTGCGCCTGGTCAAACGAGCCCAGCGTCTCGCCCTGGCTGTGGATCAGTCCCAGCTCCGGCGCCAGCCTGCGCAGCACTGCCACCGTCGCCGGCTGGTTGTTGACGAACACCCTGCCTTTGCCGTCCGCCGCAATCTCCCGCCGCAGCAGTATGTCGTCGCTAAATGCGCCCGCGTCAATCCCGTTCGCTTCCAGAACCGCCGCCGCACCCTGCGTCCCCTCGAACACGCACCCCAGCACTGCCTTCTCCGCGCCATGCCGAACCATATCGCTGGAAGCTTTTCCGCCCAGCAACAGCGCCAGCGCGTCCACTAGGATCGACTTCCCCGCGCCCGTCTCGCCCGTCAGCAGGTTCAACCCCGGGCCAAAGCTCGCCACCGCCTGGTCGATCACCGCATAGTTTTCCGCCCGCAACTCCAGCAGCATCCGCTCGCCTCACCACTCAGCGAAAGCCTAGCACGTCAGCGCAACCTGTTGGTGCAGGATGCACTCCACGGTAGAGAAGGCGGCTAAAGCGGCGAGTGCGGTATGGTTTTCGGTATCATCCCACCCGTTCCCAGCCCTCCTGATCCTTCCGATCCTCCCGGTGCCTCATCGCCACCGCCAAATCCTCCACCGCCGCCGCCTCGTCCGCCCATGCCTAGTCCCATTCCACCACCGCTCATACCGCGCATGGTGTAGCTGGTTTCAAAGCCGGCAGGTTTTCCATTCGCCACGTACGGAATAAACTCCAGCAACGTGGCCCGGGAGTAGCCCGCGTCCGCGGCTTCTTTGTCGTCGGCATCCTCAACCACGGCCTTCGATACCATCCCCTTGTCATCCACCCAGACTCGCAGTTGAGCCAGGCCTGCGACGGCCGGGAGCGGCTGCGGCCCACCTGGTTTCCTCATATTCATAGGCAGTTGCGGGTACGGGTCCTTACTGAACACTAATCCGCGCTGCTCATCGAGCTTCGTGCCCGCAGGCTCCTGGATCGCCCCCGCCGGAATAGCAAGCGCATCCGGCGATACCTCAGCCGACGCGTCAACCAGCTTCGCCTCAAAAAGCTCATGTTTCCCATAGGTCCTGCGGACAGTGGCAGCCAGATGCAGTGGGCCAACCTGCTTCCAGTCCTCGTACGCGACCCTCTCTGTGTCCTTGAGCACCAGCGCGACGTACCCGGTTGCCGGATCGAAGCAGACAGCGCCTCGAGCGTCCTCCCCTCCGCAGGTCAGCGCGACGCCATCCACCGTGCGCGGCTTCATCTTTTGATCTCCGCGCATCGCAGTCATCAGCACACTGCGATACATCATGTGCACTTCCGCGAATTCCATGATCCGCAGAGGCCGCAGGCCTTTTTCCATCGCCCAGACGCTATCGCCCTTGGTCAGATCGCTATCGTCGTAGGCGTCTGTATGGATCGCGGTATGGATCCCGTCTTTGCCGATCCAGGTCTCGTAGGTGCCAGCGTGTTCCTTATTCTTGTAGTCCGTTATCTTCAGCTCGTAGCGCAAGTGCAAAGGAGTCAATGCTTCATTCTTCGCATTGACTGCCATCGTCGCAATCAGCATCCGCTGCAAGGCCTGGGCAAGGGTGTCATCCCCCATGGCGTGCGGCAGCCCGGAAGGGTTTGCCGGAGTCCCTCCTGTCGGCGGTGGAATCACCTGCGGAGCTGGCGGCCCTCCTGGCTGCATCCCTGGCTGCATCCTTGGCTGCTGCTGCCCGGACCCACCTCCCTGGCCCCCTCCCTGCCCATGTCCCTGCGCCAAAGCTGTCCCCGCCAGCGCGGTCAACATCACCAGTCCTAACCCAAATCCCTGCCAGCCTCTGCCTGCCATCCGACTGACCCCGTCCCTATCCTTCAGTAAGTTCACCATCGCCTCCGTGCGCTGTACTCGAACCCCACCAATCTAGGACACGCCCCGCACCGGATCAAGCAAATTCCCCAAAAAACCTCTCCACACGCGCCAACCCCCGCCGATCTTAGGGCAGCCTTACAGCACCCCCATCCCAAAATGCGCGATAAACTGTATCCCCGGAACATGCAGCCTCCGGTTCAGCAACGGTTTATCGCCCGTTAAGAACAGATCGGTCCCCGCTGCCGCCGCACATGCAAGGTGGATTGCATCTGGAGCTTTCAGCTGCATCTCTGCCCGCAATCGTGCAAACACCGGCATGCATGCGTCGTCGAAAGGGATAAAACCGAAGCCCATCTCCCTGATCGTGCTCACTGCTTCCTGCGCCGTGCGCTCGTCATTCCTCCACCCAGCCATGAACTCGCCGATTGCAAGGCAACTGCTCAGAAGCGTATCGCTCCGTTCGTAGCATCGCTGCAATGCCTGTCTCACTTCAGGAGCGTGCTGCGGATGATCCTCAAGCAAATACACAAACAACATAGCGTCGAAGAAGATTCGGCTCATGCCGCATCCTCATCGTCGTCCGACCGTACCCAGCGGATGAACGCCTCAGTGCCGCCATAGGCCGCGATCTCATCCTTCAGCAATCCACGCAGTCTCTCGGTCAGCCGGAACGCTTTCTCAGCCGGCGTCTCCTCCCTGCGCGGCTCTTGCGAACGCTCTCCCACAATGAACCGGAATTCGAGGATGGAATCCACCGTGCGGGGTTGGCCTTTGGGACTCAATAGCTCCAGTCCAAGCGGCTTCCAGAACTTATCAGTTTCGAGCGGTGTCGCTACCTGGTTCGCGTGGCTCTGAGGAAACCCTAGCCTGACCAGCTTCGACTTGAACTCGCCAAAAGGGATCCTCACAAACTCCTTGTTCCCCCTTGCGGGCTCTACATATTCACGCCTCGCCGCTTCCCTAACCCGATCACTCCAACCGGTCTTGGACTTCGCCATTACCCATGCCCTCCATTCTCCCACATACAGTACAGTATAATACATACTCGTACATCAATACATATTCGTCGAGTACAAACATTGGAGTTCTCCACCCCTTCGCCCATCGCGCCCCAATCCACAACGCCCGCCTCAACGTACCGTTCCCGATACCCCGCAACATCCGCGCTGAAACCCGCCTTACAATAATCGGTAATGATCTTGCCCAGCCTCGCCTCCCCAATCGCTCTCGCATTCATACTCTTCCAGGATGACTCCGCCGCGCCTTCGCTAGTCGGGTCGCCCGGCGCCGCACTGCTGGAGATGGTCCGGAACTCCGGCTCCATCGCTCAGGGCGTGCTGGTCATCCTGCTGCTGGCAAGCGTCTTCTCCTGGGCCATCATGCTGTCCAAGTGGCGCGGCTTTGCCCGCGCGCGCAAGGAGGGCGCCGGCTTCCTCAAGGTCTTTCGCAAATCCGGCCGTCTGTCGGAGATCGCCACGGTCTGCGAGAAGTTCCAGTCCAGCCCGCTGGTCGCCGTCTTCACTGAGATCAATGACGAGTATCAGCGCCAGACCGGTGGCCGTGGCCTGCCGCGCAATCCCGCCGCGCTGGAGCGCGCCGCCATGACCGCATCCTCTGAGGCGCTCACCTCGATGGAGCGCCGCATGACCTGGCTCGCCACCATCGCGAACGGAGCCACCTTCGTCGGCCTCTTCGGCACCGTCATGGGCATCATCGACGCGTTCCACGGCCTCGGTACCGCCGGAGCCACAACTCTTCGCGCCGTCGCCCCCGGCATTGCCGCCGCGCTCATCACCACCGCCGCCGGTTTGGCCGTGGCCATCCCCGCGCTGGTCGGCTACAACCAGCTCACCGCGCAACTGCGCGAGTTCGCCGCGCGCATGGACGACTTCGGCCGCGAGTTGCTCAACGCCATCGAGAACGCCGCCATGGTAACGCCCTCCGTGGTTGCGCCGCCGCCCGAGGAAGTCGCCGCGCCCGTCCGCCGCAGGAGCTTTTAGCCATGGCTTTCTCCACTCGCAGCGGCGGCCAGGTCCGCACTCAGACCGCGCTGGCCGACATCAACATCACGCCGCTGGTCGACGTGGTGCTGGTGCTGCTCGTCATCTTCATGCTCACCGCGCCGGTGCTGCAATCGGGCATCGACGTCGCGGTGCCGCATACCCGCTCGGTCACGCAGCTCACGGAGCAGCGCACCGTCGTCACCATCGACCGCAACCAGAACGTCTTCCTGCAGGCAAGTAACCGCAACGGTGGCAACGACGCGCCGATCAACCTCGACGACCTGACCTTGACCCTGCGCGCCGACGGCAGGAGCAATCCCGCCAATCGCACCATTTACGTCCGCGCCGACGAGCGCGTTCCCTTCGGCGTTTTCGCTTCGGTCATGGACGCCGTCAAACGTGCGGGCATTACCAACATCAGCATCGTCACGCAGCCGCTCGAATCCGCGCCCGCAGACGCGGCCGCAAAGTAATCTCAAGCTCTACCGAGAGCTAGCCAATTGACTACCTACGTCACAATCCGCAGCAATCGCCTCGCCGGCATGGATGGCCGGTTCGGCGGAGGATTGGCAGGCTCGTTCGCACTGCACGCAGTCGCGGCCACGCTGCTCCTCACCTGGGCGTATGTCTCGCACGCCGGGCAGAGCTGGGGCCAAGCTGCCGCCACCGCCGGCGCCATCCAGGCCACCATGGTCAGCGACATCCCGCTGCCGCCCAAGGCGCCGATGGATGAGAACAATGTCCTCGCCACGGATAACCCATCGCCCGCGCCCGTCACGCCCGCGCCTAAAACCGTCGACGTACCCCAGCCCGACGCGATCCCCATCCCGGTCAAGCCCACCAAGCCCGCGAAGCTCGCGGACAAGGCCACGCCTGCGCCGCCGCTGCATCCACAGCCTATCCAGATCCAACCCAACAAGGTGCAGGCCGGCGAAGGCGCCGGTGTCCGGATTGCCATGAGCAGCATCCAGACCCGCGCCGGCACCGCCAGCGTCGATGTATCCGACACCGCCTTCGGCGCCAAATTCGCTTACTACGTCCAGGAGATCGACCAGAAGGTAGCCTCGCAGTGGTACACCACAATGCTCGATCCGCAAGCCGCCGGCCATCGCCTCTACGTCAACTTCGAGATCGAGCGCGACGGCTCGGTCACGCATATCCAGATTGCCCAGCCCAGCGGCGACACCAGCCTCGACCGGACAGGCCTGAGCGCCGTGCAGCACGTCGACAACTTTCCGCCACTGCCCGAGGCATACAACGGAACCCACATCGGCGTCACCTTCTACTTCGATCCTGCCCAACATCCTTGAAGGCCGCAGGTAACCAAACATTTATCGCAAGCATCTATCAGGAGAAGCATGGATTGCAGTACCAGCAAATCACGCCAGCCTTCCCGCCCTTATCCATTTCGAATCCTTGCAATGGTTGTATCGCTGGCTGCGGCCTTCGTGTTGTTGGCCCTGCCGGTCTTGCACGCCCTCGGCCAGGACAACATCTTCACTGGCACCAGCACCGGGGCAGCAGCCACCATTCGCCTGGCCGTAGCTGACTTCAAGCCGCTCGCCGCCGACCCGCAGACGGCCGCTCTCAAGACAACCTTTGACACCACCCTCTACGCCGACCTCGCCAGCGCGGGCATCTTCGACATCGTCTCCAAGAGCCTGATGCCGCCGGGAACGCCGGGAGCGCCCTCTGAGATGCAGTTGCAGAGCTACTCGAACGCGCCCGCCAGCGCGTCCTTCGTTGCCTTCGGCTCGCTGGGCATGGTCGGCAGCAAACTCATCGCCAACGGCTTTCTCTTCGACGCCAAGAATCTTCAGTACCCGCAGGTGCTCGCCAAGCAGTACAGCGAAGACCCCACGGAAGACTCCGCCCGCCAGATCGCCCACCGCTTCGCCGATGAGATCATCCTGCGCCTGGGCGGCGGAACGCCCGGCATTGCCGAAAGCAAGATTTACTACGTCAAGATCTCCGGCGGCGGCACACCGAACGTCACCAAAGAGATCTGGGAGATGGACTACGACGGCGCCAACCAGCATGCCATCACCCACCTCGGCACCATCTCGCTCTCCCCGCGCATCTCGCCGGACTCGAGCCGCCTCGCCTTCTCCTCGCTTGGCCGCAACGGCTTTCAGATTCGCATGTACTCGCTGCTGCTCGGCCGCGCCGTCAACTTCCCTGAGGTTGGCGGGACCAACATCTCGCCCGCGTGGTCGCCCGATGGCCGTGAAATCGCGTACTCGTCGTCGCGCACCGACACCCCCGAAATATGGATCTCAGACGCCAGCGGCAATCTGGCCCGCCGCATTACCAGCTTCCGCGGCGGCAACGTATCGCCGACCTACAATCCCAAGACCGGCGCCCAGATCGCCTTCGTCAGCGGTCGCACCAGCGTGCCGCAGATCTACATCATGAACTCCGACGGCTCGGCCGTGCAGCAGATGACAGACGGAGGCTACGCCACGTCGCCCTCCTGGTCGCCCAACGGACAGGTGATCGCCTTCGCCTGGGACCGCAAGTACGGCCCAGGCGCTCCCGGCGGTCAGGACATCTACGTAATGGAAGCCGCCACCAAGAAGTGGATTCAGCTCACCCACGATGGAGGACGATGCGACTTCCCGTCCTGGTCACCCGACGGCCGTCACATCGTCTACGCCAACTCCGCCGACGGACGCGAAGCGCATACACGGATTTGGACCATGCTTGCGGACGGCAGCCAACGCCGCCCGCTTACCGGCCCCGGCGCCGATATGCCGAACTGGAGCTGGAAATAGGCCACCGAACTTCCCCGGCACTGGTACCTCGCACGGAACCCCCTGCCGGAAATGCTCGTGTTCGGGAATAACATGGAACTTGGCAATGCAGGAGAGAGAGCAATGACACAATCGCTTCGGCTTCAAATCTTTCGGATCAGGTCGGTTCGTTCTGCGCTTTGCTTGGCGGTCGGCCTCGCTGTCTTCACCGGTTGCCACAAGAAATCAGCCCCTGCGAATCCTGCAAGCCTCGGACCCATGGCCACCGAGTCCACCCCCGCGCCCACGGCAAACCTCACCGCCGACCCGCTTGCGATCGATCTTGGCCAGTCGGTGGTTCTCAACTGGCGCACCACCAATGCCACATCGGTGGCGATTGACGGCATCGGTCCGGTCAACGTCAACGGCACCCAAACGGTTTCGCCGTCCAACTCCACCAACTTCCACCTGGTCGCCAAAGGCGACGGCGGCATCACGGAAGCCAGCGTCCGCGTCACCGTGCGCGTTCCGGTCGCGCCCACAGTGCCCGCAGAGGCTGCCGGCGCTGCGGCCGAAATGGGATCGGAAGAGGCCTTCCACCAAAACGTCGCGGATATTTTCTTTGACTACGACAGTTACACCCTGCGGCCCGAGGGCGATGCGTCCGCGTCCAAGGCCGCAGCCTACCTGGTCGCCCATCCCGACATCCGCGTTGTCATCGGCGGCTACTGTGACGACCGCGGCTCTGCCGAATACAATCTGGCCCTGGGCGAGAACCGCGCCAACGCCGCCAAGACCGCGCTGGTCAAGGCCGGAGTTGGAGCCAACCGCATCCGCGTTGTCAGTTACGGCAAGGAGAAGCAGTTCTGCACCGAGGAGACCGATTCCTGCTGGCAACAGAACCGCCGCGCCCAGTTCTCGCTCGACCGCTAACCGAAACGCCGGGCATTTGCGCTCGGCGTTGCCCCTTCAACCCCGTCGGGCCAACTTTACCTGAGGTACGAATCGTATGATCAACCACCGCACCCTCAAACAGACCCGATTTGCCTGTACCCTGCTCGCGCTCGCGCTCGCCGCCACTCCGGGCTTCGCCGTCAACAAGGACATGGTCCAACTGCAAACCCAGGTCCACGATCTGCAGGACGCGGTGGCGCACATGCAGCAGTCGAACGACGAACGCATGGGCGTGCTCAAGGATCTGGTGCAGCAGACTGCCGATTCCGTCAACAAGATGTCGGTTGCTGTCCAGACGCTGGAGCAAAAGCTGAGCGCCCAGCAGGACACCGCAAACGGCAAGGTCGACCAGGTCTCCGGCCAGGTGCAGTCGCTCAACGATTCGCTCGACGAGGTCAAGGCCCGGCTGAACACCATGGAGAAGGCCCTTCAGTCCGTCCAGAGCCAGCAGCAGTCCATCGACGCTGCGCTCCAGAACATGGCGGCGGCCAACCCCGCCAACGCTGCGCCCGGGACCGCTGCCAACCCCGATGCCGGTGCGCCTGGCATGGCTCCTGCCGGCTCCAGCCTGCCGCCCATGCAGCCGGCCACGGCTCCCGACAATGGCGGCAAACCCTCCGCCGGCGTTCCCTTTTCCCCAACCCAGGGCCCCTACGCCAATGCCACGCCACCGCCTGCCGCGCTGCCGACCGGGGCCGGTGCTCCGCCCGTGTCCGACCTGTATGGGACGGCTCTCCGCGACTACATGGCGGCCAAGTACTCGCTCGCCACCACCGAGTTCGGCCAGGTCGTTCAGAGCTACCCCGACGATTCGCTTGCCGGAAACGCGTATTACTACATGGGCGAGATTGACTACCGCGCCGGCAAGTTCGCCGCAGCCATCAAGAACTACGATCGCGTTGTCGACCAGTACCCCGCGAACCAGAAGGTCGCGGTTGCGCACCTGCACAAGGGCTCAGCGTTGCTCGCGCTCAAGCAGCGCGACGCCGGCATCGCCGAACTGCGTGCGCTCATACAGCGCTTTCCCAACTCGCCCGAGGCCTCCCAGGCCCGGACCAAGCTGAACGGCATGGGTGTCCCCTCGGTCGCAAAACGCCCATCCTGACCCGGCAACTCCGAGCCGCAGTGCGAAGTCTGCCCCCGCTCGTCTAAGCTTAAGCAGGCGAGAGCATTGCACCCGCGGAAGACGATGCCGGAGAAATAGGGCACGAGTGAAAGATCCGATTCGCAGACTGGACGGCAACGCCAGCGGCAAGCCTCTGCGGCTGGTCGTCGTCGCCCTCATACTGCGCCAGGCCTCGACAGAAAATGGCGGCGGCACCGAAGTTCTGGTTTGCCAGCGCAGGCCGGACCAGCCAATGAGCCTCAAGTGGGAGTTCCCCGGCGGAAAGATCGAACCCGGCGAAACCCCCGAGCAGGCGCTCAGCCGCGAACTCGACGAGGAACTCGGCATTGCCGCCGTCATCGGGCCGCGCGTCGCCCAGTTGCGCCACCGCTATCGCAATGGCGGTGCCGTCGACTTGCAGTTCTTCACCGTCCGCGACTACGCCGGCGAGCTCAATAACCGCATCTTCAACGAAATCCGCTGGTCTTCGCTGGCCGCGCTGCCCACCTACGACTTCCTCGCCGCCGACTTCGGCCTCATCCGCGATCTCTCCGAAGGCAAGCTGCTCTAGCCCCCGGGCTCATAGCTCACACCTCAAACGCTCACAGCTGGACAACGGAACCGCCGCGCCCGCGCCGCCTCCGCCAACGGACAACTGGGATACGACCGCTCAGATCTGACAGCTCATACCTCAAAGATCATCGCTGGATAATGGACTCCCAAACCCACGTCAACTAGCAACTAACAACCAGCAACTAACAACTATCCCCCCGTCGCCTGGTTCCACATCATCACCAGCGACAACACGATCACAATCCCCGCAGTTGCCCACGCAACCCAGTTGAACCAAGTCGAGTTGGTGTGCTTGCCCATCAACTCGTGCTTGTTGATCAGCTTCAGCATGAAGATCATGATCACCGGCAGCAGCACGCCATTCAGTACCTGCGACAGAATGATCACCCGCACCAGCGGGAAGTTCGGCCACAGCACCAAGCCCGCGCCCAGCACAATCAGCGCCGTGTAGAACCAGTAGAAGAACGGAGCTTCCTTCAGGGTCTTGTCCAGCCCGCTCTCGAAGCCCATCCCCTCGCACACCGTATACGCGGTCGACAGTGGCAGAATCGACGCTGAGAACACCGATGCATTGAAGAGTCCCGCTGCAAACAGGACGAAGGCAAAGTCGCCAGCCAGCGGCTTCATCGCGCCCGCGGCATCCGACGCATCCTGAATATTGCGCATCCCATGCACATAAAGCGTCGCCGCGCAGGCCACAATGATGAACCACGCCACCACATCGGTGAAGATGCAGCCCACAATCACATCCAGCCGAGAGGCCTTGTACTGCTTGATCGTAATCCCCTTGTCCACCACCGACGACTGCAGGTAGAACTGCATCCACGGCGCAATGGTCGTGCCGATCACTCCAATCGTCAGATAGATGTAGTTCTTATCGCTCCACACCGAGCGCGGCGGCAGCGTCACCGTTGCCTTCAGCGCTTGATGCCAGTCTGGATGGCTCACCACGCCCGCCGCAATGTATGCAAGGTAGAAGGCGCTGGCCACCAGAAAGACCTTCTCCACGCTCTTGTAATCGCCCTTGACCACCAGCACCCACACAGCCGCGGCGCAGATCGGCACGCTCAAGTATTTGCTGACGTGGAAAAGTTGCATCGATCCCGCGATGCCGCTGAACTCCGAGACCACGTTGCCGTAGTTCACCACCACCAGCAGAAGCATCATTACGAAGGTCATGCGCAGCCCGAACTCTTCGCGGATCAGGTCGCTCAGTCCCTTGCCCGTCACCACGCCCATGCGCGCGCTCATCTCCTGCACCACGATCAGCGCCAGCGTTACCGGCAGGATCGTCCACAGCAGCAGCAGCCCGTACTGCGCCCCGGCCTGCGAGTAGGTGAAGATGCCGCCGGTGTCGTTGTCCACATTGGCTGTGATAATCCCCGGCCCCAGCACCGCCAGGAACAGCAGGATGCGGACCTTCCATTGTCTCCACCAAAGCTTCATCGGGCCACCTGTTCTCTCGGTTGGCTCCGAACCACAATCTCGCGTTGCACCAACGCGTAGAACCGGCGCGCCGGGGCCACCAGCGCGGCATCTTCGGCCACTTCCACGTTCTGTAGGATATGGGCCGGCCGCTTTGAGGAAAATAAAATCACGCTCTCCGGATTCTCCTCGAGCGCGGCCTTCAGCATCAACGCCGCCAGCGCCGCCAGCGCCGCCCGGTCGGCCAGGTCGGCGCCCACCTCGCGCGACCACTCAGCACAACGCGCTTTCTCCTGGACCAGCCTTGCATGCAGCCCGCGGATGTTGTCCGTCAGCGTGCGATGATGCATGCGGAAGCTCTTCATCGGACCCACCGGCGGGTCCATCACCGACCATTCGAACTGCACCGTGGCGCAGTACTCCGGCCGCGCGGTCAGCAGCGTCTCCACCCTCGTCCGCTCACTGCCCACCCCGAAGCTCCCAACCTTTCCCGACGCCACCGCATCCTGGAGCAGGCGCAGCAAGCCGTCGTCGCGCAGATCGTCCACGGTGGCCTCGTGCAGCAGCCACACGTCGATGTGGTCCGTGCGCAACTCAGCCAGGCTCCGCTCCAGCGATTCCCGCGCCTCTGCCGCCGTAAAGCTGGCCTTCCCCGCCGGCTGCACCACGCTGCCCGCCGCCTGTGCCATCCTGCGCTTCAACCCCGGCAACGCTCTCACCACGGGCCGCGCCGCGGCGCGCGCCAGTCCCATCCATCCCTGGCTTCTCGCCGGCGGAATCCCGTACTTCGTCGTCACCGTCACCTCCCCGCGATGCCGCCCGAGGAACTCCCCCAGGCAGCCCTCCGCCTGGCCGAACCCGTACATCGGCGCCACGTCGAAGTGGCGAATGCCCGCGTCGAACGCGGCCTCCAGCATCGCGCTCGATTCCCTGCGACCCATTGCGCCCATCAGGCTGGAGCAGCCAAAGCCCAGCCTGGTCGTCGTTCTTCCGGTCGCACCCAGATCGATCCTGTCCATCGCCCGCAATCGTTTCCCTCAGCCAGTATCCCATCGCCGGCCTTCCATCACGCCTGCACGTCCCTTTATTTCAATGTAAATTGAGATGCCCAGAGAGGTACCCGGCGAGATGCCCAGTTCACCAAATCCGGTATTGAGTCATTTCGTTTCGGGTAGTTCGACGTTCATTAGTTGGCTGAAGGCGTCTCGGTGTGGTCGATGACGATGGTGTCGGACGGGAGGTTATCGGGTGTGGGATCGACCATGGGCGGAATAGCGAGTGGGTTGTCGGGATTCGCGATGAGGTAGAGGGCGATGAAGAGGGGGATGTAGGGCAGGGCCGAAGCGACGGAGGCGATTAACCAGAACGCGTTGATTGCGAGAGGTGTTGTCAATTCGGGTGCGAAGGATGGCCTGAGGAAGGTAGCCAGATAGTAGAGGGCTGCCGTCGCGGAAACAGAGATGGCTGCGAGGATTCGGGCGTGGCGCATGCTTTGTGCGTTCGTTGGTGGGGCTTCGCGCGGCCGCAGGAGAGCGACTGCGGAGGGAGCGAGGATCCAGGCTATGGCGGCAAGAACGACTGCCTCGATCGCATAGCTTTCACTATGGGATTCGATCGCGAAAAGTGGCGGCAGAAAATGGAGTCTTGGCAGGTACACGATCAGCGCAGCACCAAGGGACGCTGCGACGATAAGCATTCCGAATACCTTCAACATGAGGAGCAGGATTTGGACGCGGCGTTGCCGGATCGCGAATGGAATTTCTCGCCAGGGAATTCTTGTCTGCGCTATGAGTGCGGGAATGAGGATGGATATGGCGACCATGGCGGCGGCGTAGAGGTAAGCGTTGAGGAGTTCGACGAGGAGTTTTGAGGCTGCAAATATGACTGACCACACCACGGGAAGGGTCTGTACTGGTTCGGGACTGCTGCTGAGTACGGAATGTCCTGCGACCAGGCTGTAGATGACGGCATGTGTCATCCT
>PLUT01000094.1:23990-24218 GCA_003162875.1 Granulicella sp.
TCGTATTCGGAAACTTCAGCCATTCGCCTCGAATTTGACCCACTACTCCAAATCCCCTGAGCTAACCCGCCGCGCCCCTCACGCGGGGAAGAATCTGCATCGCCCGCTCCACAATCAGCCCCACCTGCCGGTCGTTGTCGTACCCGCTGCGTTCCGCCCGCGCCCGGCCTGCGGCGGCGATCCGGCTTCTCGCTGCCTCGTCCGGAAGGTAGCGCCGAATCTTCGCAA
>PLUT01000123.1 GCA_003162875.1 Granulicella sp.
AGTGTGAACACGCCCTAGTTGTTAGTTGCCAGTTGCCAGTTGCCAGTTGCTAGCTGCTAGGTGCCAGGTGAGTCTGCATGCAGACGATTGTGGTGGAGACGGAGATTGCAGCGCCGGTGGAGCGCTGTTTTCTTTTGTCGCTGAGCATTGATCTGCATACGGAGAGTACGGCGCAGACGGGTGAGCGCGCGATTGCAGGCGTTACACATGGGTTGATCGGGTTGGGAGAGACGGTTACGTGGCAGGGGCGGCACTTTGGGTTGGTGCTGACGCACGAGACGCAGATTACGAAATACGATCGGCCAAGCCACTTTCAGGATGTGATGGTGAAGGGAGCGTTTCGCAGCTTCGTGCATGACCACTTTTTTGAGACGGACGCGCACGGTGGTACGCGAATGCGAGACGAGTTGCGGTCTGCCGCGCCGCTGGGCGTGCTGGGGCGGCTCGCGGAGAAGCTGGTGCTGCGGCGTTATCTGCGCAGGTTTCTGGTGGAACGGAATGGGGCGATTCGGCGCGCGGCGGAGTCCGATGCATGGATGAGATATTGCCCCAGGGGCTAAAGCCACTGGTCTTTCTTGGGCGCGGGTGAGGGCCAAGGCTCAAGCCTTGGCTTACCTAGAAGCGAAGGCGACTTCGAGTGGGTTGACCGCTGCTGTCGTACGCGGTATTACTTTATAGAGAAAGTAAAGGCGGTGTTGTGATGGAATCGGCGTTGACTACGAAGGGGCAGGCAACTATACCGAAGGCGATTCGTGAACATCTGAAGATCGGGCCGGGCGACCGGATCAAGTTCTTCAAGCACCCGGATGGCACGGTTGTTCTGTTGCCGAAACTACCTGCCTCGCGCCTGAGGGGCATTGTCTCGGGCCGGCGGCAAGCGGTTTCGATCGACGAGATGGATGAGGCGATCGCGGCTGGCGCGGTGAAGCGGAGTCAAGGTTCGCGTCGGTGATGACTGGCCTGGATACGAACGTGCTGGTGCGCTACTTCGCGCAGGACGACCCGATTCAATCGAGAAAGGCCGTCGAAGTTATCGAGCGAGGCCTGACCGAGGACGAGCCGGGGTTTGTGAGCCTGGTGACGATGGTGGAGACGGTGTGGGTGTTGAGCCGGGCGTACGGCCTGGCGGACGGTGAGATCGCCCGTGTGGTCGAGGGCATGCTCCAGTCCGACACTCTTGTCGTTCATAACGAGCAGGAGGCATTCACTGCCGTCGCCGCGTTAAGATCCGGTCACGGCTCGTTTGCCGATGCGCTGGTGAGTGCACTGAGTCGATGGGCGGGTTGCGATTCCACCCTGACCTTCGATAAGAAGGCAGGGCGGATGGATGGCTTTGAGGTGATTTGAGATTCCATCCTGCTGCCTAGCGGCCGCCGAACTGGTAGAAGACGGAGACCAGGCCCTGGACGTCGTTCTGGCCGAAGGCTTCGAATTGAGTGTTAGCGACGAACTGCTGGCGCTCGTAGCGGAACTCGGGCCGGATGCCCCAACGGGGGCCGAAGAAGATGGAGGCTCCGCCGCCTAAGGCGAAGTAGTAGCCGCTCTGGCCATCGCTCACGGTCATACCTTCGTAGGTTGCGACAGCTTTCCCGTCGACGCCGCCGAAGCCGACGAGCGCGTAGGGAGCGACGGATGACCCGGAGAAGGAGAAGCGCGCGACGCCGCCGTAGGTCTGGAGATGCTCGCTGGCTTTGATGCCCTCGATGGCCTCGGAGCCGAGGGGCGTGTAGCTGTACTCGAAGCCGACAGCTACGACCTGGTTGAGGTTGTAAATGCCGCTGCCGCCGAAGGCGAAGTGGTTGTTGCTGGTGACGCCGTCGACGTGGGCGTAGCCGATGGTGCCCCCAACCTCGCCCGAGCCGGAGGCGATGCCCTGGGCGAGGGCGGGAGAGGATGCCGCGAGGAGGAATATTGTGGAAGCGCAAAGACTCTTATATAAGGAGCGCATCTAGATCTGGCCTTTCATTGCGGTTAGGAGTTCGTGGGGGATGGGTAGGACTGCGGGCGCGAAGCACACACGACCAACGGAGCGCGGTCGCTTGGACTGGACATTGGACACCGGACAACAGGGCTGGGTCTGGAGTCAGCGGTGTGGCCGGGAACGTCGCTGGTTCGCGTCGCGCTGAGAGGCAAATGCCTCGCCGGGATGACCCTACACCGAGTGGGCTGAGGCAACAACGAAAAAATGGAGGTGAGTATGCTGGTTTAGCAGCGCTCGAGCATGCTTCGGGCGAACAACTTTACCTTGCGGAACCTGCTGGAGATGGCGTACGGGACCTTCTATGGTGTGAAGGTCATTCCGGACGACTGGCGGCGGGCGGACCGATTGACATACGATGGATATCGTACTAGCATGGGCGCTGCGGTTGCCTTGCGCGGTTAGCGCCTTTGCAATGCGCTAAACGGACAGCGCCAGCGCCGGCAAAAAATAATCCTGTAGCATGGGGGAACAGTTTCAGTCTGTCTTACGTCTGTTAATAGAACTCTCCCGGAACCTGATGCCTTGTTTCACCGTAGTGCATGTTAACCTTGCAGCGCGTTTCAGCCGTTAACTGTTGAATACGGAGTGCGGCCGCAAAGGAAGAAATGCATCCTGGCCGGCACGTGTCTCCGTAGTTACGGACAGCGAAGGGGATCAACTCGCGCAGTCGTCTCGGGCCGCAAGCAATGACCTCAGCGGAGACCCAAGGCTGAAGCCATGGGCTATCAGCCGCGATGATTTTGCGGCATTTCGAGTTTTTTGAGCGGGGACACGATCCCGCAGGAAGAAGGAAGTGGCAGGTGAGTGAAACGGTGATGCGGCGCGCGGTAAAACCCCTCCTGCTCTGCCTTGCCATCGCGTGCCTGTGGGTCGCGGGCCTGGGCACGGCTCGCGCATCGGAGTACCACGGCCAGGTCACCTTCGGCGGGCTGCCGGTTCCCGGGGCGGTGGTGACGGCGACGCAAGGCGACAAGAAGATGGTCGCGATCGCCGATCCGATGGGCCTCTACTCCTTCCCCAACCTGGCCGACGGCGCCTGGACCATCGAGGTCCAGATGACCGGGTTCGCGCCGCTAAAGCAGGACGTGAGCATTGCACCGGCCGCCGCCGCGGGCGCATTTGAGCTGAAGTTGATGACGCTGGAGCAGATCCGGGCGGCGGCAAATCCGATGAAGGTGGATGCGGCCGCGGCGGCTGCGAGTGCGGCTCCGGAGAACCCGAGCTTGCCCGCTGCTCCGGGCAGCTCTGGTGGTGCGCCTGCTGGTACGGCTGCCGCTCCGGCTGCCTCAACCGCGCCGGGCAAGGCTGCTGCGGCAACTCCGGGCAAAGCTGGTACTAAGGGCAAAGGCGCTGCGACCGGTGGCGCAGGTGCGGCGGCTCCACAGCAGGCCAGCTCGGCGGCTGCCGAGGCTCCCCTGGCCGCGCCGGATGCGGTGGCGCAGCAGGCCAACGACGGACTGCTCATCAATGGCAGCGTGAACAACGCGGCCACATCGCAGTACGCGCTGTCGCAGGCGTTCGGCAACAATCGCAGCGGCCACTCGCTGTACAACGGCGGCTTCAGCCTGGTCCTGGACAACTCGGCCCTCGACGCCAGCAAGTATTCCGTCAGCGGCTTCACCGAACCCAATCCTTCCTTTAACAACTTCCAGGCGGGCGTCAATGTTGGCGGGCCGCTGAAGATCCCGCATCTGCTGCCACTGGCGCGCGCGCCCTACGTTTATCTTGGTTACCAGCGCACGCAGCAGAACACCAATTCGGCGCTGGGCACGGTGGTGCCGACCGCGGCCCAACTGGGCGGCGATTTTTCCCAGCCGGTCAACAACGTCGCGGCGCCGACCATCTACGTGCCCGCCGCCAGCCAGCTTCCCGCCGGATGCGTCCCCGGCGCTGCTTCCGGTTCGCCTTTTCCCGGCAACATAATTCCCGGCGCCTGCATTAACAGCACGTCCCGGGCTCTGCTGGGCTTCTATCCCGCGCCCAACGCGACCGCGACCGGTTCTCCGGACAACTATCAAGCTGTAACCACCAACGACTCGCGCCAGGACGCCTTTCGGGTGACGGTGCAGAAGGGCTTCGGCAGCAAGAACTACCTGAATGGCACCTATCAGTTGCAGAGTACGCGCAGCACCAACACCAGTCTTTTCGGCTTTCAGGACCTTTCCGCCGCGCTGGGAATGGGCGCGAACGTCAGCGGGTACCACCGCTTTACCCAGCGGCTGTCCATGAACGCCACGTATAACTTCACCCGGCAGCGGACCCTGAATAATCCCTACTTTGCCAATATTCAGGAGAATGTGGAAGCCGGCTTGATCAACGGCGCGACCGTCCCGCCCATCAACGGCGTCTACACCGACCCGGTGAACCCGGCGAACTACTGGGGTCCGCCGAACCTTAGCTTCTCCACCAGCTTAATCGCCGGCCTGTCCGATGGAACGTATGCCAATAATCGCAGCGAGACCAATGCGATCAACGCTACCCTGAACTGGAACAAGTTCCGCCACAACGTCACGATCGGCGGCGACTTCCGCCGCCAGGAGAACAACATTCTCAGCCAGGCCAATCCGCGGGGATCGTTTGGCTTTACCGGCCAGGCGACCAGCAATGGAACGACAGGCGCGGGCTTCGACCTGGCCGACATGATGCTGGGACTTCCGGACACCAGCAGCATCTCCTACGGCAATGCGGACAAGTACTATCGCCAATCGGTGTACGATCTGTTCGCCCAGGACGACTTCCGCGTGAACCCGGAGTTCAGCGTGAATGCCGGCGTCCGCTGGGAGTACGGCGCGCCGGTCACGGAGCTGAAGAATCGGCTGGTCACCCTGGATACCGGCACCGGCTTTGCCACCGCGACGCCGGTGGTGGCGACTAACCCGGGCAGTCTCCCGACTTCACTGGTGCGGCCGGACAAGATTGGCATTGCACCCAACGTCAGCATCGCGTGGCGGCCCATCTCGGGCTCGTCGCTGCTGATCCGCTCCGGTTACCAGATCAGCCACGAAATGTCGGTGTACATGCCCTTCGCGACCCAGATGGCGACCCAGACCGGCGCAACCCCCGCAACCAGAAGCCTCAGCATCTCCAACGGCCCCAATTGCCCCTTCAACATCAACAGCCCTTTCCCCTCCTGCACCTCCACCGTTAGCGGGCCCACGCCCATCGCGCAGCAGTTTGCCATCGACCCCAACTTCCGCGTCGGCTATGTGCAGATCTGGCAAGTCTCGGCGCAGCGTGACCTGCCGCTGTCGCTGCAAATGCTGGCGACCTACCGCGGCACCAAGGGAACCCGCGGGCAGCAGCAGATCCTGCCGAACACCTGCGCTCCCATTACGATTCCGGGGACGACGACTCAGCCGGCCTGCGATCAAAACCCGTTCGGCTACGCCTACCGCACCTCCAACGGCAATTCCACCCGCGAGGAAGGGATCCTGACGCTGCGGCGAAGGCTGCGCAGCGGACTTACCGCAAACCTGACCTACACCTACTCCAAGTCCATCGACGACGATTATCAGATGGGCGGCAGCGGCGGCACCGGTGTCAACCCGCAGGTGGCGCAGGATTGGCAACACCCCGAGCGGCAGCGCGGCCTGTCCACCTTCGATCAGCGCAACGTGCTCAGCTTCTCCGCGGGGTACACCACCGGCATGGGTATCGGCGGCAAGACGCTGCTGAGCGGCTGGAGGGGCGCGGCCTACAAGGAGTGGACCGTGCAGACCAGCATCACCGCCGCCAGCGGCTTGCCGGAGACGCCCAGCGATCCCCTGCCGGTGCCGAACACCTCGTACTCGGGCATCTTCCGTGCCAGCTACGCCGGCGGCCCCATTACCGGATCGTCCAAGCCCGGCTTCTACCTCAATCCCAACGCCTTCGTGCTGCCGCTCTCCGGGGACTTCGGCAATGCGCGCCGCGACTCCATTCCCGGGCCGGACCAATTCACCATGAACGCAACGCTGGCGCGCACCTTCCGGCTGCACGATCGCTACACTCTCGATGCTCACGTTGACGCCACCAACGTGCTGAACCACGTGGCGTTCACCAGTTGGGTGAACACGGTCGGCACTCCGCAGTATGGCTTCCCGGCAAACGCCGGTTCAATGCGTTCCATGCAAATCACCATGCGCCTGAGGTTCTGATGGATATGCGAACACCTGCTTCCATGCCGCGTCGCTTCGCCCGGAGTGCCGGCGCCTTCGCCCTGGCCGCCGGGCTTCTGGCCCTGGCTTTGGGCGGGGGCAAACTGCCCACCGTCGCCGCGCAGTTGACCGGGCAGAATAAGCCCCCGAGCGATGAACCCACCAAAACCATCTCGGTGCAGGTTCGCCTGGTGGTGGAGGCGGTCACCGTCAAGGACAAGAAGGGCAACCCGATCGACGGGCTTAGCGCCAAGGACTTCACCATCACCGAAGACGGTGTCGCCCAGAAGGTCAGCTTCTGCGAGCACCAGACCCTGCCGGAGACGGCCGCTCCCTTGCCGCCGTCCCCGGCCGGGGACGACATAAAGATCTACAACCGGCTGGGGCGCACCCAGGTCTCGGCCGAGTCTGCCGGGCAGATCAAGTACAAGGACCACCGCCTGCTGGCCCTCTACTTCGACATGTCGGCCATGCCGCCGGAGGACCAGATGCGCGCGCTGGCGGCCGCGGAGAAGTTCGTCCGCAAGGATATGACCGAGGCGGACCTGCTCGCCATCATGCGCTACAACGCCGGCTCCATGGACGTGCTGCAGGACTTCACCGCCGACCGCAACCGCATCCTCAGCATCCTGGAGACGATGGTGGTGGGCGAAGGTCAGGGCAACGACGAATCCGTCTCCGACGACTCCTCCACCGACACCGGTGCGGCCTTCGGCCAGGACGACCCGGAGTTCAACATCTTCACCACCGACCGCCAACTGGCCGCGCTGCAGACGGCCACCGAGGCGCTCTCCCGGCTGAACGAGAAGAAGGAGCTGATCTACTTTTCCAGCGGCCTGAACCTGAACGGCATCGACAACCAGGCGCAGTTGCACTCCACCATCGATGCGGCCATCCGCTCGGGCGTGTCGTTCTGGACGGTCGACTCGCGCGGCCTGGTGGCGTCCGGCCCGCTGGGCAATGCCACCCAGGGCTCGCAGGGCGGCACGTCCATGTATACCGGCGGCGCGGCCACGTCGCTGACCACGCGCTTTGAGCTGTCGCAGGACACGATGTACGCGCTGGCGGGCGACACCGGCGGCAAGGCCCTGCTGGATAACAACGACCTGGACCAGGGCATCGTCAACGCACAACACTCGGAGTCGAACTACTACATCCTCGGCTACTACAGCAGCGACACGGTGAAGAACGGCAAATTCCGCAAGATCAAAGTCACGGTCGGACCGCCGCAGGAGGACGCCAAGCTGGACTACCGCGTGGGCTACTGGGCGGACAAGGAGTGGGGCAAGTTCAACACCGCCGACAAGGAGCGCCAACTGGAAGACGCCCTGATGCAGGGCGACCCGTGGACCGACCTGACCGTCGCCCTGGAACTNNGATTGACTTCGTCGACGAGGTGAAGGACGACTACGGCGGGACCACCGAATCCAACAAGACCGACACCATACCCATCAAGCTGAGCGACGCGACCGCCGCGGAGTGGGCCAAGCGGCCCATCGATTACCACACCGGCTACACGCTGCTGCCCGGCAAGCACACCATCAAGGTGCTGGCGCGCGACGACGTGACCGGGACCATCGGCACGTTCCAGACCAGCTTCATCATCCCCAACCTGGTCAAGGAGACCAAGCGCGTTCCCATTAGCACTGTGGTCCTTTCCAGCCAGCGCGCGGCCGCCAGCGAAGCGCTCTTCAACGCCTCCAAGGGCAAGGAACAGGCCAAGGAGGTCGCCGCGGACCCGCTGGTGCAGAACGGGCTGAGGCTGGTGCCCAGCGTCACCCGCGTCTTCAGCCGGACGCGTAGCCTTTACGTTTACCTGCAGGCCTACGAGGAGACTGAGACTCCTTCGCCGCTGATTGCCTTCGTCACCTTTTACCAGGGCCAGACCAAGGTGATGGAGACCCAGCCGCTAGAGGTGTCGCCGCTGGCGAATTCACGGCTGGAGACGGTGCCGCTGAATTTTACCGTCGACCTTGCCAAGCTACAGCCGGGCAAGTACGACTGCCAGGTGACCGTGCTGGACCCGACCGGGAATAAAAGCAACTACTGGCAGGCCCCGATCATGGTGGTGCAGTAGGGCAGTTGTGAGTTGTGAGTTGTCAGGCAGCGGTAGAGCCGGGGCTAAAGCCCCTTTCGTTTTGTTCTCTTTTGCTGCCCGCTTGCGCTCGGTCCAGTTCGGCGTATGATTCAGTGCGTCATGAAATACGGTGCGGAAGTTGGGCCACGTCTTATCCTCCTTCTTGGTACGCTCCTCGCAATATCCGGATGCGGCGGCGGTGCGCCGCCAGCGCCGGCTCCCATTTCGCCACCGCTGAATTACACGCCGAACGGCAACTGGCTGCTGGTCGGCAACCAGCCGAAGGAACAGTATCCGATCATTTCCGCTGCGCTGATCGTCAGCGGCAACCAGGTCATCGCCTCCGGCCTTATGGAAACGGCCTGCGGTGAGGGTATCGGTGAATACCCGTTCTACCTGACCGGTCCGGTTGCGCCGGGCGGCAGCTCCCAACTCGCCAGCATCCCGCCGGACGCCTCGATTACCATCAGCGGCGTGCTTCCGGCCAGCGGCGCGACCACCTGGAGCGGAACCTACACGGACAATTGCGGCATCAACCAGAGCGGGCCCTTTACTGCAACCGTGCTGCCTGCCCTTAGCGGCACCTATAAAGGCACGCTGCAAGGGGGCTCGGCGGGCCAGGGCATGACGGTAACCTTCTCCCAGGGAGCTGCCACCTCGGCGACCAACGGCGGCTTCACCCTGTATTACCTGCCTTTGAGCGTCACGGTTACTATCACCGGTTCGCCATGCTTTACCCACGGCACGTCGATCGCGGGCTACAGCACCTACTACGGTCCGAGCGAGATCTACGGCGCAGGTGTTGATGGCGCTGTGTTGATGGACAATGGCTCTCAACTCGGTTTCATGGGCTCATTTAGCGCCCCGGACGAATCTACGATCGACTTCGGTTTAGCGGCTCCCGGCGGCGCATGCAACTGGAACAATTACGGCGGCACGCTTACCCGGCAGTAACCGTCCTGCTACTCGCACTACAACTTGTAACTGCGACTGATACGCATTGTCGATCATCGCGATCATAACTTGTTACATATAGTCGACCCCGTAGCGGACGGGGATCTGGGTGAAGGCGATGCGGGTGGGGGCGGAGTCGCGGGCCGGCAGCATTCCGGCGAAGTGCAGCGTGCTGTGGCCGTACTTCAGATTCAACTTGTCCATGGTGCTGGCCAGTTCTCCGCGGTGGGCTGGATCGCCGAAAAGCGAAGGCTGAAATTCGCTTTCCGGGATCAGGTTGTGCAGGGTGACGCCGACGAAGAAGGGCCGGGCGAACTCCGGGCCTTGCGGCGCCTTGGCCCACGCGCCGCGCAGGGCTTCCAGCAGCGTCAGGGTGTCGTTGCAGGCGGCAAAGCGCGCCTCCATGCCCCAGCCGGAGTGGCGAATGCCACTTTGGTGCTTGTGCGACTTGGCGCGCGCCGCCTGCTCCCGGGTCAGCGCGTAGCGAATGGTCACGTGCATCGCGGCGGCGTGGAAGCGCTCCATGCGCAGGCGCATGGCGGCCTTGTGCAGCAGCTTGTGCGCCACCGCCCAGGCGCCTTCGGGCGTGCGCTGCTCGGGCGCCATCACGTGGGAGTGGCCGAGCGATTTCTGCATGCCGGAATCGACGGGCGCGCCGTCGTCGCCGGTCACAGCGCCGCGCAGCCAATGATAAAGACGATCGCCCCAGACCGAATCCCACAGCGCGTGCATGCCGGCGCGGTCGAGGGCCAGCAGTTGCTCCATGGTGCGGATACCTTTCTGGTTCAGGCGAACCTCGGTCTTGGCGCCGACGCCGGGCAGGTCGCGCAGGGCTAAATGAGCGATGGCGCGAGGCAACTGCGACGGCAGCAGGCCGATCAGCCCGTCGGGCTTCTGCATGTCGCTGGCGATCTTGGCCAGGTAGCGGTTGGGGGCCATGCCGATGGAGCAGCGCAGGGTTTCGCCGACGTCGTCGCGGATGGCCTGCTTGATGGCGAGCGCAATGCGGCGGGCCTGCGGCGGCTCCTGCTCGCGGCCCATCAGCTGGCAAACCATCTCGTCGATGGAGGGCGTGTGCGCGACCGGGCAGCAGCGGTCTACAGCCTGCGCGATGCGCTGCGAGTACTCAGCGTAGACACCGTGGTCGCCCTCGACCAGGACGATCTCCGGGCAGATCTTTTTCGCCTCGCCCACCAGCGTGCCGGTCTTGATGCCGAGCGCCTTGGCTTGGTAGCTGGCGGCGATGCAGACCGTGGTGTCGGCCTGGGTGGGGACGACGGCCAGCGGGCGGTCGCGATACTCCGGGTGCAACTGCTGCTCGACAGACGCAAAGAAAGAGTTGAGATCAATATGCAGGAAGCCGAAGCGGTCGGCGTCGCCACCCGCACGAGCGAGCTGGTCAGGGCCGGATTGGATGTTGTCAGACATGGCTGTCGGCCGCTTCCCGGGTACCCCACCCCTCCCCTATACCCTAGTTACTTTGCAGGAAATAAACCACTTAGCTTTGGACTTGGTACATTTTTTGCGCCCAAGGCCCTGCCGGGAGCCCACCCCTCGGCACGACGCTGGTTTGTTTTGCTGCTCTCTTTAATTATAACTGCGGTGTCAAGGATTGGGCTGTGGATATCTTCGCTTTTTGTTTGCTCCGCGAGGGAAAAGCGACGCAGCGATGCCGGGTGCATAAGAGCCTCATAGCCGCTTAGTCTGCTCTGCCCGTCCCCAATGAAGCAAATACTTTAGAAAATCCTTACCCCTCAAAGTGATTTCAACCATATTGCTGGGATGGACTGTGATCAGAGTGTTTTGGGTGAGGTATTGCATCCACGCTTCAAACGTAATCTCTAGTTTCTTGTATTGCTCTGCAAACTCGCTCGCCGCTTCATCATAGGGTATTCGGAAATCGTTGAGGGGCGCTATTCCATGGTTTTCGTTTAGAGCAAGCAGCGCGCGCAGTTGGCTTCTATACAAAGGCCACCAGATCCCGTCGTATATCACGGCTATGGAACCGACAGCCAGGACATCGAGGTAAAAGGATTCCTTATCGTTGGGTCTGGCCCGCTCTGCCTCTGCTTTGAAACTATTCGCGCCGATGTCCTGTAGCGCGCTGTAATATGCCGTGCGAAAGAACTCGGCTGAATCAAATGTTCCGGGATTGTGAGGTATTGCCCTAGTTAATGCATTCGATGAGTTGGCCACTAGCTGTCGGTTGGCGCTAGGGTTCTGATTCCTTCTCCCCCAAAGCCACGAGGCTCCGGCCACAATGAGCAAACACAGGGGTACATAGTTCCCAAGACCATGGAAATCTGCCAAGTGAGAGGCCGTGCGCGGAGAACTGGACAGGGCTTGTTCGCACGCCTCAAAGATCGCGGCAACAACAATGCAGGAGACCGTCAACGTTGTCTCCCAGTGTCCTCTGAATCCGCTGGGTTTGCTCTCTGTCATTGCTCTACACTTTCCCACGAAGTGCGCGGCCCTGCGCCCTCGTCTCCGCAAGTGTAGTACCTTGCCTCGGAGGGATAAGCTCCTTTTGTCTGCTCCGCGAGGGAAAATCGACGCACCGCAGCGGGGGATTCTCGTTGCCTACGACACTGCGATGAAGGGAGCGTCCGGCATTTGTGGCGCGACAAGAGGCAACTACGGAGATTCTGGACTTCGTCCAGAATGACGAGCGGATGCGAGTCGGCGAATGGTGTGATGTAAGCTGTTCGCGGAGGTGGGGTGGTGCGGCGAGTGGCGGCAAGATTTCTGGCGGCGCTGGTGTTGGCGGGTTTGGCGTTGGGGGCGAGTTGCGGGCAGGACAAGGGTGCGCCCACGACGGCGCGCGTGCCGGCTTCGTCTGAGTGGGGAACGGTGCGGATACCGGCTTCGTCTGCGCCTGGAACGGCGCGCGCGCAGGTCAAGGGTACGCTCGGACCGGTGCTCGTGCCGGCTGCGCCTGAGACGCCCAATGTTGCTGCCTTGCTGGCTCCGCTGGGCGATCCCAATGTCGCGGCCTCGGTGGCTCCGCTGAGCGATCCAGCCACGGTCGATCAGATTCACGAGTATCTGCGGTTGAGCGGCGAAATGGACGCGTTCCGGGCCAGGTGGATCGCCGCACTCGACAAGAACCGGCCGAAAGGGGCGCCGTATTGGCCGGAGGTGTTCTGGACCGCGGTGAAGGCGGAGATGCAGAAGAAGGACCTGACGCCGGCCTACATTGTCGTGCTCCAGCACGGAGTTTCGCGGGGGCTGATGCAGGAGGTCCTCGACACCTATCACATGGTGGGGGCAACCCTGTTCGTCATCTCGCCGGCGGGGTTCAGACTGAGGAGCGCCGAGGCCGCTGTGGCCAGTGAGACGAACAAGGTGTGGCTCGCAGAGACGCTTGAGGTCATTCAGAGGGTCGCCGCGGCCTATAGCCCGGAGATCAAGGCGGCGCGGGCGAAGTATCTGGCCGAACATCCCGGATATGTGGACAAGTGAGAACACGCCGTAGCCGGCTCGGGCTGGGATGGCGGGGACAGCGAGTCAGCAAGTCAGCGGGAACGCAGGTCCTTCGCTGTTCACAGGAAGGCGAACAAAAACGCCGAATGGCGAACCGGAACGGCGGCGTCAGCGGTGGCCGAGGGGGAAGGTGAGGCCGACCTTGGCGTTCAAGTCGTTGCGCCAGTCGGCGTGGGGATAGAGGAAGACGTACTCGGCGGGGAGGACCATAAGGCTGACCCAGGGACGGAGCGGGATGGAGACGGAGGCTCCGGTTGCGACCAGGGCCTCGTTGGTGATGGCGCCGGCGGAAGAGACGCGGACGTCGCCGGATTCGAGGAAGAGGGCGGGCTTGAAGTGCGGGGTGGTGAAGACGGATTTGGCGACGCCGAGGGTGTAGCCGTGGGCGTTGAGCGAGCCCTTGCGGTTGGCGCCGTAGTAGTTGGTGGAGGAGAAGAAGACGGAGTAGCCGCGGCCGAGCAGGACGGAGGGGCGAACGTTCCAGCCGTTGAGATTGACGCGGTAGCCGCCCTGGTCCGCCCAGAGGTAGGTGTAGGCGACAGTGAGTGTGGCGATGGCGGGCTGCTGCCGGCTCTGCTGCGCGCGGGCAGGGAGCGTGGAGGCGGCGAGTGCGAGGATGAGGAGGAATCGCATGGGCCGGAAGCGGCGACACCCATCATACCGTTGCTAGTTGCTAGTTGCTAGNNAGTTGCTAGTTGCTAGTTGTCAGTTGTCAGCGATCAGCGATCAGCGATCAGCGATCAGCGGTCAGTGGCGGCGGGCAGGTGGCCTTTGGTTTCCATTATGAACGATCAGCGATGGTGGGCGGCGAGCTGGTTGATCATGGGGCACCCATTTTGGGTGGTTGTGGAATATAGTCGCTTGCAAGTAGCGGGCCGGTATTTCCGGGGACAGAAAGGGTTCGATGAGGGGTTTCAAGATCGTCATCAACATGGCAGGGGCCATTTCGGCGGGTGCGTACACGGCTGGGGTACTGGATTTTATGACGGAGGCGCTGGACGCGTGGTCGAAGGCGAAGGCGGCGGGAGAGGAGGTTCCGCAGCACGATGTGGTGATTGAGGGGTTCTCGGGCGCGTCGGCGGGCGGACTGTGCGCGGCGCTTGCGGCGCTGGTGTTGCAGGAGGAGTTTGAGCACGTAGCGGACGCGACCAAGCGGGGGACGACGAATCGTCTCTACGAGGCCTGGGTGAACAAGACGGACATCCGCGGGTTGCTGAAGACGCGCGACCTGGATCGGGGAGACCGGGAGCGGCCGGGGCCGCTGGTGTCGCTACTGGACTCGACCGTGCTGGATGAGCTGGCGGTGTATGGGCTGGAGCGCGGGCCGAAGCCGGAGGCGCCGCGGCCGTATGTTTCGCCGGACTTGACGGTATTTCTTTCGCTGACAAACCTGCGCGGGGTACTGTACTCGCTGAACGGGCTCTCGCCGGGCGGCGTGGAGGAGACGACGTCGTTTTTCGGCGACCGGATCCGATTCCAGACGGTGCGGCCGGACTCGCAGCGTCCGCTGGGCGAGGCGGCGTATCCGGTGGACATGGTGACCGGGGAGGGTTTTGAGATGCTGGGGAATGCGGCGATTGCGACCGGAGCGTTTCCGGCGTTTCTGGCGCCGCGGGTGCTGATGCGGCGGCACTCGGACTACACGCCGCCGCTGTGGGAGACGCATGAGGCTGGCGTGAAGGACGATGCCGCTCCGGTCGAGCCGTCGTTTCCGCCGGGAATGGCCGACCCGTTTGAGACGCTGAACGTGGATGGCGGCGTGACCAACAACGATCCGTACAACTATGCGCACGACTATCTGGCGGCGCTGGACCCGCCGCGTGAGGACCACCAACTGGAGCGCGATCCGTGCAAGGCGGACCGGGCGGTGGTGAGCATTGCGCCCTTCCCAACCATGGCGAGCTACGCGGTGGATTATGACCCGTTGCACAATGCGGGGGTGTTGCAAGTGATCGCGCGGCTGTTTCAGGCGCTGGTATCGCAGTCGCGGTNNTACGGCGAGTCGCTGAGCCACCTGATGCGCGGCACCACCTTCTGCCACTTCATGGTCGCGCCCAGCGACCACGAGCTGGTGGAGGAGCTGAAGCATGAGGCGGTGCATCACAAGCCGATTCCGAAGGCGCTGCAGTGCGCGACGCTGGCGGCGTTTGGCGGGTTCTTCGAGCGCGGGTTCCGCGCGCATGACTATGAGCTGGGTCGGCGGAACTGCCAGAAGTTTCTGCTGGACCACTTTGTGTTTCCGGCAGAGAACGTGGTGATGAAAGAAGCGCTGGCCGGCATGGATGCGGAGGTGCGCGCGCGAGTGGTGGAGCAGTATCGGCGGGCGACGCCAAAAGGGCCGGACGGCGAGNNGAGCCGATGGCGTATGCCGCGGAGGCGTGTGCGGCGTCGCAGCGGGTGTGGTTGCCGGTGGTTCCACTGTGCACGCCGGAGCTGCGCGCGCCGATTGCGCCGGTTCCGCGCTACAAGATGAAGGCGGCCGACCTGGACGAGGTGGTGCGGTTGGTTGCGGTGCGGTTTGAGGCGGTGATGAAGCGGGCGGTGCGGTCGCTCCACAGCCGCGGACTGCGGTGGTCGCTGCGTCCGGGAGTGTGG
>PLUT01000217.1:0-973 GCA_003162875.1 Granulicella sp.
CGCCGGCGAGCAGCTGCGAGACGTCGATGGGCGTGGCCTGGAGGTGGGTGTGATGGCTGGCCTGGCCGATGCCGCGAGCTAGATTGCGGACACCGTGGGCCGCGCGGCGCTCAATCCAGAAGACGGTGTTCGGGTCCTGCGACTCCAACAGAAACTTCAGGTGCGTCGCAATGTCGGCAGTGCGCTTGCGCAGGCCGGGGGCCTCGTCGACGCCTTTCAGGCGCTCCAGTTCGCCCTCAAGGCGCGCGAGCGCGTGCAGCGCTCCGGTGTAGGTGTCGCCGCTTTCTTCCAGAAACTGGGCGCGCTGTTCGAAGGGCATGCGGCCAAGGCCCGCGTTGGCTGCGGCGGCAGGGGCTGTGTCGAGCGCAGCGCCGGAGTTCGCGGAGGGATCAAAGGGCAGCGCTGCAAAGAAGATTCGTGCCCGGTCGCGCAGGGTTGCGGTTGCGCTTTCGATGGCGGTGGTGGAAGCTCGCTTGGTACGGAGCATGGTTTCGACATCGCGCGCCAGTTCGTCAAAGCGCTGCGTGCTGAGGCCGATGCCGAAGAAGTTGCTGGCCGTCTCCTCCAGGTCGTGGGCCTCGTCGAAGATCACCGCGCCCGCGGCCGGCAGCACACCTGCATCCGCCGACGCGCCCGCTTGCAGCCTGATCGCCAGGTCGGCGAAGAACAGGTGGTGGTTCACAATGATGATGTCCGATTCCAGCGCTTTGCGCCGCATCGCGGTGATGAAGCAGCCTTCCCAGTCGGGACAGGTTTGCCCCAGGCAGGCCTCGCCGCGGGCGTCGAGCTTGGGCCAGAGCGCGGAGTTTTCGGGCAGCGCATCGATCTCCGCACGGTCGCCGGTTGCGGTGGTCTTCTCCCACTCCGCAATGGCGTGGAACTGCGAGATCTCTTCGAGCCCGGAGAGCAGCGGGGAATCGCGCAGCGCGTAGAGCTTGTGCTTGCACAGGTAGTTGGCGCGGCCCTTCATGTA
>PLUT01000217.1:988-10839 GCA_003162875.1 Granulicella sp.
TAGGCCAGCGTCTTGCCGGTCCCGGTACCCGCTTCGACGATGAGGTGGCGCTTGTCGGCGAAGGCCTTCTCGATGGCCTTGGCCATCTCGTACTGCCCTTTGCGATGCTCGTAGGCGAGCGAGGAGCGGGAGAGAACGCCGCCTGGCGAGAAGAAGTCGTGGAGGCTGGGCAGCTTGGCTGAGTTGGCCAAGGGGGCGTTCTCCGGCTTGGCGGGGGCGATTTGGATTGGGGAGGACACTGACGGACGCTAAGAGCAACGATACGCTATCGGCCGCAGGCGCCTGAATCGTCCGGCGGGAAGGTGGTATCCACCCTCCCCCCATTTTGGGCCAAAATAACCCTTCTAAATGACTTAGATCCGGACTTCGTACAAAATCGGTGCGGCTTGAACTATCGTGCGCCGGATGAGACCAGAGGAGTGCGCGCACGTTGAGATGCTGGCTGACGCCATCCCCCGGGGAGGACTCCCCCCTCCCCCTCCCCCCCATATCTTGCAGGGAAGTGCTGTTGCTTGTGTTGGTTAGGAGAGGCAGGTATCTGCAACGCGTCTTTTCTAAAGGACTTACTGCTAAATTATTGCAATCGAATGGGTTGTGGGAGGGGGCGGAGGTGGGAATTGGCGTGTTCGCGCACGGGTGCGCCGCTTTGTTCGGTCGTTCTCCGGTTTTCACGTGTTGCCCCTGAGCCGCGACTGACTCCAGGTCCGGTCCGGTTTAGGTGCATTGGACACGACGCTGGGCAGTGTTTGGCCCTGCTTTAATTGTACACGGGGTGTCAAGGGGTTGGCCCGCGTTTGGCCGGGTGATGAGTTAAGTTGCGCGCAGAAACCTGTGGAGTGCTTCCGCGTGTGGCGACCCTGCCTCGACTTTTGCAGGGTCGATCCTGGCGAGCAACGCGAAACCGTGCCTAGTCTTGTGGTATTGGCCCTTGGTCTTTGTGTCCCTGGAAGCACTCTCCAAGGAGGGTACGAGGTCGTCTTTTGGGATGGCTTCGATATGATGCTCGTCGCCTGGAAGTGCATTGAGCCGGAAGCCTTGTCCGTAGTATGCCGCCAGAGAAACTCGATCAGCGAAGAACCACGCCTCCATGGCCTGCACCATCAGGAAGATCTGTTCGCCCGGCAGATGAGCGAAATCCCATCTGTCGCGCTCAAGCAAGTGGACTGCGGGTGTTGTCCCTTGCTTCACGGGGCCTTCGGAGTCGACCAGAAGTAGACAGTGTTCGTCCGGCTTGCTCCTGCTGCTTTCTGTCTTGAAACGGTCGAAAGTTTGATTGCGACTGCCGCAGGCGACGACTTTGAGACGACGGTCCGGGGCGGCCTTCTTGCAGTATTCGGCGAAGCCCTCCCTGCATCTTGACTGCGTATTGCTGTTGTTTCCTCCGCCTTCCACATAGATTGTGATCTTCACCAACGATTTCCCCCGATTTCCCCACTTGTCCAGAGATTGCCGAGAGAATAATCCTTCAACCAGATTTCGAGGTCTGTCCGGTCCAATCGCCGGATCACGGTCGAGCCCTCGATCTTCTCGCAGACACAAATCGATTCTGGATCGTCAGTGAACGCATCCACTAGCGCGGAAGAGTGGGTCGTGACGATCAACTGTGTGCGTGCCGACGCCTCGCGGAGAACATCGGCAAGCGTGGGGATGACATCGGGGTGAAGGCCGAGTTCGGGTTCGTCGATGCAAGTAATGGGTGCCGGGGTCGGGTTGAGAAGTATGCACAGAATGGAGAGCCAGCGGAGCATGCCGTCAGAAAGGCGAGTAGCTGGAGTGGAAAAGCCTCCCTTTTCCTCTATGGCGATCTGAAGGTGGGTGCCGACGACTATGACCTCAACGGTCTTGGTTGGCTCATAGAAGCGCTTCACTAAGTCCGTAAGCTGCTCGAATACGGGCTTGTGACGGTCCCGGTAGTGTGCAAGCATCTGGGCCAGGTTATAACCGTTCTCTTCAAGTCTCGCGACCGGCTGACCGACCGGTTGGGGATCGCGTGGAGGACAGTCCACGCCGAATTCCCAATCCTGATGAAAATCGAAACTCTCAAAGAATTCAGCCATCTCGAAGAGTTCAGGAAGGTCGCGGCCAATGCCGGATCCTTGCACGGGCGGGGAAGCCAATTGGGACAGGACGGATCGGTCCGGATTCAACCCGAGGAAAATTGTGGCTTCATCTCCGCGCCCCGTCCGCAGGTGATAAGTCCCGTGAGAGTCGCTGCGTTCCAACAACTTGGGATAAGGAGCCGTATTAGCTGCGTCGTCAAACATCTCTGACCTAACGCGAAAGGAAGCGTCGTGCTTTTCAAGGTCAATCAAAAAATTGAAGCAGCGAGGCTTTACATCATCCAGCTGGCGCAAGGAGAAATTGGCGCTGAGAGAGCATTGCGAACTTCCGCTCCTGGCTCCTTTCCAAATCCATTCACTAACGCCGCCAGTGTTCAACGCTACTTCCCATGGATCCTTGTCTGGCAAGAAGTGCAGCAGGCGGATGATCTCAATGAAGTTGGATTTTCCGCTGCCGTTGGGGCCGATGAGAATGTTCAGGTTGCGCAGTTCGATTGGCTCCGTCCTGGGGCCGAAGGAGAGAAGATTGATCGGGTGGATTGACTTGAGATTGGCAGGCGCCATAGCACTCCTAAGTATGCCTCATAATCGCCGACAAAACTTCGCAAAACAGACTGCGGCCTGAGTCTAGGCTGGTATAGGGCGTGCCGTTGGCGCTTAGAGGCGGGGCGGGTCGAGTGTGGGGTGTCAAGCCGCAGGTCCTTCGACTGCGATTGACGCAGAGTGCGCGCCAATCTCCGCTCAGGATGACAGCTTATTTTTCCGCTCAGGATGACAGCTTAATTCTTTCGCTCAGGATTACAGCCTATTCTTTCTGCTTAGGGTGACGGCGGTGGAGGCTGATGCGGCAACTACGGAGATTCTGACTCTTCGAGTCAGAATGACGCGGTGAGGGGGATGGGCCGTGACGCGGTGAGAGGGATTGGCCATGATGCGGCAAGGGGGATGGGCGGGGCCTTCGACGTGGGCTAGAAGGTGGGGGGCTGGTTGTGGAGGGTTTGCTCGACGACGGAGTGGATTTGGAGGATGGGCCATGGGGTGGAGACGGTCTGCGGCTGGGTCTGGCCGGGTTGGTGGATGATGACGGCGGGGCGCTGGTCGAAGACGCCGCGCGAGGCTGCATCGTCCTCCTCAGTCCATGCGGGAAGCCAGTTCCAGGCGTCAATGCGCCAGGAATGGTCGCCCTGAACGATGAGGGTGGTCTGGTTCCAGCGTGGCGATGCCTCCAGCGTGGCGAGGATGCCGCCAAGGACGTGGTCGGCGAGAGCCAGACTGTCGAGGTAGGAGCTGTCGCACTGCTGGGTGTAGTCGTTGCGGATGCGGCTCCAGATGTTGGGGCTGTGGGGGACGGGGATGTGCAGGAAGATGAAGTCTGCCTGGTCGGAGTGCAGCAACTGGGAGGCGTGCTGTTGCAGGTCAACGTGGGTCAGATAGCGATGGCGCACGTCGAAGCCGCAAAGGTGACGGTCGGCGGCCGCGGGGGACCTGATCTCGCGGACCACCTGCTCCAACGGGATGTAGACGTTGTCGGCGAAGGAGGCATCCTGGGCCATGAGGCCATCGAACATGTCGCGGTTGGTCCAGAAGCAGTTCTGGATGGCATCGGCGTAGATGGCGCAGTAGGGGTTGTACCAGCCGACAGCGGCGGTGCGCCAGCCGGCGTTCTCGGCATCGCCGAAGAGAGTTTGCGCGCCGTCAAGCGGCTGCCATCCGGACTCGGATTCGTGGTGGACCCACAGGCGGTTGTGGAAGTTGTAGCGGATTCCGTCGACGATTTTGCCGGTAAGCAGAGAAGGGACGACTTTTACGGTGTGATAACCGGCCGGCTGGGCGTCGGTGAAGAGGGTGCTCTGGGCGCGGAGAGCGTCGAAGTTGGGGAGGCTGAGGTCCCCAGCGCGGTGCTCGAAGGTCTGGTCGTAGGAGAGCTCGTCGAAGATGATCCAGACCAGCAGAGGATGATCGCGAGGCGGCTGGAGTTGGGCAGGGCCGCTGCGATTCCATGCGGCCGTGATCTGGTTCGGCGCGGGCTTCCAAGTGGCGACCCAAAGCAACTGGGCAATACTGCAAAGGGCAAAAATGATGAGGGAGGCGGATAGAATTCCGCCGACATGCAGCAGCTGGCGGTACCGCTTTGGATAGCGCAGGAGAAGAAGCAGCAGAGTGCCGACCCAGACAATGAAGAAAATGGTGACAATACCTTCGATGAGATCGAAGGGGAAAAAGGACTGGGTGCGCTGGAGGAGGTAAGGCGGAATGACCATGACGAACAGAAGCCGCAACCAGGGATAGAGGCGAGTGCGCGCGACCAGGACGAAGAGGATGAAGAACAGCAGGGCGACCAGCAGGATATCCGCGATCTGGGCATAGCAGATGCGGGCGAGCGGCAGCGGGGTGTGCATGCGGACGTCTTCGCCGCCGCCAAGCAGGTCGCCGTAGTTGCCTGCAAGGATGAGCGATGCGATTCCGAGGCACTGGCAGAGCTTTTTGAGCATGAGAGCAATTCTCAGATTCAACGAGAAATCGGAAACGGTTGCAGGTGGTCTCGTCCGGGGGGAAAGCCACTTGGCGATTGCGGTTGCGCGGCGCTCTATTCGAGAACTGCTTCGTTGATCTTCTCAAAGAGGAAGAGGACGCGTCCATTGTCGAGGGTGATGCTCGAGAGGGTCCGGAAGCGGCCGGCGCAAGCAGCGAGCAGGTCGGCTTCAGTGAGCGAGCCGTAGAGGTTGTCGCGGCCGCGCAGGAGGCTCTGGTACATCGGATCCGCGACTGGTACCCATTCCACGACGAGATGACGCAGGGTGAGGCGGTGACAGAGGGAAAGAATTGCCGGCAGCGGGATCTGCTCCATCAGGATGAGATGATGGATGACCGCCAGCATGAGCACGAGGTCGAAGCGGGCTTCGAGACGCGGCAGCAAGGCAACCGACTCCTGGTTCTGCCAGCCGACGGCCGGAGTGGGACGCGCGAGGTCCGCCTGGATGGTCTGGATGGAGAGACCGCGCTCGCGGGCCATCCGGAAGAGGCGGTCGGCTGCTGCCATGTCGCGCTCGAGCGCGACGACCTCCGCCCCCATTTCGGCGGCAAGCGCGCTGAACTCTCCGGTATTGGCGCCGATGTCGAGCACGCGGGCGGGCTGCGCGGTTTCCAGGGCTTGGCGCACCCAGTCGAGCTTTTGACGGCTCTGCTCGGGGGTGTAGTGGGTCAGGGTGCCCTGGTATTCGCTCCAGCTTGAGGATGCGCCCGCCGGCAGGGCTGTTTGCGTGCGGCGGCGGAGATCCTTCAAGGTGCGCCTGAGTACGGCGGCGGCGATTTCGGGATCGCGGACGCGGGCAACGGATTTCCTTGCCGGCGCGTGCGCGTGCTTGCGGCGATCGAGCAGGGTGGGCAGCGTGATGGGCCAGAAGGCCGCGCGCGACAGACGTCCGCTCCAGCCGAGCGCGGCGTAGCAGTCGGCGGGCTCGTAACCGTCGCGCTTGAACAGGGAGAGCGAGAGTGGCCAGCCCAGCAGCCGGTTCATTAAGAGCGGCAGCAGGAAGGTGCGAACATACTGTCCGTAGGCCAGCCAGATGGAGGATTTCGGATCGCGGCGCTCGAAGGAGAGTATGTCGACGAAGACCGGGCGGGTATCGCGGAAGAGGACGTTGAGCGGAGTCGCATCCTTGAGGATCCAGCCGGCGGCGAGCGCCTGCTCACAAAGGTCGAGAGTCAGATCGGCTGCGGCGAGCCACTGCGACGGGGTCCACTCCCACGGGTAGGTGGGGATGAGAATCCTGGGGTGCAGGAGACTAAGTTCCGCGGCGGAGTCGTCGATGGTGGCGGCGATGAGGTCGCCGCGCTCCTGCATGGTCCGGCAGAAGGGCTCATCGAGGAAATCAAGGACGGCTGCGCGCGCGGAAGCATCAATCGTACGGATTGCGAGGTCGCCTTCGAAGCGAAGCGAACCGGCAGGATCACGGAATGTTGCAGCGGGCGACGCCAAGGTCATGCGACTTCGCTGGAGTCACCTGGCTTGGGCGCGACGGGCAGAACGGCGGATGTTTCCCCCGTCTTGCGTTGGAAGAAGGCGCGGATGCGGCGGCGAACCATGTAGGCGTATGCCGCCGCCACGGAGGCGAATGTCTGCAGCGCGATCAATCCCGAGCCGGGATCGACGTATCCCCACGCGCGGCGTTCGGTGGCCACAATCATGCAGAGGGTGATAAAAACGGCGAGCGAAAAAGAGATAAATTGCTTCATCAAAAGCCTTTCTGGTTGAAAGGCCGCTCCAATGGTCCAGCAGCGGCGCGTGAAAACTCTATGCAAAACGCCAAAAACTCTGCAAATAGTAGAAAACACTAACCCTCGGGAATAGTTGCTTGTCAGGAGAAAATCTCTATCGGATTTGTACGCGGAGTGGCTGTTGATACAAGAGACGTTGCGCTGCCCCCTGAGGATGCAGTGCATGATGGATTATCGAAAGAGCATCCAATTCGCCTCCTGCAACTTTTGCTTGCAGTCCTCGGTTTCGACCCCCCGAGAGAGGGAGAGTTGTAAAAAAGTTGTCAAGAGAGGCTGGCCTGGCCGCCGCGGCGCCAGGAAGAATGCCGCAGACACAAAACAACGCCCGCATCTCCGGGGGGAGATGCGGGCGAAGACCTAACGGAACAGGGTCACAATGCGAAGGCCGGCTGCCGTCTGGCAACGCGGCAAGACATCAGAAGAGTCTCCAGCCGATGCCGACAGAGACGATGGGGTAGAAGCTCAAGAAATTTACATCGCTCTGCAGCTTGGCCTGCTCCGNNCACGGTGGGCTTGGAGACGAACTCGATGCCCAACTCGGTGTCGAAGCTGAAGTGGTGGCCCTTCTTCGGCACGAGATTGCCCCATCCGAATGACACCCGCCCTCCGGCATTGCCGCCGAGTTTGAAGACCCCGGTGCCGACTAGGGGACCGTCGGCGTAATACTTGTCGTTGCCCAGCGTGAAGCTGCTACCGCTGGGCTCATTGAGTGTTGCGGTGACACCTTTGTTGTTGTAGACGGTCGCGCCGCCGCTGAGGCGGAATGACCCGCGGAATGGGAACCAATCCACCATAACGCCCGAGTTCTGGAGCTTGAGAGTGCCGTTAACAACCAGGTTGTCCGATGTTGTCTCGCTGAGGTTGTAGGAGAAGAAGGTGGCTCCGCCGCGCAGGTTGAGGCGGGTCGGAACTATGGGCGTGGCGACATCGAAGCCGATGCCGGCGACGCCGACCTTGACGCCCACCCCGAGACCCGAGAAGGGCCCGCCTTGGCTGGCTTCAGGAGCAGCGGGCGCAGCGGCTGAAGCGGCGGCGGCAGCGGCGGGTGCGGCAAAGGAGTCCTCAGCCGAGTAACTGCTGCTGGAAGAGGTGGCCGGAAGTCCCAGGTCCGCGTGCACCGCAGGGCCGGGGTTTGAGGCCTGTGCCGACGCGGCCATCGGGGAACAGGCGAAAACAGCTAGAATCCCAACAACTGCCAGAGAACCAAGGAGTTTCACGGGGTATCCTTCCTTTCCGTTTGCGGCTTTCGCCGGATTTTCGGTCTATCTGCTTGCAACCTCTCAAGCAGCACGATTCGCAGCTACACAGGGGCTCGGAGCAACTGTAAAGCGCAGAAAACTAAACAACTCTGGGGAGGAGTGTTTTCGAAAGCCGGCTACGACAACTAGGGGAGGGACTCATATTAGCAGAGGACTGCGGCATTGCAATAGGAAAATCTGTAGCGAGTGTCCCCTGGGTTACCGGATGTGCCCGTGCCCGGCATCGGGGGGCCTGCTGCGGCATCTGAAGAGGCAACAGGGTTTGCAGGGGAAGACCCAAGGGAGCCAGGCGGATGGGCGATGGCGCGGATGCAGTTCCGGCGGGACGCGTGCGGCGGCGGGTGGTGGTGCTCGGTGGAGGGTTCGCGGGGCTGAACGCGGCGATGGAACTGGCGAAACTGCCGGTGGATGTGACGCTGGTCGACCGCAAGAACTACCACACCTTTCAGCCCCTGCTCTACCAGGTGGCGCTGGCGGTGCTTTCCCCGGCGGACATCGCGCAGCCGATACGGTCGATCCTGCGCGACCACGCGAACATCGAAGTGCTGATGGACGAGGCGGTTGGCTTCGACCTCGACCAGCGGCAGGTCCGGCTGAAGACCGGCTCGGTGCTGGCGTACGACTACCTGATCGTGGCGACGGGGGCGACCCTCTCCTACTTTGGGCGTGAAGATTGGGCGAAGCTGGCGCCGGGGCTGAAGACGATCGACGATGCGCTGGAAATGCGCCGCCGCGTGCTGCTGGCGTTTGAGTTGGCGGAGCGGCAGATGATGGAGCACGGAACCCATCCGCCTCTGAAGTTCGTCATCGTTGGCGGCGGCCCGACCGCGGTGGAACTGGCAGGGGCGATCTCGGACATCGCACGGCTGTATATGCGCAACAACTTCCGGTACATCGATACCCGGCAGGCGAAGGTGCTGATTCTGGAGGGCTCGCCGCACATCCTCGGCATGTACCCCGAGGACCTGCAACAAAAGGCGCGCAAACAGCTCGAAGAGCTTGGAGTGGAGGTCCGCACCGGGACCGCGGTAACGGACCTGCAACCCGGCTACGTCATGATCGGGGACGAGCGCATCGATGCGGTGGTGACCCTGTGGGCCGCAGGGGTGCAGCCTTCGCCGCTGGGCAGGCTGCTAGGCGCGGAAACAGACAAGAAGGGCTGCGTGCTGGTGGATGAGTACCTGAACCCCAAGGGCCATCCGGAGATATTCGTCTGCGGCGACCTGGCGCACGTGGAGCAGGATGGCCGGCAGCTGCCGGGCGTAGCGCAGCCCGCAATGCAGATGGGCGCCTATGCGGCCCGGCGCATCGGCAGTTTGGTGGGGCAGGAGGCAGGGTCGGACGGCCGCGCGATCAAAGGGTTCCGCTACTTCGACAAGGGCGATATGGCGACCATCGGGCGCAAAGCCGCGATCGCCAAGATCGTGTGGCCGTTCAAGGCGCACTGGAGCGGCTTCATGGCGTGGCTGGCCTGGCTCATAGTGCACATTTACTTCCTTATCGGGTTCAGGAACCGGTTGGGCGTCTTCAGCCAGTGGGCGTGGACGTATCTGACGCTGCGCGACGGGGCGCGGCTGATTACGGGGTCGGAGGACCTGCCGGGGTGGAACGACGGGGAATAATCCGCGGGCGGCTGTTCTCAGGTCCCGGTTGCCGAGGCTAGAATTGGGCGCATGGAACCGACCGAAATGCAGGAGTTTGCCAAGCAGATGAGAGAGGCCGGGGAGGAGTCGCTGAACACGATTTCGCTGGCGATTGCGATCCTTGCGGTGCTGGTCGCTATAGTGACGGTGCTGGGGCATCGCACCCATACTGAGGCGGTGCTGATGCAGGGCAGGGCCAGCGACGAGTGGAACGAGTACCAGGCAAAGAAGATCCGCATGGAGAGCCTGTTAGTAGTGATGGACCAGATGGCTTTACAGCCGACGGTGGACGCGAAGGCCTCCGCCGCCAAACTGACCGAGTACAAGGCCCACATCGCGAAGTGGACGGTGGATTTGAAAGAGGAGCAGGATACCGCCAATGAGTATCAGAACGAGGTGAAGCTGGCAGAGGCAAAGGCGGTGCGGTTCGATCTGGGTGAAGCGCTGTTGGAGATCTCGGTGGTGTTATCGTCCATCACGCTGTTAACCCGGCGGCGCACCTTCTTCTTCGGCGGGCTGGCGCTGGGGGTGGTGGGACTGGTGATTGCGGTTTCGGCCTTGATGGTGCGCTGACCCTTAGTGGAACTGGTCTAGGAACTCGTTGAAATTCG
>PLUT01000029.1 GCA_003162875.1 Granulicella sp.
TCTACGCGGTCATAACACTAGTCCGAAAGGCTCATCCCTTTCGCAACGGCAAAGGGCTTGTTTTCAATGCAGCGTGCAAGTGACGCCGGATGGTCAACAACCTACAGGTTGTAGGACCAGCGCCGTCTCCTTCAGTCGAGACCAGTGGCAATCATCAGCCCGGCAGGGCCGGGCAGGCGCACCCGCCGCACATTCTCGAAACCCGCGTCACGCAGCCAACTCGCATACTCCGGTTCACTGTAGCTGCTACCAGCTCGCGTTCCTACCAGCATATTCAGCGAGAACAGCGCGGCAAATTGCGGAGCGGTTTTGTCCGGCCCCAGGACAAAGTCCTGCACGACGAACTTTCCCTTTGGCCCAAGTGCCTGACGGACTCGGCGGAACAAGCTACGGTTTTCTTCTGGAGAGAACATATGACAGATCGCGGAGGCCAAGATGAGGTCATAGTTCTCACCGAGCGGGTCGGACAGCATGTCGCCTGCCCGCGTGGCAATACGATCCGCAAGTCCAGCTTCCCGGATGTACTCCTGCGTGAGAGGAAGAACATCGCTCCTATCTAGGATCTCTGATCTCAGCCCAGGCGCAGCTCGCGTAAACGCAATGGAATAGGCTCCCGATCCTCCACCCAGGTCCAGCATGCGCTTGATGCCGTCGACTCCGGTCGCCCTGACCACGGCGTCGGCCCGCTCCCGAGCATTGCGATCCATCGCCGCGATGAAATCGCTTACCGGGCTATCTTTGCGGCTGCCGGTCTCGACCGACGTCCCGGCCCGCACGCATTCCGTCAGAGAACTCCATCGGTGCCATAGATGAGCCGTGTGCATCAGGCCAGCACGGGCATTGTCGCGCGAACCCTCGCATAAGAAGCGAGCCGCTGCGGCGGTGTTGAAGAAGTGTCCCTCCTTCTTATTAAGCAGCTTCAGGCTGACCAGGACATTCAGTAGCATCTCGGTGGCCCGGGGATCGGCCTGGATGTTTTGGGCCACTTGCACAGCGGAAGCGCCGCTGGCCACCGCCGTGAATACGTCCAGTTCCAGCGCCGTGAGTACCGCCCGGCTCGGCATGAACGAGCGGATCATCTCGTTGAGACCGTCGGGAAGGATCCCGGCCTCGTCTCTTGCCTGAACCACGGCCCGATAGTGATTTCGGCTTTCTGTTATTTCCGCCTTCATGGCCGGACCATCGTTCCACACGAGACGCGACACGGCCTTGCCGGACCGTAAATGGGATTCAACGAACTCTGGAATATCCTCTTCTTTGACCTTCCGATACCAGGTTCCCTCGGGATAGGTAATCATCACCGGCCCGTCCTCGCACAGGCCGAGGCAGCCGCAGGTAGTCACCTGAACCCGATGGCCTAACCCCTGGGCATCAAGTTCTCGCTCCAGAGCCTGCAAAACCCGCAAAGAACCCTGACTGGAACACGACGCGACTCCTTCAGGCTTTCCTTGAGTACAAACGAATACGTGTTGATGAAAGGGCTCCATGTACGCGCTCCTGTAATCCTTGATGCAGGATCACTGCTCCAGCGTAGGCTGCACTCCCGTAGGGCGCAAGGCCAACCATGAGGATATGGATACTCACATCAGCAGGCCCTACCAACCGTCGCCTTCAATACGTGCCCTGCTTTGCAATGTGTCTGCTGACAGTTCCGCCAGCGCGTCGTAGAGGTGTACTTGAAACGTCCCAGGCCCCCGCGATCTTTCAGCGGCAATCTGGCCCGCCAACCCGTACGCGGCGAGTGCGGCTGTAGCTGCGTGGACAGAATCCCTTTCAACCGCCGCGCAGGCTGCAACAACCGACGTTGCCATGCAGCCTGTGCCGGTGACGGAGCTCATCATGGGATGACCATTTGCTATGTATACGAAGCGCTCGCCGTCGGTTACAACATCCACGGCCCCGGTGACTGCCGCCACACAGCGGTATTCCCGAGCGAGTTCCGAGGCAATGTTTGCCACGTCCCCCTCCACGCTAAGCGATTCGACCCCGCTGATCTTCGCCTCCACTCCAGCCAGTGACGCAATTTCTGCCGCGTTGCCGCGCACTATGGCAATCGACAATTCCTGGAGCAAAAGTTGGGCGCTTTTCGTACGCAACTGAGTCGCTCCGGCTCCAACAGGATCCAGGACGATCGGGATCTTGTGTTGATTGGCGCGACGGCCTGCCATCAGCATTGCGTCGACCTGATCGGGCCAAAGGGTGCCAATGTTCAACACTAACGCGCTGGCCGCGCCCACCATTTCCTCAACTTCCTCTTTAGCGTGGGCCATCGCCGGAAGTGCGCCAATACACAATGTGATGTTGGCGCAGGCATTCATGCTGACGAAATTGGTGATGTGGTGAACCAGTGGCCGTTTGGATCGAACCTTCGCGATGACCTCAGTTGCTTTTGATAAAGGGTAACCCACACTTCCCTCCCGGATGCTGGACCGCTTTGCCGCCAAACAGTCGCCGAGAAACATCCGAGTTGCTAACTCATTGCGACAGTCTCTTAGTTCTTGAGTTTCTTCAGCAGCCAGGCCATGTTTTGGCCCAGGGTTTTCATTGTCTGAATGCCTTCTTCGTCCTTTTCGACATCGCCGCTCTCCAGGCCATATCCGATGTTCCAATACGATGAGCCGGGAACGATCATCTCGCTGATCAGGA
>PLUT01000089.1:0-37286 GCA_003162875.1 Granulicella sp.
CCGGTCTGGTCGAAGACCGAGGCGTTCAGGCGGACTTCGTATGCATTTTCGCGGAGGGTATACTTTCCGCCGGCAGCGCGGGCAATCTTATCGATCGGGGCCGGCGGCGTGTTGCCGATCGGCTGCGGAGCCGGGTCGGGATCGGGCGACGGGCTGGGGTCCCGGTCGACGTCGAGCGGCGGCTGGGAGGACGCTGCGGGAAGCGGCGCGGCGGCAGCAGCAACAACAGGCGGAGCAGTCTTCGGTGCCGTGACCGGAGCGGCCTGCCCTCCCTGCCCGGCGAGTGCCGGCGCGGCAGCGAACAGCGCCAGCGCTGCCGTGGCCAGGCCGGCGGCCACACCTCGAAGCCCGCGTTCTCTACTCCGAAGGCGCATAGTACCCCTGGCGGAAGTGTACGGTTAGTGCGGGAAGACCGGGCGGAGGCAGAAGCTTCACCCGCAGTTTGCGCCAGTTCCCATCGCGCTTCGGATCGGACGGCGTGTACCCGAGAACGTACTGATTCCGCAGTTCGGCAGAGATGCGGGTCGCGATGTCCTGCAGATCGCCGACATCGCCGCCGACTTCAAACAGGCGTCCTCCGGTCATTTCGCAGATCTCTTTGAGCAGTACGGGGCCAAGCTGTTCCTCGGTGGTTGGGGCGTAGTTGTCGAAGATGCCAATCGAGTAAATCTGCACGTCGCTCTCGCGCACGACGCGGCGCAGTTCGCCTTCAGTATAACGGCTGCGGTTGTCGCCTCCGTCGGAGATGATCAGCAGCGCCTTGCGATCGTACTTGGCCTGGCGCAGATGGTCGACCCCCAGGTAGACGGCGTCGATCAGCGCGGTCCGGTTCTCCGGCTTCAGCATCACCATGCGCGCCTCGACGTCGTCGGGGTCGGAGGTATAGTCGACAATCACCGCGGGCCGGTCGTTGAAGCCGACCACAAAGAACTCGTCCTGCGGATTGGACGTGCGCAGGAACTCGGTGAGCGCCTTGCGCGCGCGCACAAACTTGGACGACATGCTGCCGCTCAGGTCGAAGATAATCCCGATGGTGAGCGGGGCATCCTCGCTGGAGAAGTACTTGATGGTTTGGCCGATGTTGTTGTCGTAGACTACGAAGTTCTCCTTTTCCAGGCCAGTGACCAGGCGATTCATCGGGTCAGTCACGGTAAGGGGAACCTGCACCAGGTTGACATCGATGCGCAGGCGGGCGTCGCGGTGCGAGGTGGCCTGGGCCGCCACATTGTCGGCGCCCTCGATCAGCGGCTTCTGCTCCTCCGGCGACTTGGGCGGTGGCGGCGGCGCAGGCGTCTGGACATTGTCGAGAGGGTTTTCCTGGGCGCTGCCGCACACCGGTATAGAGGCAACCGCGAGGGCGACAAGACCCAGCGCCAGCGCCCGCGGGAGCCACGCCGCCCGGCTGTCACCCAACGTCTTTGCTGTCCCATACCGCATAATTGATCCCATGCAGCCCGCAAGACTTCTATTTTCTCTCATTCTGCGCCGCTCGCACACCCGCACGGGATGGAGAATTTGATGCGCGACTCCGGGCTCCCAGCGAGTATGCCCAGAAACAGCCAAAAGATTACCCCCTGCGCATCTGACTCTGCCCGGTGGGATAAGGAAAGCGGCCCAGATGAGGGCCCGGTCGCGCGCGCCTTTGCCGTGCTGGCGCTGGGAGCCCTGGGGATGGCTGCCCTGCTCTCGCTGCTTCCGGCCGCCGGACACGATCAGCTCTGGTTCCTGCTGATAGCGCAGCGCTGGCTGCACGGCGCGCAGCTCTATGGGCCGGAGATATTCGACGCCAACACCCCGGCCATCGTCTGGCTCTCGGCCATTCCCGTGGCCGCCGCCAGGGCACTGCACCTGGGTCTTCCTTTCACGGCAAAACTGCTGTTCGCACTGCTCGAAGCCCTGATCGCGGCCTGCTCGCTGCGCATTTTTGGGCGCCTCGGCTCAGGGACCGGCAAATCCGAACGTCTCTTTCTGATCTTCAGCTTTATCACCCTCTTCGCCGTCGTCCCGGCGCGCGACTTCGGCCAGCGCGATCTGCTCACCGCCCTGCTCTGTTTGCCGTACATCCTGGCTGCGGCGCTCCCGTTGGAACCCGGCCAATTCGCACTCCGTGGCTCAACCGCGCTGCTGGCCGCAATCGGCGTATGCGTCAAGCCGCAGTTCGCTCTAGTCCCCCTGGCGCTGGAACTTTACCTGCTCGCCGCCAACCGCCTGCGAAGCCTCAGCCGCCGCCCGGAACCCTGGGTTCTGGTCGCTGCCGGACTGCTGTTTGCCGGCGCGGTCCGCCTCTTCGTCCTACGGTACTTTTCGCTGACACTCCCGACCGTTTTTTCCACCTACTGGGCCATTGGGCATCTNNACCCCGCTCCAATTGCTGATCGAGGCCCCCCATCTCCACCTGCTCGGAGTCATCGCGATTGCCGGCTTCTTCCGCCAACGCTCTCAACTCCGCGTCCTGAATCCAGCAGTCGCCCCCCTGTTGCTTGCGGCCGTCGCCGCAACTCTCTCCTATTACGTGCAGGCGACGGGCTGGTACTACCAACAACTGCCGGCAATCACCTTCTTCGGGCTGGCGCTGGCTCTCGAAATCCTGGCCGCTCGCGAACACGCCGCGCTCCGGATTCCGTCCTGGTCTCCGGTCGCGGCGGCTGCGCTGGTCCTGCTCGCACTCGCCCTCGCCTGGCACTTCTCCGGCTATCCGTTCAGCGGCGCTGCGTTCTCGCCGGATAGCACCTACGCCATCACGTCGCCCGACCCGTCGTTTTTCCGCGACCTGCCACCGGGCACTCCGGTCGCGACCGTCACCACCTCGGTCGACGACGCCATCATGCCCATATTCCGCTACCAGCTCACCTGGTCGCAGCGCACCAACAACCTCTGGACGCTTCCCGCCATCCTGCGCAGCGAGACCCCCGGCGGCTGGCCCGTCCCGGCGCGGCACCGGCTCGCCCCAGGGCGGCTGGCCGAACTTGAATCCATGCAACGCGAGTGGATGGTCGAGGACCTCGCGCGCTGGCGCCCGCGCCTGGTGCTGGTTGCCCGCTGCCAGGACCCCGCGGTCCATTGCCAGGAACTGGAGGACCGTCACGACGATCTGCTTGCGTTCTTCCTCGCCGACCCGTCCTTCCGCGCGATCTGGCAGCACTACCGCCCATTGCGCAGCGCCGGCGCCTACGATGCATACGTCCTGGCCGATCAGTGAGTGCCAGAACAGCGCACGATGCGGAAGCCGGGCTCGGACGCGCCGCTGGGCAAGGTCGCCGCCCAGGCCGACGCATCGCTCCAGACCGAGTCCATCTCGCCCACGGCAAGGTAGTCCGCTCCAAATTGCCGGCAATACTGCTCGGCCCACTGCGCACTCTCCGCCGGTAATTCGTAAAGCCGCTGGGTCGAACTCTCGATTGCAGCGCAGAACTGCGATTCTCCGCCAAACTGGGCCGGACACCGTGAATCGGCGCTCACCATCTGACGGTTCGCATTCATGATCAGGGATCGGGCATAGAACGCATACGGCGGGATCACGTCGCCGCGAATTCCGGGGTGAGGATCGTATGGATTGAACTCCACGATCGCCGATCGGCTTGCAACCTTGTCCAGTTCGGCAAACGCAGTGCGGGCCTCAAAGACTTGCGCGGGGAGACCGGAGAATCCGCTATCGGGACGGCCGGCTTCGAGCGGAATGAAGACCCGCAGCAGAACCATTTGATAGACCGTCCCAGCAATGCCAAGCACGATCAGGCCGTAAGCCAGCCTTCTCCGCCCGGCCATCGGGAGCACGACCGCGTTGCGGCCTTCGATCCACCACGACCCCAACAGATCCGCGGCGAGGACGAGCAAAAAGAATTGCGGCAGCATCGCCACGCGATAGCCGAAGTCGTTGTTGCCGATCACCGTGGACCGCACAAACAAAGCCAGCAGCAGCCCGCATCCTGCCAGGTACAGAGCCGTGCGCTGCGGTCCGTCTGCGGAATAGCGCTTCCGGTGTCTTCCATAGAACCACAGCACCGCCCCATAGAAACCCAGTTCCAGCGCCAGCCCGGGCAACAGCAGAAGCAGGCGCGCAGCCTGGTCCAGTAAAACAGGATGGGCGCTGTTCCACGACGCAAAGATCGGCAACCCGGTAAGCAGAGCGGGATCAATCAAGCGGCGGATGCTGAACGCGAAGAGGTGGGTTGCCCCGGTGTGGCTGCTCAAATCCGAACGCGAAGAGGCGCTGAGCAGCTCCGCCAGGAACGGCGTAAGCAGCAGCGCACCCAGGATTCCGGCCGCCATCACCTGCAACGCAAGGGCGAGATTCCTGGGGCGGCTCACGATCAGCCGCGCCACCCAGGCCAGCATCAACAGCGCGAAGCCGAAGCCGACGTAGATCGACAGGCCGAAACTACTGGCAACCGCAGTTGCCGCTACAGCAATCAGGCTCACGCGTTGCCATCTTCCAGCGGCGGTCCGTCCCATCCAGAGCAGCAGGAAAGCCACCAGACAGCACAGCAGCGACGAAACGTGATGCGGAACCCACAGCAACGAGTCCGCCCAGGAGGAGATTTGATCGTTCGACCACCACTCCATGTCCCCGTTGAGCGCGGTCTGAAGGAAGATGTTTCCGATGGCCGGGAGCAAGTCCGCGCCAGTCACCGCAAGCAATGCAATCGCGATCCAGGTCTGCCTGCGCACGCCTTCGACAACCCCGAGAAAGTGGCGGACATACAAGGCGAGGATCGCGGCCATGCCAAAGCCTGCCCAGGCGCTGCTTGCAATGAATGCCTGCCGCGCAGTCACATGGCCGATGCGTGCCGCCATCGCGCAGACCACGTACCAGAAGTAGTAGTAGCGCATCGGCTGCGAATGACCGGGAAAGTAGAGTGGGTTTGCAGGCGGAACGCCAGTGCGGAGAACGGAGTCAGTAAACGCGACGCGGTAGGTCTGATCATCCAGGACCACGCTGAAGTAGAGCTTGTGCCCAACTTGGATATCGACCAGCGAGAAGACCACGAAGGCAACCCATGCAAGCGCCGCGCAGGCGATCGCGGTCTCACTCCGCGACCATGCAATCCGCGACCATGCAAGTTGATGGCGGTCCCGCCACAGCAGCACCAGCCACACCAAAGCAATCCCCAGCAGCAGCCCGCAAGCGGCGTTGAACCCCGCATACCTCCCGGCCAGGTAGCCGGCAATGGGCGTCACTGCGAAGGAGAAGGCAATCGCCCACAGGGACCGCTCGCAAAAGCTCATCTTGCGGAAGCCGAACAGATTGGCCGCATACCCCAGAACGTAGCCCGGGACGTACAGGGCAAGGGCAAAGACCACCACTGCAACGGCACTGCCCGCGACATCCTGAAGAGTGAAGTTGCTCATTCGCCCAAGTCCCCCAAAGTGTAGCATCGGCTTTGGCTTCACTCGTCGGGGCACACCGCGTTACGGCATTCACCGTCTCCCCGTACAATCGAGCGAGATACCCACCCAGGAGACTTGATCCCGAGCATGGCCCGCCTCTACCCGTTCCGCGCCCTTCGCTACGACACATCCCGCGTCCAGATGGAGGACGTGGTGACCCAGCCTTACGACAAGATCACGCCCGAGATGCAGCAGCGCTACTACGAGCGCAGCCCCTACAACCTGATCCGCGTCATCCTGGGCAAGCCTGAGCCCGGCGACACCGAACCGCAGGAGTTTCTGCCCCCGGGTGAGCAGGCCCACAACGTCTACACCCGTGCCGCCGAAGCCCTGAAGCAGTGGCGCGCGGAGGCGATTCTGGCCGAGGAGGCCGAGCCTGCGCTCTACGGATACTCGCAGACCTACGTCGTCCCCCACTCCTCGGAGGTTCGCGAACGGCGCGGCTTTATCGCCCTCGGCCACCTGTACGACTACGCCGACAAGGTGGTCTACCGGCACGAGCAGACATTCCCCAAGCACAAATCGGACCGCATGGCTTTATTCAAGGCAACGCGCGCCTACTGCGAGCAGGTGTACATGCTGTATTCGGACCCGGGATTTACCGCGGAGAAACTGATTTTCGGCGTAAAGGGTCAGGGCGGGAGCGCGAGCTTCGACGGCAGGGACACTCGCCCCGCCGACCTTGCCATCACCGACGAGTACGGCGTGGTGCACCGGGTTTGGAAGGTGACCGACCCGGGCCTGATCAACCTGATCGTGACCGCGATGGCGGACAAGAAGCTGATCATTGCTGACGGCCACCATCGCTACGAGACGTCAGTGGCGTACGCCAAGGAGCGCTCGGCGCAGCTTCGCCTGCCGCTGGGCGAGCCGCTCGATCCGGACGAGAAACTGAGCCCGAGCCACTTGCCCGTGCCGCCGTTTCCTGAGGCGGCGATGATGATGACCTTCGTGAATATGGACGCGCCCGGAATTACCATCCTGCCCACCCATCGCGTCGTCTTCGGCCTGAAGGACTTCAACACCGGGGAGTTCCTCGCAAAAGCGGAGCCGTTCTTCCGCGTGACGCCGCTGGCCTCGGCGGACCTGCAAATCTTGACCGCGTCGCAGGGCACCGCCTTCCTGGTGGTCACCCGCGACGGCAGCTACCTGCTGCAGGCGAAACCCGAGGCGGTCCGGGAGGCGCTGGCGGGAGTTCCCGCACGCCAGGCGCAGCTCGACGTGGTGCAGCTGCACAGCATCCTGTTGGACCGCATCCTGGGCCTGTCGCAGGAGAGGATCACCCAGCTAGGCAACGTCCACTTCATCCGCGAGGCGGCGGAGGCCGTCGAAATGGTGCGTTCCGAACAAGCCAACGTCGCGTTCCTGATCAAGCCAATTACGCTCGATCAGTTGCGCGATGTCTCGCTTTCCGGGGACGTGATGCCGCAAAAGTCGACGGATTTCTACCCCAAGCTGCTCAGCGGGCTGGCTATCTATGCGCTGGACTGAGAACGCTGATTGTCTGCCGTGGGCGCCGGTCGCCGGGCGGACGGCAAAGTTTCCCGCGACCGTGACGCCGCCGGTAAAATGAATCGAATTCACCCACCCCTTTGAAGCCGCGACCAAAGAACCTCGCTGCCGTGCTCGTTGCTCCTGCAACGATCGCGCTGACGATTGCGGCGTGGGCGCTGCTCGGCAGGGCGCAACCGCAGCATCCACCGAATCCCGCGACGCCGCAGCCGCCTGCCGCGCCGGCAATCGGACAGATGAACCTGAACCTGGTCGTGCTGGATCCTGCGCACGGAGGGCCGGATGCGGGCGCCATACTGGGGAGCAATGTGCTCGAGAAGGACATTACCATGGCGATGGCGGTGCGGCTGCGGGCGGCGCTCGGAGCTGCGGGTTTTACCGTGATCGCCACCCGGGACGCAAACTCTTCCGACCCGCTGACCCAACTTTCCACCGACCAGCGCGCGGCGATTGCCAACCGCACCCACGCGGTAGCCTGCATCGTGCTGCACGCGACGAACACCGGATCGGGGGTACACATCTATACCTCCGCCTTGTCTCCATCGGACCCTGCGGAGGAGGCCGACGTCGATTTTCCCTCTCCGTTTGCCCCGGTGCCGTGGGAGTCGGCCCAGGCAGAATCGGTGCAGCAGAGCCTTCGGCTCGCGGACGACATGAGGACCGCGCTGGCAGCGGGCAATTTGCCCGTCGCGGTCGGCAAGGCGTCGCTGCGGCCGCTGGATAACCTGATGTGCCCCGCAGTCGCGGTGGAACTGGCGCCACTGGCCGCTACCGGTGGCGCCACGCCTGTCACCGACGCGGGCTATCAGCAGCGCGTAGCCGTCGCATTGGCCGCTGCGCTCCAGGCCTGGCGCGCCCATGCGGTCCCTCCGGCCCCGCCGGCGCAGGTGCCGCAGTGATTCCCCGCTATCAACGCGTTCTCTTCTGGGTCCTCGCCGGCGCCAGCCTGCTGATGGCGCTGGTGCTGCTGCACGGATGCGAGCAAGCCCGGGAAAAGCTGACCCGGCATCGCAATGAGACGCCGCTGGCTGCGCCGGTCGCCGCTCCCAGCCAGACGGTTCGCCTTGCACTTGCCAACGACAACGACGGCTCCATCAGCCTGGTCGAACGCGAAATCGCGCTGCCGGATGAGACGACCGCGCGGGCGCATGCGCTGCTGGCCCGGCTGATCGCCGAATACTCGTATAAGGATTCCGCTCACCCGATCGAGAGCGGCCCGGCGGTCGACGATGTGTTCCTGCTCGACCTGCCGCTCAATCCACCCAACTCAGCCGGGAGCAAGACCGAAGCGGACGACAAGGCAGCGGCCGCGCTGGAGCTTTCCGGGAGCGCGGAGGACAGCGCGGCGAAGGGCACCGGGGATTTGACCGCCGAGCCCTCCGTTCCCGGTGGACAATTGGCGGTGGTCAATCTCGACGGGACCTTCGCCGACCATCACCCGTCCGGCATTGGACCCGAGACGCTGACCATCGAGTCGATCATCGGCACGCTATACGTGAACTTTCCGCGCATCGAGGAGGTTCGCTTTCTGGTCGACGGCCGGCCCCGCGAAACCCTGAACGGACACGCCGATCTGCTCCGCACCTACCCGGTCGTGAACACCGAGACCAAACCCGCACAGGAGGCCCATTAATGGACGCGACTTACCCGCGGGTGACGATCGGAGTTTTCGATTCGGGCTTTGGCGGCCTCACAGTTCTGCGCGAGTTGCTGCCGCTGATTCCCGGCGCACATTACGTCTACCTGGGCGACACCGCTCGGCTCCCCTATGGCTCCAAGTCACGCGCAACCATCGCCCGTTACGCCGTAGAGAGTGCTCGCTTCCTCGAGTCCCACGGCGCCAACCACCTCGTCATCGCCTGCAACACCGCATCCGCCCTGGCCCTCGACGATATCCGCGCCGCAGTGAAGATTCCCGTCACCGGCGTAATCGAGCCCGGCGCCCGCTCGGCCTGGGCTGCGCTCGCATCGCGTGCCATGAACCAAACTGGAGTCGACCGGCCACAGGATCATCTTCGCCCCGACCATCGCGACGTCCTGGTTCTCGCCACGCAAGCGACTGTGTCGTCACACGCCTACGATCGCGCCTGCACCGCACTCGGTCTCCGGGCCGTCGAGAAAGCCTGCCCCCTCCTTGTGCCTCTGGTGGAAGAAGGTTGGATCGACCACCCCGTAACCCGGGAGGTAATCCGCATCTACCTCACCGAGGCGATCGGCGACGGCACCCCAAACGTTGTCTTGCTCGGCTGTACCCACTACCCGCTCATTAAGCATGCCATTCGCGCCGCATTGCGAGAACTCGGGCACAGCATCGAGGTCATTGACTCCGCCCGCGCCACCGCTTTGGTCGTATCGCACGGGATCCAGAACCGCATCGACGCCAATCCCAGCCGGCCCGACGCCAGCTTCGAGTGCTACGCCACAGACTCCACCGAGAAGTTCGCCCGCCTCGGCAGCCAGTTCCTCGGCCAGCCTATCCCCCAGGTGAAACTCCTCGACCTCGGAGGCTAGCACTTCTTCGCCCTTTCGGGAGACAATTCCCTTACTCTTTGACTCAACCTGGATGTTGACACCGCGTAGACTGGAATCGTCTTTCAACTGACAACCAACAACTGGCAAATACCAACTTCTCATGCCTTATCTGCTGAAGACCGAACCCACCAAGTATTCGTTCGACGACCTGCTGAAGGACGGCGAGACCATCTGGGACGGCATCTCGAACCCCCAGGCCCTGCTGAACCTGCGCAGTATGAAGGCTGGCGAGAAACTTGTCATCTACCATTCCAACCAGGGCAAGGCCGCCGTCGGAACCGCGAAAGTAGTGTCGGTGGATGCGGCCGATCCGAAGAATCCCATCGTTCGGATCAAGCCCGTGAAGCGGCTCAAGCGGGAGATTCCGCTGGACGAGATGCGCCACGCTGGCATCTTTCAGGGGTCGCTGCTGTTTCGCCAGTTCCGGCTCTCGGTCGTCCCCCTCACCCAGGAACAATACGACTGGCTGGTCGCTGCCTAGCGAGCACGCCTCGGCATTGCGCGCGATAATCGTTGCCCTACGACGGTCCGCCTGACTACAACTTAAGTGCCCTTCTTTGCAGACTTTAATCTGGCTAGTATTCAGACAAAGGTTGGGGCACGAATGTACGTACTCTCATGGTTGGACAATCGCACATTGATTGCATGCGACTTCATGCTGGCGGTAGCGTTCGCCGTCGCGTTTTTCAGCCTCAAACGCACATACCCCATTCTGCGTGGAATCAATACCATCGGGATTAGCTTCCTGTTGGGTGTTCCCGGCACCTTCCTGCTCGCCTCTCACGGGTACATCCCGTACTTCCTCTCCGTCACGGTGGCAAACGGCTTTATCTTTTGCTCCTTTATCTTTCTTTACCGTGGCATCCTCCGCTTTCTTGGCAGTCGGCGCACTTCCCTGGTGCCGGTAATCGTGTCGTGCATTTCGCTGGCAATCCTCTGCTATTACAGCCAAATCCAGGACCGAATTGTCCCCCGCGTTGTTGCCATCTCAGCCACCATCGGATTCGTGCGCGGCCTTATCGCGCTCGAGCTTTTTCGCAAGTCCGAGACCTTTCCCAGTCCCAAAGCGATGCGCCTGTTTGCCGCGGCCATGTCGTTCTTTGCCGCTGTCACCGTACACACCGGCGTCATGACCCTGCTCCACGGCGTGCCCAACCACCAGGCGATTGAGAGCGCTCCCTCCGGAAGCGGCGCCCTGTTGCTTGGCGTAGTGTCGGTGTGCGTCACCGGCCTCTTCATCCTGGTGCTTGCCAGCAGCGAGTTGATCGCGCGCAGCCGGGACGAGTCGCAGAAGGACTGCCTGTCCGGGGCCTTCAACCGCCGCGGCATTGAGACCAAGCTCGCCGCCGAGCTCAAGTACATCCAGCGCGGCAAACACCGGCTCTCGGTCGCCCTTATCGACGTCGACTACTTCAAATCCATCAACGACATTCAGGGGCACGCCGCCGGCGATGCGGCCCTGCGCGAGGTCGCGGAGACCATCTCCACCCATCTGCGCGGGCGCGATTACCTTGGCCGCTATGGCGGCGACGAGTTTCTCCTCATCCTTCCCCAGACTCCCTGTAGCGTTGCTCTAGGCGTCACCGAACGGCTCAATCAGGCCATAACCAAACTCAGCCTGGCTACGGGCAGCATGCCTCTCACCCTCAGCATCGGGCTCACTGAAGCCGTGGCCGACGACGATGCGGTGACCCTGATCGCGCGCGCCGACAAGGCGCTCTACCAGGCCAAGAGCGATGGCCGCAACTGCCAGCGAGTGGTCATCGCAAGCAGCGATCCCGCAAGAAGTGAGGCGCCGGCCCTGGGCGCGATCATAATCCCTCCGGTCGAATCCTCTCTGCTTCACCGCTAGTGCGGTGTCTTGAAAGTTAGCTATAAAAATGAAGTGTCATCCTGAGCGGAGATTGGCGCGTATTCTGCGCCAATCGCAGTCGAAGGACCTGCGGTTAGGAACCTCGACGTATGCAATGAANNGCCGCTAGATCAATCCCCCAAATCCCCTCAATCGAGCCCGGCGGAATCCATCTCCGCCCGGCGTATGCTTCTGCCTCAATCGGCTGCTATCCTAAACCTTAGGACAATCGGAGCATCGTCACAGACCAAGAGGGCTGCGCGAGGACCCGGGTGCGCATTGCTGCCGGGAGGTTCATGCCGCACCGTCTTTTTGGGCGTCATCCATACTGTGAGGAGTCTCTTGAGGGAGCGTAATGATCGATTTGAAGGGAAAGGTGGCCGTCGTTTTCGGCCTGGCAAATAAGCGCAGCATTGCCTACAGCGTAGCTCAGAAACTAGCCGAGGCCGGAGCGACCCTCGTCCTCTCTTACCAGTCCGAGCGCCTCCAGCGCGAAGCCGAAGAGTTGCTCAACGACCTGGGCCAGACCAGCGTCGGACGAGCCTTCAAGTGCGATGTCGCCAGCGACGAGGACATTGACGCGCTCTTCGCGCAGATCGCCGCCACCTACCCGAAGATCGATATCCTCATCCACTCCATCGGGTTTGCGCCACCCGACGCTCTCAAAGAGGATTTCCTGCTGACCTCGCGCGAAGCCTTCCGCATCGCCCACGATGTCAGCGTCTACTCCTTCATCGCACTCGCCCGCGGCGCGGCGCCCCTCATGACCGACGGCGGTGCCATCTTGACGCTGACCTACTACGGCGCGGAGAAGGTCTTCCCCAACTACAACGTCATGGGCGTGGCCAAGGCTGCGCTCGAGTCTGCCGTCCGCTACCTCGCCGTCTCCCTCGGCTCCAAAAGCATCCGCGTCAACGCCATCTCTGCAGGACCCATCAAAACCCTCGCCGCCCGCGGCATCAACGACTTCAGCCAGATCCTCACCGCGGTCACCGCACGCGCCCCGCTGCACCGCAACGTCGAACAGGCCGAGGTCGGGAATACTGCGCTGTTTCTCTGCTCCCCCCTCGCCAGCGGCATCACCGGCGAAATCACCTTCGTCGACTGCGGCTTCAACATCACCGGAATATAGCGCTCAAACCTCATACCTCAAAGCTCATAGCCCGTTTACGAAGAAACACCATCCACCGCACCCGCTGACCGCCGATAGCTGTCCGCCGATAGCCGGTTCACGAAAACGCCTCCCCAACTCAGATACCTCTGTGTTCTCTCTGCTTCTCTGTGAACTCTGTGATTCGCTCTTGCCTTGACCCCAGCGCATATAATTCTCCGCATCGCCGCGCCACCGGGAACATCCAAACCCTGCGCCACAAAAATCGAACGGAGAATACCCATGACCACCGCAGAACTCCTCCTCCAGGACTACGACATCGAAGTGGCAATGACCCGCAAAATCCTCGCGAGCGTCCCCGAAGACAAGCCCGACTTCAAGTGTCATGAAAAATCCATGCCTCTCGGCAAGCTCACCATGCACGTCGCCACCCTGCCCCTCTTCGGCAAGACCATCCTCACCACCCCCAGTCTCAACATGGCCGATCCCGGCCACAAGTGGCCCGACCAGACCTTCACCACCCGCGATGCCGCGCTCGCCGCCTTCGACACCAACGCCGCCGACTGCCGCGCCGCCCTCGCCTCGCTCTCCGACGCACAACTGGCCGAACCCTGGAAGTTCTCTTTCGGCGACCACGTCATCTCCTCGAGCCCGCGCTCACTCGCCTACCGGCACATGTGCTTCAACCACCTCATCCACCACCGCGCCCAGCTCGGCGTCTACCTCCGCCTCAACGACATTCCCGTCCCCGGCGTCTACGGTCCCTCGGCGGACGAGCCGTTCAACCCGAAGTAATCCAGCTTCCGAGGCCCAGCACGGCCATCATCGCCAGAGTATTCATCCTCATCGTGCTACCAGCTTCCCCGCGGGCCAACGCCCGGAACTGTGCCGTCATCTAACCGTTCATGCGGTCTTACTCGACCGCAGAACGCAATCTCCGTTAAAAGGGCACCCCATGGAAACGACTCGCAAATCCGGCACTCCTTCTCACGACACGCCCAACGCGCTCTCCACCGACGACCGCAAGCACATGAGTGACACAACCTACGCTTTCCCCAAGCAACGCAAGGAACCGCTGAACGACGCATCCCACGTCCGCAACGCCATCGCGCGCTTCGACCAGGTCAAGGACGTCTCCGACGCCGAGCGCGAAGAAGCCTTCCACCACATCAAGGCCGCCGCGAAAAAATTCGGCGTCGAGATGAAGGAGACGCACTGGCGCGAGCTCGGCAGCAAGCCACACACCGCCAACCCGGAGCACAAAAAAGCCAGCTAGCCAACCCCTCGGCTCCGAAATAAGAGAGAGCAGTATCCCTCGCTGCTCTCTGTGCTCTCTCTTTTACTCTGTGCTCTCTGTGATTCGCTCTTCTGCCCTAGCCCACCTTCTCCGTCAGCTCGGCCCAGCGCGCGTAGAGTTCGTCGGCGACGGTCTGCGCGGCTTCGAGATCGTGCAGCGCGGCAGTCAAGGCATCGGCGTTGGTCGCGACGCTCGGGTCGTCGAGTAGATCGCGCGCCGCGTTCAGGCGCTCCTCGGCGATCTCCACCCGGTCCTCGATGGTCGCGTACTCGCGCGCTTCCAGATACGACAGCTTCTTCTTGCCCGCGTTGGGCGGCGGCGCGGCTTGCGCGGGAGTTGCCGTTGCGGTCGCCGAACTGCCGTCGCTGTTGGCGGAGCCTTGCTCGCGCTGCCACTGTTCCCATTGCGAGTAGTCCGCAAACGTCTCTGCGTTGCCCATCCCGTCGAGTCCGAGGACGATGTTCGACACGCGGTCGAGCATGTAACGATCATGCGTCACCAGCACCAGCGCGCCGGTGTACTCCAGCAGGCTTTCTTCCAGGATCTCCAGCGTCGCGATGTCGAGGTCGTTGGTCGGCTCGTCCAGCAGCAGCACGTCGGCCGGCTCCAGCATCAGCTTGGCGATCAGCACCCGCGCGCGTTCCCCGCCGCTCAACCGTTCGACGGGCTGGTTGAGCTGCTCGCTGGTGAAGAGGAACTTCGTGGCATAACTCGCGACGTGGACCACGCGGCCCTGGTAGACGACCGAGTCGGAGTCCGGCGCCAAGGCGCGGCGCAGCGTCACGTCCTCTTCCAACTCGCGCAACTGCGAGAAGTAGACGATCTTCAGCGAGGCGGCTTTCTTGACCGTTCCCGCGGTCGGCTCGAGTTCACCGGTCAGCAGGCGCAGCAGCGTGGTCTTGCCGCTGCCGTTGGGGCCGACCAGGCCGACGCGCATTCCGTTGGTGATCAGAAAATTCAGTCCCTCCACAATCTTTTTCTCATCCACACCCGAGCCAAAACTCAGCGACACATCCTCGAATTCCACCAGCCGCTTCGTCTGTCGCTCCGTCGCCGCAAAATCGATCCCCGTCGTAGCCGTCTGCGTCCGCAGGTTCACATCGCGCAACTGCCCAATCAAATCTTGCGCGTTGTCGATGCGCGCTTTGGCTTTGGTGGAACGCGCCTTGGGGCCGCGGCGCAACCACTCGACTTCAATCTTTACGCGGTTCTTCAGAGCGTCCTGCAGCTTGGACTGCGCTTCCAGGTACGCCTGCTTGCCCTCGATGAACTTAGAGTAGGTCCCTTTCACGCGCAGCAGACCTTCGGCGTAGACGCGGTTCAGTTCGACGATCTCCGTCGCCACATTCTCCAGGAAGTAGCGGTCGTGGCTGACCATCACGCAGGCAAACGGCGCTTCGTTCAGCAGCGCTTCGAGCCATGCAATGCCGGCGAGGTCCAGATGGTTGGTCGGCTCGTCCAGCAGCAGTACGTCGGGATGGATGACGATGGCCTCGGCGATGGCCAGCCGCTTGCTCCAGCCTCCGGAGAGCGTTGCGGCCTCGGCGGCGAGCGAGGCAAAGCCGGTGCGGCCCGCCGTCTCCTGCAGGCGGCCTTCGTGCTCAGCTTCGGGGACGCCCCCCCGCACCAACGCCGCGTCCATCACCTCGCGCACGGTCAGTCCCGGAGCGAAGTTCGATTCCTGTAGAACGTATGCAATCCGCGTCCGCTTCCGCGTCGCCACCTCGCCCGCATCCGGCTCCTGCTCCCCGGCCAGCACCGCCAGCAGCGTCGACTTCCCCGCCCCATTCGGTCCAATCAGCCCGATGCGGTCCCCCTCCGACACTGGAAAGCTGATCCCCTCAAACAGCGCCACCGCGCCAAATCGCTTCGACAACCCCTGCGCATTCAAAATTGGCGGCATGCCTTCAGTCTACCGTGCCAACAAAACTTAACGCCGATTCACACCGATGACACCGATCGGGAAAGGGAAGAAAACTCTCCATCCGCTTTGATCGGTTCAATCGGTGTCAATCGGCGTTAAGCCTTCAATCCAGATCGAAATCCCGCAGCGGCCGCTCCGTCATCGGTCCTTCCTTGGCCTTCTTCACCGCTTCCTCGAACTTCTTGGCCATCAGGTCGTCCTTGTGCTTATGCGCGTCCACGCTCTGGGCGAAGATTTGGTCCCGGCGGGCATCGGCCTCACGCGCAGCCTTGGCCGCATCGCTGAAGTCCTCAAACATGCGCTTGCGCGGCGCCGGCGTATGCCCGATGATGGCGCGCGTCACCGGATCGACCTTCAGCATCGCTCCGCAATCCGGACAGGTAACCTCAAACGCTTCGTCGCTGATTCCCATGGCCCACGCTCCTTGTCGTCGGTCTTCATTCTAAGACTCAATGGCTGAAAAAGCGCTTTCTCGTTAAGGGCACGGATTTGTAGCCTGTCCTGAGCGAAGTCGAAGGATGCCGTAAACGCCGCATAATCATCGCGGCTGGTAGCCCATGGCTTCAGCCTTGGGTCTCCGCTGAGGCCAATCTTCGTGGCCGCAGACAGTGCCGGACAAACGCCGCCAGAAATCTTGTCAAGCCCCTCATCCTGTGCGAAAGCCGCTATGTCGCACCATCCACACGAGATCAAATTTCCGCCAAAATGGCAGATGAGTTACCCTCCATTTGCTACAATTAACGTAGTGGAATTAATCAGAGAAGGCCCGGCTTCCACGCCGGGTCTTTCGCCATTAAACCGTCAAGGAGCCAACCATTGAACCCCAATCGCCAGCACCTTAGCTGTCAGCTGATAGCTGTCTTAGCTGTCAGCTCTCAAACTTTTGGTTTTTGGGGTAACGGTTGGCCGCCCGTTAACTCAAAAGGGACTCCCCCTTCGCTAACCACATTTGTCTGCAACAAAACGTCGGGCAAATCTGGGGAAAATTCGGATGATCGGACCACGCGAAGCTCAAGCGGCGCGCCGGGCTCTCTGAGGATGCAGCACCAGCATCTGCCCCCAAAAGTTGTCATCCTTGAGCCTGACTTCTATGGGCTGAAGTAGGGACCCCCGCACTGTTAACTCAAGCGGGACTCCCCCTTCGCTAACCGCATTTGTTTGCAACAAAACATAGAGGAAATCTGGGGAAAATCGGAACCGGCGCTACAGCCGGATGACGATGTGGCCGGGGCATTGGCTGGCGGCTTCTTCGACGAGGCGGGCGATCAGTCCAGCGCCGGGGGTGGCGACTTCGGGGCGGGCAGCTTCGCAGGCGGCGAGAAACCAGACGCCGGCGATCACGCGCTCCTGGGGATGGCCGTCGGGGAACAGGTGCAGCGTCATCGCCTCGGCGTGCCTGCGCAGGCCGGCTTCCTTGTTCAGTTCGTAGGTGGCGGCGAGGCGTCGGAGCCGGTCCATCTGGTAGCGCATCTTCGAGGCGGAAACCTCAGCGGACTTGCCGAGGCTTGCATCGAGGGTGCCGAGGTAGTCCTGCGCAGCGGTGAGCGCTTCGTCGAGGGCGTTGCCGGCCGCGGCCAGGCGGCGCTTGGCCTGGATGGGCATGGCGCGCGCGCCCAGGCGCTGGGCGAGTTCCTCCGCCGGGCGCATCGCGTCGGGCAAACTGACTTCGTGCTGCGCCATGATCGCGCCGATGGCCGGCTCAATCAGCGTGGCCGACAGGCGCGGCAGAATGGGCGTGATGCGGCCCAGCGCGCGCTGGTAGATGACGGCGCTCTGCGCAAAATACGCAACCTCAGCCGGGCCGCCGACGTACGCAGCCGTTGGCAGGATGCTGTCCTGAAAGACCGGACGCAGAATTGCGTTCGGGCTCAGCCGCTCCGGCGCCTCGTCCAGAATTGCGAGCAGATCGGCGGCGGTGTACGACTTTGCCGAATTCCCCGCCCCGGCTGCGCCGCCGTTGCCGGCTTTCCAGGTTCCGTCGGGCAGGCGGCGCAAGGCCTCGCGGCTGCTGACGCCCGGGTTGCCTTCGACCTGGCTGGCCGGTTCGCTCACAAGGAACAGCAGCGACGCGCCCGGCTTGACCAGCACCTGCGCATGGTACCCGGCGGCTTCGAGTTCGGCTGCGCGTACGAGCAGCGCGGCTTCAAGCTCTTCGGCGTGTTCGATGGCGTAGCGCAAGGCGGGTGCGCCCAGCGAGTGGAAGTCGCGGCCCGCGGCGTCCATGACGATCAGACCCTGCTCGGCGAACAGGCGCGTCATCAGCCGCGCAAACGCGCCGCCAAAGGTTCGCGCTTCACCGCCCGACGGACTCCCGTAGCACTCGCGCAGCAGGTCGCAGATGGGCGCATGCCCGAGCAGGTCGGCTGCCTGATCGAGCAGCCCGTCGATCTGGCCCCCGAGAATGACGTCGCCTACGGGAACGTCGTGGTGAGGAAACTTCGCGCCCAGGCGCAGCGTTTCAACAGCTGTCTTGGTGAGCAGCGAGACCTGGTCGACCTCTTCCAGATCGTGGTCTTCGGTCGCCGTCCAGAATATCGGCACATGCTCCACGCCCGTCACCGAGGTCGCCTGCCGGGCGCGGACAATCGCCGTAGCGGCCTTCAGCAGCGTCAGCAGCGGACCTCCCAGCAGACCCACCTGCTGCCCGGTGACCACGGCCCGCGCCCCGCTGCGCAGCTTTGCGATGTTGGCGAGAGCGGCGGGTGCAGCGCCGAAGATGAGGCTCTGGCGTTCCAGCGCATCGGCCAATGCTCCCGCATCCGCACCGGCAGCAGAGGTTCCCATCCATGCCCGGCCCAGCGGCTCAGCCCCGTACCACGCGCGCACCGGCGAGGAAGCGCCAGCATCGCCCATCGCGAGGTAGTCGCGCAACAGCCTGGTGGAGTGTGGCAGCGTTGCGATGGGATAACACTCAGCGCTCATCAAAAATCCTCAACCCGGAGCCGGAATCTATGCGCCACAGCAGGAGTGGGAACTCGCCGCAACTCTCGTATCGATTGGAACATGCCTCCAATTGGATGCGCTATTTCCAGCCCCGATGCAGGATGATACCGTAGACCCATGGCAGCCAAGCGAACCCAGAAGAAGAAGTCCAGCAGCAAGGCCGCGACCGGAGTGAAACGCGCCGGCAGTGCTAAGGTTATCTCGTCCAGGCTCAGTTTCAAAGGCATGGTCTTCAACGTGTTCACCGACACGCTGGAAGAGCCGGACGGACATCGGCACATCAAGGACGTCATCCGCCACCACGGCTCGGTGGTCATCCTCGCGGTCGACGAGCGGACCAACCCGGCAGACCCGGACGTGATTCTCGAGCGGCAATACCGGCACGCCGCCGGCCAGTTCCTCATCGAGCTGCCGGCGGGCACGCGCGAGCCCGGCGAAGCTCCGCTGGCCGCCGCCAAGCGGGAGATGATCGAAGAGACCGGCTACCGCGCCAAACGCTGGACGATGCTGCAAAAGTACTTCGCCAGCCCCGGATTTCTGGGCGAGTGGATGCAGATCTACCTCGCGCGCGATATCCGTCAGGGCGAGGCGCACCTGGAGATGGATGAGAATCTCGAAGTCCTGCGCATGCCGCTGTCGGTGGCGATGAAGATGGTCGCTGAAGGAAAGATTCACGATGGGAAGACGCTGATCGGACTGTCGCTGTACGACGCCGCACGCAAGGCCGGCCGACTGTAACGCCTTCAGCGCGGCGTGAGCTGTTTGGGCGTCAGCTCGGTGACGATCTCTTCGGCAACTTCGCTGGCGGGTTCGAGCTGGTCGAGGTCCTCGTCGGTGAAGCTTTCGCTCAGACCGCCGAAGCGACGCTCGCGCTTCTGGTAGCTCTGGATGGCCTCCAACAGGTGGATGCCGCGGAAGTCCGGCCAGAGTCGGTCGGTGATGAATAGCTCGGAGTAGGCGATCTGCCAGAGCAGGAAGTTCGAGATGCGCTGCTCGCCCGAGGTGCGGATCACCAAGTCAGGGTCGGGCATGTGCGCGGTGTAGAGGTGATCGGAGACATGGTGCTCGTCGAGACGGGCTTCGATGCCGTCGACCTGTAGCAGATCTTCGAGCGAGCAGCCGCGCTGGTGCGCCTCGGCGATCAGGTCGGCGAGAATCGAGCGCGTGGCGTCGACGATCTCCGAGCGCGAGCCGTAGTTCAGCGCGATGGTTAGCGTGGTGCCGGTGTTTTTGGCGGTGGACTCGGTCGCCCACTGCATCGTCTCCTGAACTTCACTGGGCAGCTCGTGGATGCGGCCGATGTACTCCATGCGCACGTTGTTGTCGTTCATGCGCTGGACGTTGCCAACCAGATAACTGCGCAACAACTTCATCAGGAAGTTGACCTCGGACTTGGGGCGGCGCAGGTTGTTCTCCAGCGAGAAGGCGTAGAGCGTAATGAAGGGAAGGTTGATGCGCGAGGCCGTCTCCATGACGTAGTGCACACTCTCGGCGCCCTGCTGGTGGCCCAGGAACCGCTTGAGGGCGCGCTTGCCGGCCCAGCGCCCGTTCCCATCCATAATGATGGCAATGTGTTGCGGAATCTTCAGCGGGTCAAGCTGCCGGTATATCGCCGCCTCTTCCGCGGAGAGTTCGTGGAGGCGCGAACACGGTTCGAATGCGGGCCTGGTTGTGATTGCGCGCAATGGCGACCTCGACCACATCAAAGGGTATGACGCTAGCATACGCCTCCGCGGTGCGCAACCAACATGCGCGGGCGGGCGGGCGATCCAAGGGGCGGCGCTGCAATGGTTTGCTATTCGTTGACCGCAAAGGGAGAACGGGCGCACACAACTTCGCTACACTGGAGAACGAATGTCTACGCAGATCATCCGTCCGGCCCGTACCCTGCAAGGCTCTCTCACCGTTCCCGGCGACAAGTCCATCTCGCANNTGGAGCCGACCCGCAGTCCTCGCTCGCCTGCATGTCATCGCTCGGCGCGACGATCGTCCGCCAGGGCTCCGGTCCGGCCACTGCCGTGGAAGTAACCGGAGTCGCGGGCGCCTTTTGCCAACCGGTTGCGCCGCTGGATTGCGGCAACTCCGGCTCGACCATGCGCATGCTGGCCGGCCTGGTGGCGCCGCACCCGCACACCTTCACTCTGATTGGTGACCACTCCCTTACCTTTCGACCGATGGAGCGTATCCGAATTCCGCTCAGCCATATGGGAGCACAACTCGATCTGATAGATGGACATGCGCCGATGACTATACGTGGCCGGCCGCTGCACGCCATCGACTTCGCCACGCCCATCCCGAGCGCCCAGGTCAAGACCTGCGTCCTTTTCGCCGGCCTGCAGGCCGAAGGCACCACCAGCCTCGCCGAATCCATCCGCACCCGCGACCACACCGAGCACGCCCTGAGGGCCTTCGGCGCAACGCTCACCCGCAACGGTGAAAAGCTGTCCATTGCCGGCGGTCAGAAGCTGAAGGCGATCGAAGCCACGGTCCCCGGAGACATCTCCTCCGCCGCATTCTTCCTGTGCGCCGCACTGCTGTTCCCGGACTCCAACCTTGTCCTCGATTCGATCGGCATGAATCCGACGCGGGCGGCCCTGCTCGATGTGATTGTCGCGCTCGGCGGCCGCATCAAGATGCTCAACGTCGAAGAGCGCCACGGCGAACTGATCGGTTCCATTCAGGTGAATCGCGCGCCGTCCTCGCCCACTACCAAGCCGTTTACCATCAGTGGCGCGCTAACCGCGCAGGTCATCGACGAGCTTCCCGTTCTCGCCGCCATTGCGCCGTACACTCGAAACGGCCTGATCCTTCGCGACGCTCAGGAACTCCGGGTCAAGGAGTCGGACCGCATCGCGCTGGTGGCGCGGAATCTCCGGGCCATGGGAGCTGAAGTGGCGGAGCTCCCCGACGGCCTCGAAATCCCCGGCGGTCAGACCCTCCATGGAGCGTCGATCGACTCCGCCGCCGACCACCGCATCGCCATGGCCTTCTCGATCGCCGCGCTGCGCGCCGAAGGCGACACGGAGATCCAGGCTGCAGAAGCCGCGGCAATCTCCTTTCCTGAATTCTTCACCGCCCTGGACTCGCTCGCCAAGCGCTAATCTATGCCGCCCACCAGCCTACCTGCCGACTCCCGCCCGATCGTCATCACCGAGATCGAACAGTTCGGCGGCGCCGAGCGCAGCGTACTTGCCCTGGCCCGCTGGCTGGACCAACGCGGCCTTTCCAGCCACGTCGTCACCTACGCCGATCACTGTGGCATTGCCGGCTACGCCACGCACCCGCTGACAGTCGTCGAATTGACGGCGCATGGAACGCGCAGCCGCATAGCCGCACTCCGGGCGTGGTCCAAATCGCGCCCCGCAACCGCTCCCCAGGTTCTGCTCTCCGGATACCAACCCGCGCTCCACGCCACGCTGGCAGGCATGCGCGGCTTCCACGACCTGATGCACGACACGCCTTCCCTATTCAGCGATCCGGCAACCCGGACGCTCAAGACCCGCGCCCGGTTGGCCGTTTCGAATCGAACCGTCGCCCACGGCCTGCGCAGCGGTGGCAATACGATCGTCACCAGCGAGTACCTGCGCGCGGAATGCCGCAAGGACTTCGGCATCGATGCGCACATCGTCCGCATGGGCGCCCTCGCCAACCTGCATCCGGCGAACCTCATTCGCCCCGTCACCGAAGAGCTGCGACTGCTTTCGGTCTGCCGCATCGAGACGAACAAGCGCATCGACTGGATCCTGCGCTCGCTCGCCGAGTTGGAGCATGCAAGCCCGTCTCTCTCCTCGCAGCGAGCGTGGCGTCTCGACCTGGCCGGCGAAGGCTCGCTGGTCGCGCCGCTTACGGAGCTCGCCGCTTCGCTGGGAATTGCCGGCCGCGTCCACTTCCACGGCTTCGTTGCGGACGCCGATCTCCAGACCTTCTACGATCAGGCGCATCTGTTCCTGATGCCGGCAGTGCAGGGATACGGCATCCCCGCTATCGAGAGCCTGCAGCGCGGCATTCCAGTCCTCCTCCACCGCGAGTCCGGCGTCTCCGACATTCTGCTCGATACTCCCTGGGCAACCGTGCTCACGGGCGGTCCGGAGCGCATGACGGCAACTCTCGCCTGCGCGATCGACAGCGTGCTGCAGGGCAGGCACCACAATGTTCCGTTGCCGCCTTTGCCCAGCGAAGAGGACTGGGCCGAGCAGGTGGCTCGCCTGTGCGGATGGGTGGAATAGATATGCAAGTCATCCAGGCCGTCTACGGCGTGTTCCACCACTTCGAACTGGCACACCAGTTGCATACCCGTCACCACCTGCGCCGCATCTACTCCACCTGGCCGTGGGCGCGGTTGAAGCGCGAAGGCTTGCCGCGCGAGTTGGTTCGCACCTTCCCGCCGGTGCACACCGCCGACACCCTGCTGCGCCGCACGCGTTTTTACACGCCTGCGCTGGACGCGCGATTGAACCAGTGGAACTCGCTCAGTTTCGATGCCTGGACCCGCCGCGTAGTCGAACCCTGCGACGCCTTCATCGCCATCTCCGGTGCGGGCCTGACCACTGGCCCAAAGGTGCAGGCGGCCGGCGGCAAATTCATCTGCGACCGCGGCTCAACCCATCAGCGCTTTCAGGATCAGATTCTCGCCGAGGAATATCGCCGCTGGGGCGTCCGGTACGTTGCGCCTGCCGCGCACATCGTCGAGCGCGAGGAGGCAATATATGCTGAAGCGGACGCGATCACCGTGCCCTCCAGTGTTGCGCGCCGCTCTTTTCTTGCTGAAGGCATCGCCGCCAACAAGGTCCACGTAATTCCCTACGGCGTCCGGCTCGACAAGTTCGCGCCCACCCGGGCTCCATCCGCGGACACCTTCGAAGTCCTCTTCGCCGGCCAGATTGGCCTGCGCAAAGGCATCCCCTATCTGCTGGAAGCATTTGCCCGGGTGCGCCATCCGCACAAGCGCCTGACCATGGCGGGAAGCGTGCAGGACGACATCCGCCCGTTGCTGGCGACCCTGCCAACGGAGTGTGTAACCTTCGCCGGTCCGATTCCACAACAGGAACTAGCCACCCGCATGTCGCAGAGCCATGTACTGGCGATGGCCAGTGTCGAGGAGGGCCTCGCCCTGGTCCAGGGTCAGGCGATGGCATGCCGCTGCCCGGTGATTGCCACTGCTGCAACCGGGGCCGAGGACCTGTTCACGGACGGCGTGGAAGGCTTTATCGTCCCCGACCGCGACTCCGCCAGCCTCGCCTTCCGCCTGCAGCAGACGGCCGACGACCCGGCCCTGCGCGAACGGATGGCCGCCGCAGCGCTGGCGCGCGTCCAGTCCCTGGGCGGCTGGGACCACTACGGCGACCAGTGGGACCGCCTGCTGCACGCGCTGACCGGTCAACCCGTGGAACCTGAATGACCACAGCCGGAGGACCGCGGAAAATAGCGTTTTGCGCGAGCGTCAATTTGCAATAAGGTTAGGTAGCTACTTCAAATGAACGATACCCGTGGAGCGAAGATAACGATGCGGCGTTTCCTGATCGCAACTGCTGTAAGTCTGGCCCTGTTCTTGAGCCCATTCGCGTTGAAAGCCCAGTTCCTTGGAACCGGCCCGCACGACGATTTTCACGACACGACGATCCTCCGGCCGCCCGCCGGCAGCCAGGTCGCGGTGATCGTATTCGAAGATCTCGGATGCCCCGCGTGCGCCAGGGCCCACCCGCTTGAAATCCAGGCCACGCAACAGACCCATGTACCGCTGGTGCGGTACGATTTTCCGCTCGTAGCTCACATCTGGACCTTCGAGGGGGCGGTCGACGCGCGCTACATTCAGCACACGCTGGGAGCGAAGCTGGCCGGCGACTTTCGCAGCGACGTCTTCGCATCTCAGGGAGTGATTACCAGCAAGGACGACCTGCATCAGTTCACTGCCGCCTGGTTGCAGAAGCATGGGCAGAAGATGCCGGCCGTGGTGGACCCGAATGGGACGCTGGCGAAAGAGGTGAACGCCGACCTGGACCTGGGCAAGCGGCTGAACCTGCAATACACGCCAACCATTGTGGTGGTGACCAGAAACGCGTACCAGGTTGTATGCGGCACCAAGGACGGCGCGAACGATCCCGCCCAGATTCTGCCCATCGTCAAGGCGGCGCTCGCCAAGACGACAATCGCAAAGGCGCCAACTGCAAAGGCGCCAGTCGCAAAGGCGCACTGAGCGGGTCCTACATCTTGTAGCGACCCATGTCGTCGTCGTTCAGGTTTTCCAGCCAGCGTCGCATCTCTTCCGAGTCCGCTTTCTGCGGGCCCTCCGCGACCTGCTTGGCATTTTCCAGCACGGTGCGGTTGGCGTAGATGGGGCAGTCCCAGCGCAGCGCCAGCGCAATCGCGTCGGAAGGCCGCGAGTCGATCGCGACCGTCTCGCCGTTCTGCTCCATCCAGATCACCGCGTAGAATGTGTCCTCGCGCAACTCCGATACGACAACTTTGCGCACCACCGCATTCAATCCCCGCGCCATATTGCGCATCAGGTCATGCGTCATCGGCCGCGGAGTCGCCGTCTTCTCCAGCTCCAGCGCGATCGCGTTTGCCTCAAAGATGCCCACCCAGATCGGCAGCACGGTATCGCTGGCTACATCCTTCAGCACGACGATCGGCATATTCGTCAAAGGATCGATCATCAAGCCGCGAATCTGCATCTCCACGTCGGCGTTGGCCGCGACCGTCGAACCCTGGTGTTCAGTCCCGATCATCATCACCCCGCAGTGCCTCGCCCGCCAGGCTGTTCGGAAATGTTTGCGTAATCCTGACCGGCAGATAGCTTCCCATTGCCGGCAGGATCGGTTGCCCCACGGTAAAGTTCACCGTCTTGTTCTGCGAACTGCGCCCTGTTACCTGCGCTCGCGAGTGATTGTACCCCTCCACCATCACTTCCATCACCTGGCCCAGATGCCTGGCATACGCTTTCCGCTGGATTTCTCGCTGGCGGTCCAGCACAACCTGCAGGCGCCGCGATTTTTCCTCATCCGGAATCAAATCTGCCCTCCCGGTCGCCGGCGTATTCGGCCGGGGCGAGTACTTGAACGCGAAAATTGCATCATAGCCGACTTCTTCCAGCAGCGTCACCGTGTCTTCCAGGTCCTGCTCGGTCTCGCCGGGAAACCCGACGATAATATCCGAGGTGATGCTGATCTCGCGCTTCGCCGCCTTGATCCACGAGATTCGCTCCAGGTACCACTCGCGCGTGTACTCGCGCGCCATCTGGCGCAGCACCTCAGTCGATCCAGACTGCACCGGCAGATGCACGTGGTCGCACAGGGTCGGCGTCGCGTCGATGGCTGCGACAATCTCGCGAGTGAAGTCCCGGGGGTGAGAGGTGGTAAAGCGCACCCGTCGAATTCCCGCGATTTGCCCCACCGCAACCAGCAACTCCGCAAAGCTCATCCTGCCCGAAGGGTCGCGGTACGAGTTCACATTCTGCCCCAGCAACTGAATCTCCGTGAACCCCGCATCCGCCATTCGGCGCGCTTCCGCCAACACAGAGTTCGAGGCGCGCGAACGCTCCTTGCCGCGCGTATACGGCACCACGCAGTACGCGCAGAACTTGTCGCAGCCTTCGACAATCGTGATATACCCGCGATGCGGATTCGAGCGCGACGTAAACTCCGTGTCGAAGGTCTGGTCCGTCTGCCGGTCATCCAGCCCGGTGATGCGGCGCTCGCCAGCCTCCAGCCGCACCAGCATCGCGGGCAGGTTCCGGTAGCTCGCCGACCCGCTGACCAGCGAGACATAGGGCGCGCGCTCAAAGATCTTCTCGCCCTCCTGTTGCGCCACGCAGCCCAGCACGGCAAACTTCTTGCCCTCGCCCTGCAGCCGCTTGTACTCGTTCAGCCGGTGGAAGACCTTCTGCTCCGCCTTGTCGCGAATCGAGCAGGTATTGTAGAGGACCAGCCCTGCATCGGCCTCATCCTCCACGCGCACATACCCTTCATGCTCAAGCGTTCCAATCACCTTCTCGGAGTCGTGGGCGTTCATCTGGCAGCCGAACGTCTCGATGTAAAAAGTCTTGGTCACCCCCACAGTATCGCCCGGAACGCGGTTTCGCGGCTAGTCGGCGCCATGCGAGAATCCGCAGGGCCTTGCCGGTCTATCGGTTACGCAGCGGCTCAATCACCGACGCCATGTCTTCTTCGCCAAAGCCACGCGCCACAGCGACTTCAAAGAGCTTGCGTGCCGTCTCCGCCGTCGTAAGCTCGATGTCGCAGCGGGCCGCCTCGGTCTCCGCATAGCGCAGGTCCTTTGCCATCAGCCGGAGCAGAAAATTCACCCCGTAGATCTGGCTGACCATGCGCGCCGAAATCGCAGCGATGACCGGACTGCCCCCCGCGCCCGTCTTCAGGAAAGCCAGCGCCTTCTCCCGGTCGAGCCCGCTGCGCTCGATCCAGGCCAGACCCTCCGCCAGCGAGGCGATCTGAACGCCGCAGAGAAAATTATTGATCAACTTCAACTTCGCTCCGCTGCCCACCGGCCCCATGTGCAGAATCTCCTTGCTCATCGCCTGCAGTACCGGAGTCGCGGTTGCGAGGGCGCGTTCGCTGCCACCCACCAGGAATGAAAGCTGCCCGGTCGCAGCCTGCATCCTGCTGCCGGTCACCGGCGCGTCCAGAAACTCCACGTCGCGCTGCGCCGCCTGTTCGGCAAGCTCTGCGATCCAGGCTGGGCTCACGGTGCTCGATTCAATCAGAATCGTGCCCTGCGCTACAGCGGCAAGAGCGCCGTTTCTGCCCAGCCAGACCTCGCGCGAGGCATGGTCGTCCGCCAGCATGCTGATCACGATCGACGCGCCCCGTGCGGCATCTGCCGGCGTCGGGGCCAGTCGCGCACCACCGTTCACCAGCGCCTGCGCTTTCGCGGCGGTGCGGTTGTATACGGTCAGCGGAAACCCCGCCTTCAGCAGGTTCGCGGCCATGCCGCCGCCCATCGTACCCAAACCTAAGATCGCAACTTCTTTGCCTGCCGCGTATTCACTCACAGAAACAGCCCTCCCCGATGCTCTCTCAACTCATGCCAGCGACCGGACCGCGACCAGGCGGTCTTCGCTCCTGGGCGCTACGCGAACCGGGTTCCGCAGGGCGCGCCCGAAGCCCTGGAACTGCACTTCCATCCAATCTCCATCTTCGAGTGCGATGCCCGCGCCAAAGCTGAGCGAATGAGCGCCAAAATAATGCACATGCACATCTCCCGGCTGGCGGTGGCCCACGAACTTGAAGTGATGATGTTCCATGTTGGCGAGGCTGTGGCACATATTCTGCTCGCCGGTCTCCACCGCCTTCGACCAGATGGTCTTCGCGCCGCGCACGATCCTTACCTCACCGGATGCGGCCTGGAACTGCGCGCCCACCACCAGCTCCGGCCCAACGCTGCACATGCGCAGCTTGGAGCCGGCGAGGTTCAGGTAGTTGCGCTTCTCAAACTTGTGGTCGGAGAACTCATTCCCCACCGTCATCCCAATGCGACAAGGCGTTCCGTCCTCGCCGATGAGGTACACGCCGGCAATCTCCGCCTCTTCGCCGCCATCTTCCCCGAACGCGGGAACGATCAGCGGCTCAAGCGGCCCGCGCAATACCGAACCATTGCCCTTGTAGAACCACTCCGGCGCAATCCCAATCTCGCCAGGGGCAGGTCGGCCGCCCTGCACACCCCACTGAAACATCCGCATGCTGTCGGTCAGCGGCTCCGCGTTTGCAGACTCCGTCTTTACCGCCCCCGCCAGGTGCATGACCTGCCGATCCTTCGCGCTTCCCAGGTGGGTGAGACCCGTGCCCGAAACCATGAGCCGCGACGGTCCGCCCGGCACATCGATGGGCGGAAGCAGATGCCACGCGGAGGTTCCGGCAAACACCGGGTCGTAGTCCAGCGACTCGCCGCGCGCCAGCTCGAGCACGCGTTCGGCCAGCTTTGCACCCGATGCGGCGCACTCTTTCGCCAGCGCGTAGACGCTCTGCACCTTCTCCAGGCAGCGCAGGCCGGGCTCCTCCACCAGCGCTACTCGGCGCGACGTGCCGTTGCCGATCTGGACCAGATGAACCATGGTCTTCCTTTACTCGATGATTCTGAAGCGCTGCAACGATTCTTCATTGACGGTCAGGCCGAGCCCCGGCTTGTTCTCGTCGAGGTCGATATAGCCGTCGACCGGAACCGGCTCGCCGTCGAAGATGTACCAGAACAACTCGTTGCCGACTTCCACGTCAACCTTGGGGAAGAATTCGGCGATCGGCGAGTTCAGGCTCGCCATTACCACGTGGTAGTTATGCATCTGCCCAGCGTGCGGAATCACCGGAACCTGGTAGGACTCAGCCAGCGCGGTGATCTTGCGCGCCTGGCTGATGCCGCCCACCCGGTTGGTGTCAAACTGGATATAGTCGAGCGCATTCGCCTCCAGCAGATCGCGGAACCCGAACTGAGTGAACTCGTGCTCGCCGCCGGCGATCGGCACGCGCCCGTAAGCCTTTAGCTCCTTGTAGCCGCGCGTGTCGTCGGGAATCACCGGCTCTTCCAGCCAGCGGAGGTGGAACGGCTCCAGCAGCGGCAGCATGCGCTTGGCGTAGTCCAGTGTCCAGCCCATGTAGGCATCGGCCATCACATCCACACCGTCGCCCACCACTTCGCGCACCGTGCGCACCAGTTCGACGTTGCGCTGCATTCCCTCGGCGCCGTCCATCGGTCCCCAGCCAAAGCGGAGCTTCATCGCCTTGTAGCCCTCATCCTTATACTTCTGCGCCTCCACGCGCAGCTCCGGAATCGGCATCGCGTATAACCGGCTCGCATACACCGGGATGCGCTGCTTGGTCCGTCCGCCCAGCAACCTGTAGACGGGCTGTTTGGCCGACTTCCCCAGCAGGTCCCACAGCGCAATATCGACCGCACTGATCGCCACCATCCCCACGCCCTTGCGGCCGAACGCCATGGTTCGCCGATACATCTGCTGCCACAGGAACTCGATGTCCCATGGGTCGGCCCCGATGAGCAGCGGCTTCAGGTAGGTATCGATGCAGGTCTTGGTGACCAGCGGCGCCAGCGCAGCATTGCCAAGGCCCACCAGGCCGGCGTCCGTGAATATCTCCACCAGCACCCAGCCATGAAACGCAAAGTTGCCCATGGACGCTTCGCGGAACATCACCAGGTCCATTGGGTTGGTGCAGAAATGGGGAGGTAACGGGACGGTCTCGCCCTGCCATTGAACGACGCGCGTGCGCACTTCAGTAATCTTCATTTATTGGCTCTCGATTTCCAGGATTTCCGGGACTTTCAACGGATGCAGCCTGCCCCCCAGCAGCAGGATGGCCAGGAACCCGATCCAATGGAACATTCCAAACATCAGAAACAGTGTTCCATATCCGAATCCGTGCTTAAGTAAAATTCCCGCGACCAATTGAAAGATCGCTCCTCCGATGGCCCCGCCAAATCCTATCATTCCCGACACCGACCCCACCGCCGGCAGGGGAAACACATCGGCCGGCAACGTCATGATGAGCCCCGACCACGACTGCTGGCAGAAAAATGCGATGCTGAACAAGACTATCGCCCAGGCCACAGGCACATGCGGCACCAGCATCACCACCGGCATAAACAGCGCGCTCAGGCCCAGCGCAAGCTTCCGCGAGAAATCCAGCGACCGCCCCCGGCGGAGCAGCGCGCTCGAAAACCATCCGCCCAGGAAGCTCCCCACCCCGGATGCGGCGTACGGAATCCAGGCATAGGTGCTCACATGCTTCACGTCGAAGCCGCGCACATCGTAGAGGTACTTCGGCAGCCAGAACAGGTAGAAATACCAGGCCGAATCGCTCATGAACTTCGCAAACACCAGCACCTGCACCTGGCGTATCCCCAGCAAATCCCGCAGCGACAGTCGTTCAGCGACCAGCCGCGCGTCGAGCGATGCAAGCGACACCGGGCTGCTTGCCCGGTAGCTCACCCACCACCACACCACCCACGCCATTCCCGCGGCCCCGGACGCGAAAAAGACCATCCTCCAGTTGCTCAGCGAAAGGATGACGCCGATGAGCGGCGGCGCCAGCACCGAACCCACCGCCGTCCCCGCATTGATGATGCCCATCGCGGTCGACCGGCGTTCAAGGGGAATCCACTCCGCCACCACCCGGGTCGCCGCGGGAAACCCTCCGCCTTCGCCCATCCCCAGCAGGCACCGCGCTGCCAGCAGGAATCCGAAGTTCATCGCCAGCCCATGCAGCGCGCAGGCCGCCGACCACCACAGCATGATCAGCAGAAATCCCCGCCGCGTGCCCAGCAGGTCCAGCATCCGGCCCCCGCCGGCATACATCACCGCATACGCGACCAGGAACGCCGACCCCAGCAGCCCAAACTGCTGATTGCTGAGTGGAATCGACTGCTGAATTGCGGAGATCGCCACCGGCAGGGTCTGGCGGTCGAAGTAGCTGATGGCAATCGCCGCCGTAACCAGCGCGACAAAATACCACCCCGGCTGGCCTGCGCCGGGGGCTGCATCGCGCCGAGTTGCTCTCCTGGTATCGCTCAACCGGGCAGTCAACGGCTCACCATTTCAATCGCATCCACTGATGCGCCCTCTTATCGGGCGTCAGGCCTTGGCGGCCTGCTGCGCGAAGATCTCCTTCAGCGCATCTCCGGCCGCGGTGAGGTTGGCCAGCCACATCTCGACGTACTCGCGCGACAGCACCACGCCGTCGGCGCCCGCGTCGAAAGCTGCGTGCAGCGCGGCCTTAACATCGTCGGGGTGAGTGCGCTTGTCGTTCGCCGCGGGACCTGCTCCCAGGATGGGCACGTCAATGTCGATGCCGGGGTAGATCCTGGTCTGGCCGGCGACGCCGATCAGCGCGCGTTTCGTCTCCTTCGCCACGTAGTCCGGCGACAGGCCGGTGCTGGCCAACTGGTCGAACGGGGCTTCGTGGTAGTTCATCATCTTGTAGTAGAGTTCCGTGAAGTCCTTGGGCGTGGCGTCGTGGAAGATGCCGCGGCTGAGACTGCTGAGGTAAGCCGCCATGCGCGGGCCGCCGGCGTTGTTATAGGTAGCGATCTTGAAGAAGTCCGAGTAGTTTCTGCGCTGGGTATAGTCCTCCTCGGCACGGTAGAACGGGCTGAAGGTCATGTTCTGCATCAGGTGGAAGCCGAAGGGCTTCTGCGGCGCAATGGCCTTGGCCAGACCGTAGAGTTCGGCCTGCGCTCCTTGGAAGCTGTCGGTCCACAGCGACTCCCAACTGAGGACTTCGGGGTACTTGAGCAGCAGGCGCCAGAAGGTGGAGAAGTAACCGTCGGGAACCTGCTCGGGGGTGGAGCGGAAGAGCTGGCCGATTTCACGGTAGCCGGCCTGCGCGCGCGGCATGGAGATGCCGAGGTCGCGGGCCTTCGCCTGGCAGAACTGACAGAAGCAGAAGGCGTTGCCGCCTCCCACGATCATGCCATTCAGCGGGCCCATGCGTTCGCAGCCCCAGGCGATGCCATCCACCTCGCTGGGATAGCCGATGAGCAGGCTCTCAATCTTGCCGTTGAGGTACGCGCGGTAGTCCGGATTGTTGAAGCAGGGGTTGGTGGTGGGGCGGCCATTCAGGTCGACCTCGCCCGCCGCGGCGTAGTTGGGCGAGGTATGGGCCAGCGTGGGGCTGGGGTTGTTCAGGTCCCAGGCGAAGAAGTCCATGCCGCGGGCCTTGGCCTTGGGCGCAACCTGCTCGATCACGTTGAACTTACCGTAGCCGGTCAGGCGGAAGTCCTTGATCCCGGTGTTCTGGAAGTATTTTGGGTCGTAGTCGTACAACGCGCCGGCGTTGACGCCTGCATTCGCGTCAGAGAGCGGCTTGCCGTGGTCAGGGAAGCCGGCGCCGGTGCGCAGGCGCTGCTCGCCGTAGGCGAAGGTGTAGGCCCAGACTGTGTTGACGTCGCCCTTGTTCTGCAGATTGTCCAGCACCTGGTCGATGCCCTCGTCCACCCACGCAAATCCGCGCACCTGGATGCCGACGAAGTTCTTTCTGCCGTTCGCGGCGGGAGCGCGTCGGCCGCCGCGCGGGACTGGGGCCGGGACCGGACGCGGAGTTTGCGCCTGCGCGGGCGCTGCCTGTGCGCGCGCCGATTGGGTGAATAGTGCGGCGGCTGCTGAAGCCAGCCGGACAAATGTCCTGCGATCCAGAATCGAATTCATTGTGCAACTCTCCTTAGGAGGATTTGCGGTCCTTGTCCTTGCGCAGCGACCTTCCGCAGCCTGCGGGACGACTCACCTCGCTCTTCCGGGGGTAATGTCGGTCACGGGCAGATCCCAATGCGCCAGCAAGATCTCGAAGCGCCGCTGTTCTTCCCGCTTGTAGGTGTCCTGGTCCGGATAGAGCTGGCGAATCAGCGCCTCCTCGTCGGGGTTGTCTGTGGTTGCCACGGTCGAGTTCTTATAGGTGATGGTGACGCGGTAATCCCAGCGCGCATCCTCAGTCATATGATTGGCGGGCGTTTCGATCTTCAACGCGATAATGCGCCCGCTTTCCTGAATCCTGCGCAGCAACGGAAAATGGTTCTTCAGAAAAAGCTGCAAGAACTCCTGCTGATGCCCCCATTGCGCCTTGTAGTAGTACTCCATCGTGTAGGGCTGATCCGGGCCGCCCTGCGGCGGCGCTCCCTGCGCCAGGACGGGGAGCGCACACGCCATCTGCAACAAGGGAATCAACAGCATCTTCATATCGGCCTCCGGCTGGGAACTTGAGTCGATTAACTATATGATGCTTTGCGCGATAACCCCAGGGCGAGTCTTCGGCTGCCCGAGCAGCTTCAGCGGAATGAAACGGGCACCAGGTTGAAACCCGGGTTATCCCGTTTTGATTTATTTGCATTACATCCCCGGAACCGTGAGAATTCCAGATGCCGGAATAAACCCCGCACGGCAGAATTAGGATACACATGAAGACGAGAATCAACCCTGTACTTATATTCGCGCTGGCGCTCCCGCTGGCTGGCGCCACATCGACGATGGCGCAACCGGCCGGGGCCGGACCCAATGTTCCTCCGTCCAGGCCGAAAGGCCCATGTGACATCTACGCCGCTGCCGGCGACCCCTGCGTGGCCGCCCACAGCACCACGCGCGCGCTGTACGCCTCCTACAACGGCCCGCTCTACCAGGTGCTGCGCCAGTCGGATGGCAAGACGATGGACATTGGCGTTGTCAAACCGGCTGGGTCGGATGCGGGTGGATACGCCAATGCGGCCACGCAGGATGCGTTCTGCGCCAACACGTACTGCTGGATTACCACCATCTACGACCAGTCCGGCGAGGGCAATAACCTCACCCAGCCGCCCCGCGGCGGATTCAGCGGCCCGGCGATGGGCGGGTTTGACAACGTCCCAATCGCCGACATGGCGCCGATTACGATCGGCGGCCACAAAGTCTACGGCGTCTTCATCGAGCCGGGCATGGGCCTGCGCGAGGACGACGCGAAGGGCACCGCAGTCGACGACCAAGCGGAGGGGCAGTACTGGGTGATCAACGGCCAGCACTATAACGCCGGCTGCTGCTTCGACTACGGCAACGCCGAGACGGACAGCCGCGACGACGGCAACGGCACCATGGAAACCGCCTACTTCGGCGACGCCACCGGCTGGTATCACGGCAACCCTCCCGGTCCGTGGGTGATGACCGACCAGGAGAATAACCTGCTGGGCTGCGTCAACCCGGATGGATCCAAGCTGTGCGCGAACCTGCCAAACATCTCCTCGCGATTCGTGACCGCGATGGCCAAGGGCGAACCGCATCACTGGACCTCCATGGGCGGCGACGCGCAGCAGGGCGCCCTGGCGGTTATGTTCAGCGGACCGCGGGTCAACTCCAGCTATGACCCGATGCGCAAGCAGGGCGCCATCCTGCTGGGCAACGGCGGCGACAACAGCAACGGCTCGCAAGGCACTTTCTACGAAGGCGCGATGACCGCCGCAGGCACCTTCCCCGCGGACGCCACCGACCAACTGGTGCAGGCCAACGTCGCAGCTGCCAGGTACGACGTGCAGCGGCTGAGTGTCGCGCCGGCTTCGGCAACAGCGACTCCACCAGGACTGCAGACGTTCTCGCCGGGGTCCTCGCAGAACAGCACCGTGACGTTCACGAATACCACAGGCGCGCCTGCGGCGGGTGTGAAGCTGAGCATCTCCGCGCCGAAGGGCTGGACCGCTGTGGCCTCAGGCCCAACCACGTTCGCTGACCCGGTTGCGCCGGGTGCGAGCGTGAGCGCGACGTTCAAGGTCACGTCGGGACCGGCGGCCTTCAACGGCGATCTGGTCGGCAACGCCTCCTGGACGAGCGGCGCGAAGAAATTCGAGGCAACAACGGCCGAGAAGGTGCGCAACGTGAGCCCGATCAAGATCAACGAGTTCCGCATTAGCACCAGTTCTCCCGCGAACCAGACCAACTCATTTATCGAGCTCTACAACGCCGGCGCCAGCGTCGTCGAAATCTCCAACTGGACCCTGACGCAACACCCGACCCAGCAGGCCATCTTCTCGGCGGTGAAGATCCCAGCCGGGACGAAGCTCGCGGCCCATGGCTTCTACGTACTCGGCCTCTCCAACTCCGGGCTGGCGGTGGGGGCGCGCACGGGCGATACCACCATCCACGTCAGAAGCACGGCCGGCATGAACGTCGGCGATATGATCAGCATCGACACCGGCTCCAGCGCGGAGACCCGCAAGATCGTAAGCGTGGGGACGGCGGCCAGCAACGCTACGATGCTGTGGCAGCCGCTCCCCGAGGGTCCGGTTATCACCATCCCCGCCGGTTCGACCAGCGTGCCTGTGACCAGCGTGGCCGGCTTCGCGGTCGGCGAGAACATCGCCATCGGCTACGGCGCCACCTACCCCGCTGTCGCAAGAGGCACAGAGCGGTACGAGGTAGCCACGGTCACCACGGCCGGCAAGCCGGGCACGCAAGCCTTCCTGGGCGCGGACGCGCCCGCCGGCTCGACGAACATCAAGGTGACATCGGTCGCCAACATCTCGGCCGGTGACAAGATCAGGTTGGACATCGCCAGTGTCGGCCATGGGATCGAGACCGTCACGGTCACGCGCGTCGGCACGCAGGCGAGCCGCTCGGCGCTCCTGCTTGATGCGAGCGCCGGCGCCACCAATATCAAAATGCGCAACGTGAATGGTTTCGCCGCAGGCGACAGGCTGACCATTGGCGCGCCAGCGAACCAGCAAACGGTTACAATCACCGCCGTAGGCACCCCGGGTCCGGGCGGTACCGGCGTGGACTTTGCGCCGGCGCTCGCGCAGGCGCATCCCATCAACGATGCGGTGCTGGCTCCGGGCACGGGCCTCGACCTGGCCGCTCCACTCAAGTTCAACCATGCGGCCAACCTGCCATTCAGCGATCGCGGAACGGGGATCAGTTTCCAGCCGGCGTCGGCCTTTGCCCACTCGAGCAACGAGCCCGTCCAGGCGCTCGGCACCGGCATCACGCTCGACAGCCCACTGGCCAACGGCCACGCAATCAATGCGGTCGTGCGCGATGCCACGGTCACGACCGAGGGCTACCAGGGGACATCGGCGCCCAACCAGTGGTTTGGAGGACCAGCCCTCTCGCCCAGCGCCGGCAGCATGGTGCTGCGTGACGCCGCCGGCCTGGTGGTCGACAGCCTCAACTACGGCCTCCTCGTCGACCCATGGGCCGCCGAGGGTTACCAGGCCGTCTCCGGATCAGGGCAGAGTGGCTGCCGCGTGCCTGCGCCCGGCATCGGTACCAGCGCGGGCCGCTTCCCCGACGGCGCCGACACCGACAGCAACTGCGCCGATTTCCTGACGCAGGCCACCGCGACCTTGTCAGCCGCTTCGGCCGCGGGCGGGACCAATATCAAAGTCGCCAGTGTGGAGGGCTTTGACGCTGGCCAGGCGATCATGATCGATAGCGGGGCGAACCAGGAGACCGCCGTCATCGCGACGGTGGGCACGCCGGGCGCCACTACGGTGGACACCGCCACCGCGGTGGGCGCGACCACGATCCCTGTCGCCAGCGCGTTTGGTTTCAGACCCGGCCAGACCATCACCATCGACAGCGGCGCGAACTCTGAGACGGCGGTTGTCGTCTCCGCTCCCCGCAGAGGCGCTGCCACAATTACCGTCGCTGCGCCGCTCACTCTTGCACACGCGGCGGGCGCACAGGTCTCCGGCACTGGCATCACCCTCGCCACTGCGTTGACCCGAATGCATGCCAGCGGGGCGCCGGTCGCCGGCAGCGTTCCTACGCCCGGTGCGCCCAACCAATATGACAGGAGATCTCATTGAGGGCGCGAGCTGGATCGGATACTCGCATCGTCAAACTCCTTAGAGCCAGGCTTACTTCTTGTTGTTCCTGGCTGCGCGTTGAGCGCTCGCCGCGGAGTTGGCCGCCACTGCGGCGCGGATGAGCTTCCGGAATGCGGCTTCGTCGATCTTCTCCCCTTCGCGGAGGTCGATCGCACGCCGCGTGTTCCCTTCCAGGCTGGAGTTGAAGAGCTTCTGCGGGTCCTCGATCGAGGCTCCGCGAGCAAAGGTGAACTTCACAACCTGCTTGTAGGATTCCCCCGTACAGACGATGCCGTCATGGGACCAAACCGGGGTTCCCGGGCTCTTCGGCTTTGCCCATTTCCACTCCTCCTGGATGTCGGGGTCGGCGTCGTGGATAAGCCGGCGGACATGAGCGAGGGTCTTCCCGCGCCAGTCTCCAAGTTGCTTGATTCTCTCGTCGATGGATGCA
>PLUT01000089.1:37315-45424 GCA_003162875.1 Granulicella sp.
TTGACAAAAACAAAGGAGTTAGCGGAGGGGAGTCCCCTTTGAGTTAACAGGCGGGCTCCGCAAGACAAATGCGGGGATACTTCGCTGCGCTCAAAATGACAAGTTCGAAGGTCAGCATGACAAGTTCGAAGGTCAGCGGCGCGGCATTGAATTTCCCCAGAATTAGCTCGTCTTTTGTTGCAAATAAGCTTAGTTAGCAGTGGGGAAGTCCCTTTCTGGTTAACAGCATTCGATGAAGCAATCGGGTTAGCGACGGCGAGTTCCCTTGCGCTAACAGACTGGCTCTGGTTTGGATCCCTGACCGCGAATTTTGGCTCCCCTGTAGCCGGTGGCGACGACAAGAGACAAATGCGGGGATTCTTCCTACCCCAGCCAGCGAGCTGGCCGGGGACCCCATTCGCTCTGCTCAGAATGACAATGATNNCTGGCCGGGGGCCCCGTTGGAGGCCGGGTCTTTTCTGCCTAATCCAACTATGTTAAGGGTACCAAACGGAGCATAACTCAAATGCATTCTTGCGGGATTTTTGATCTTGTCTGGATGGTGTGACATGGACCGCTTTTGCACAGGGCGAGGGCCTTGACAAGATTTTTGGCGGCGTTTTTGCGGGATAGGTCGTGGATGCCTGGGCCGCGACCGGGTGAGGGATGTGGCGGGGCTTTTCAATTAATGAGCTATGAGCTATTCAGCTAACGGCCATCAGTTGGTGTACGCGGGGACGGGGACCCGGCAAGAGGCAAATGCGGGGATTCTTCGCTGCGCTCAGAATGACAGGCTTGAAGGGCCAGCTCAGAATGGCAACTTGGAAGATCAGCGGCGCGACAACTTGGAAGGATCAGCGGCGCGACACCTTTGAAGGATCAGCGGCTTGAAAGCTGCCGGCGAAGTTGGCCTCGCGTCGCACAACAGGAATGCTTGACAAAGCATTCGGGCGAATCGTAGGCTCTTGTTTCTTTAGAAAAACGATTTCTGATTGAAACATAATTTTCAACTTTGAAATGTATGCTCAACTGCGCCGCCAGGACGTAGCACCTGCTCGATGGACTGCAGATCAAGCGGGAACGGCGAGTCGCACAACCCATCAACGTAAGTCGCAACTGACCGACATCTCACCAAGAGAGGCATAAAAATGTCCGTCCTCCGCGCTGCTCGCCTTTGCACGCCCTCAATCCTTGGAACTCTTTTGTTAGCTCTCACCGGCTGCGCGTTCTCCGGAGGCCCGGCCGGCGGAGGTGGGACCACTACGACGACGACTGGGGGCGGCACATCGGGTTCGCCGACCGCAAAGGCCGGTCTAGGCGGACGAGTGTATGGTGCGAATTCGCCTATCATCGGGGCGGCGGTGACATTGTGGGCCGCCGGCACAGGGGGCAGCAATGGCACCGGAGGCACCTACAGCTACGGTACTGGGCAAACCCAAGTTGCGACCGCCTCGACGGATCAGAACGGAAACTTCACCTTCAATAATCTCAGCGGGGTCTCCCCTTGCACCACCGGGCAGTTCCTGTACATCACTTCGCTGGGCGGAAACACTGGCGCTGGAGGCAACGGGGATGCCGCGTTGATGGCTGCGTTGCCATCACCCTGCAGCTCGACAACAGGAAACACCTATGTGGTCGTCAACGAGGTAACGACGGTCGCCTCGGTGACAGCGCTGCAACAGTTCATGAGCATCACGCCCAGCGGCACACCGGCATGGACGATCGGCGCGCCCGCCGCGAACGTCACGGGCATGGCCAATGCGTTTATGCAGGTCGGCAACCTGGTCACTATTGGCACTGGGACTTCAGGCCCGACGACGATAAACGGCCCGAACATCACCACTGGCCCATACGCCACCACGATTACGCCGGACTCGACCAAGATCAACACGATGGCGGATGTCCTCGCGGCATGCATCAACACCAACGGCACCGGCACCGGCGTTGGCACCTGTTCCGGCTTGTTCACGGCGACGACGCCGACAGGCTCCCCTTCGCCGACGGACACGATCCAGGCGGCGTACTATCTGGCGACCAATCCTGCCGGGTTGAATATGCCCAACTCGCCGGGAGAGCCGGCCTACCTCGCCAGCAACTACATCTTCGGGACGGCGATCCCTTTCAACCCGTACAACGCCAGCCTCACGGACTGGACCATCGACGTCAAATGGACGGGAACGACAGGAACAACTTTCGCGTCAAGCGTTGCGATTGATGGCTCTGGCAACATATGGACCTCTTCCCTTACTTCCAGCACCACGGGGCTGGACGTAACTGAATTCAACCCGGCGGGCCAGGTTCAGTTTGCGCCGACTACCACCGCTCCCGTGGTCGGCGGCTGGCAATTTTCCAGTTGCACGACCTGCACTACCCCGGTCAACCTGGGAGGAACACATTCGGGCGACGCGATCGCGATCGATACCAATGGCTATGCCTGGGCTACGTCCTATAGCGGCACAACCAACACCATCTCGGGGCAGATCGAAGCTCCGGTTGTGAAGGTCGCCCCTGGAACTGGCGCGGCGAGCGCCTATCTTGTGGGATATTCACCGGCGGGCATCTCGATCGATGGGAATAACAATCTCTATATCGGCGATGGGGCCAGCACCTCGTCAAACCGATTTTACGAGAGTGAACTGGTAGCCGGCGCCGCTACCGGGAACTTGACACTGAACGCAGGAACCGGAAGGACGACAACCGGGGCCTACTACGCGACCAGCACAATCGACGAGGCCGGGTATGTATGGCCGGCGAACACAGCTGGTGGCCCCGAGGCCACTAGCGGCCCCATCATAATTCCGCGCATCACGAACACCGGGACAACTTCCATAGTAGGTTCCACAACCCCGCTTCCGACCTTGGTGTACTGGCTCGCTGCGGATGCAAGCGGCAATGCGTGGGGATCCACAACGACAACCACATCAGGCGCAACCGGGCTGGAATACATCAATATATCCACTTCTCCCGCTACGGTTGCGTCCCCGACCGTAACCCAGTACGCCATAGGAACGAACGGCAGCACGGAAGGCGGGTTGTTCGGCCCGCAGGGGATGGCTATCGACGGCACAGGAGACCTGTGGGTCGTCAACGCCAATGGAACAGGAAGCACGGCCGCGGGCGGTGGGATCTCAGAGTTTGTTCCGAGCAACAACGGAACCACGCTTACGGCTCTGTCGCCTTCGGGAGCGGGTGTCTGGGGATTCTTCTCGAATTCCACGATTGGAGCTCCGACCGGCGCGGCAATCGACGGGTCCGGAAATGTGTGGTTCAAGACGCGGAACGGCAGCAATCTGTACTACCTGGTGGGCGTGGCGTCCCCGGTGGTGACGCCGATTGCTACCGCGGTCCAGACCGGCTTTATCGGCGAAAGGCCCGGCGCCACGCTGCTGGCATCGCTGACTCCCACGCTTAGCTTCAGTACTGTGTTGTCGACGGGCCAACAGCAGACCGCGACCTTGACGAACACGGGTACGGCGACCATAAAGACGCCCAGCGTGTCGATCACCGGCACCAACCAGAGCGATTTCACCCAGACTAACAACTGCACAGCGCCCCTGGCCGTCGGCGCACACTGCACGATCACAGTGACCTTCACATCGAGCACACCGGGTACCTTCTCGGCGTCGTTGAATGTGAACAGCAGCGGCGCCGCGGTCAGTCCGGCGGCAGCGGCTTTGACGGGTACCGCCGATACCCCCGTAGGCCTCGGTCTGGACGCGGGTACAAGCACGCCCCCCACGGTCCCCTCAATCACTTTCCCCACGATAGTGGCGGGAAGCGTGAGTACGGGCCAGGCAGTGGTCGTGACCAATAATGGCTCGGTAGCGCTGACACTTGCTTCGCCCGCGATGAGCGGTGCGGGGGCGAATCCATTCAACGAGACGACCAACTGCGGAAGTACCGTAGCGGTTGGGGCCTCGTGCGACATATTCTTCTTCTTTGGACCCAAGGTGGCGGGAACCTATGCGGCGACGCTCACGCTGACCGACAACGCAGGCAGTGGCACGCAGGCGATCTCTTTGTCCGGCACGGCGACGCCGTTCACGATTGCGGTGAACACCACCACTGCGAATGCGTGGGTGATCGACAACGGAGCGATCACGTTCAACTGGAATTCGAGTTCGGGGAATCTGGTTAGCTGGGTTCTGGACGGCTACACGGACCAGTTGGTCGATACCACGACTACTTCGAACGGCCAGCCGTACGGGTTGTACATGGACAACACCGGCTCGCTTGACAACGCAAGCGTTCCGACAACGACTGGGGTTCCGGCAACGCCAGTTGCGGCCTGCACCATCGTGGGCGGAACCGTTACCGGTCCGACGACATGCACCACCGGCACCGGCAGCATGCCCTATTTCGACTGGTCGCTGACGCTTCCCGATTCAGCGAATTCAGGCAATGAATACACCTTCGTTGAACACTGGGTGGTCTTCCCGAACGATCCCGGGGTCCATACGTATGTCGAGCTCGTTCACAATACGTCGGACACCGCGGCGAGTGTTGGGCAGATCCAGTGGGTCTTCCGCGACAATCAGTCGATATTCACCCACACCTACGAGGTGAACTCCGGCCTTGGCATCCTGGGCGTGGAGGACGTAACGCGGCCATCCGTTGCGGATACTTCGACCACCGATCCTGGGCGCACCGGCGTATCGAACGCGGTTACGGACCTGCATGGCTTTTCGGATATACCTGGTGTCTTTGGGCGCTACTTCGACACCAAGTATGACTTTGCAGGGTATGAGTATCTGCACCAGGCGCACGGCCTGTACGGTGCGGCCTCGTCGGGCACCACGTATGGGGTGTGGACGGTGCTGCCGAGTCTGGAGACGCTGGTCGGCGGACCCACGAAGCAGGACCTGTACTTCACCGGCAACATCGACATGATCGAGGCGTACTCGGACCATGAGGACCTGCCGATCAATATGAATACAGCGTCGGGGGTGACGTACAACCGCTTGTTCGGGCCGTATTACATCCACGTCAACACCTTGGGGCAGTCTTACAACCAGACCGGCAATGTACTCGCGACGCAGGCCGAAATGTACGCGGACGCGATCTCGGCCGAAACGGCCATCGTGCCTGAATATGACAACGAGCCGCAACTGGTGGCTGCGGGCTATGTTCCTTCCACGGCGCGTGGTTCGGTCTCGATCCAGATGACTGGCGTAACCGGCGGCGCGCACACGGCGTGGGCGGTTCTGAGCGATCCGGGCGTAAACTTCCAGGTTTCGTGCAACGGCTTACAGTATTGGGCGGATATCAGCAGTACCGGCTCGGCGACCTTTACCGGCGTAGCGCCAGGGACGTATCGTCTGAGTGTCTATGTGCTGGGGCAGTGGGGTGAGTATCGCCAGGACGGCATTGGGGTGACCGCAAACAGCACCACGACCGTGTCCGCAGCGACCTGGGTTCCGGAAAACTTTGGCGGGACGAACCCGCCGGTCTTCACGATTGGGACGCCGGACCGCTCGTCGCACGAGTTCCTGCACGGTCATACAACTAACGGCAATGACGATCGCGAGTACTCGGGCAACTGGAACTACTGGGCGGATTTTGCGGCCAACCAGGGCGCCGTTGTTTACTACGCGACAGCGGTCGGCAGCACGCCGGCCACCAACGATCTGACCAAGTGGAACTATAACCACTGGGGCACGAGCTTCGATCCAGGGCTGTACGACCCCAACAGCACACCCCCCCCCGCCGGCGGCACCGCCGTCCCCGACAACACGTACGGGTATGACGACTATTCGACCCCGTTCGATAACAGCATCCCTGCCTACGTAGCCGCTCTGCCTGGGGCGACTGGGACGAATGGGGTGACGACGGGCATTCCAGCGTGGCAGGTTCACTTTGCGACTCCGGCAAACTTCGCCTCGGAGGCTTATGTCGAGCTTTCGGTTTCAGTGGCTTGCGATGAAGGGAGCTATGTCATTTCGCTGAATGGTCTTCCTAATCCTGCCTACGTCTGGAGCCGCACCAACTTGAGTGACTGCATGTCCCGTTCGGCACCTTCGGGGTACACGCAGTGGTTTGTAATGCAATGGCCATCGGCAGATCTGGTTCAGACGGTCGGCGGCGACAACGTGATCTCAATCGGGATGAGCCAGCCGCAAGGGGCGTCGGACGACGCGCTGCGGCTGGAGTTGACTAATACCTCGGCTGCTCCGCCAACGACAGGATGGAACGACTACACGTATATCATTGGGACGGGCACCCCGGCGATTCCCCCGAACCCCCCGAATTTGGCGGGCCTTTATAACAACGACGGCGTGCCGAACCCGTGATGCGGATGCAACTCGATGCCTCTCATCTTGCTTTCATTGAGGCAACTATTGCACCGTAATGGTCACCGTCGCATTGTGCGTGATTCCTCCGGAAATGCCCGTCACCACGACGCTGTAACCTCCTGCGGGCGCCGGCGTGGTCTGCGACCCCGAGGAGGGTGCGGCGGAGCCGCCGCCGCCGCACCCGATCGAGAATCCAAGCGTGGCAATCAGAGCCAGCAACAACATTGGCATTTTGCTGCGCCTCCGGTTCGGCAACACCAGCAGGAAGAGGAACGCAGCGGCCATCGCTTCTCCCGACGCGCCCATGCGTCTATCCCTGGCTGGGCCCTCCGGGATCGAGGCTGCGCTGGCCAAGGTGAATGCGTTGATGGTCAGGCTGGCTGAACCGCTCCCGGTCAGGCTCGCTGGATTCGGCGTGACCGTGCAACCAATCTGGGCAGAGGAAGGCTGGCAACTGAGCGCTACGGTGATACTCGCTGAAGCAGGGCCGCCCAGCGTCACCGGCACAGAGGCCGACTGACCGGAGGCAACAGAAAGATTCCTGCCGGCAACGATCAGCGAAAAATCACTTGCGGTCACTGTCAGCGGAACCGCGTTGCTGATTGACGGATCCATGCCAAACCCGCCGGTGTATTCGGCCACCACTTGCAGCGTGCCATACGGAATCTCCGATGCCGGAACGGTCATGCTGGCCGAGGAGGTGAATCCGGAGCCGTTCTCAACCACAAAGCTCCCGAATAACGTCCCGTTCGCGTAAACCGCTAGCACAATAACTTATGGATTCTTTTAGAACTAATCGTGGCCGGGATACACAAACTTCGTGTCCTGCGCCACTAGCCTATGCGGCATGGCCGGATGCCTTCTCATCTTTCAGAATCTGATCGATGGTTTGAATGTCGACTAATCCGTTGCATCCGTAGATTGCCGGAAGTACCTGGCCTGGAGCGTACGTTCGCCGGAGTTCAGCGACTTTTTCTGTGCCAGCGCGGTAGGACGGAAGATACATTCGGCCCATCAGGGGATGCCGCCCCCAGGCGCCGGAGAGTTTATCGGCGCGTTCTTCCGTGACCAGGAAATCGCGGCGCAGCGTGGCTTGCACTTCGGGCTGCGGTCTTCCCTCGCCCCAGGTCAGATATGACGACTGGTTCTTTGCATCATCCTGCAAGAGTGCAAGCAGCACGCCAATCTGCAAGTCGTCGTCCGGCAACTGGTCGACTTCGGTGACGCCATGTGCGATCAAGATCGCATTGTTGGCGATTCCCTCAAACAGGGTGGCGGCGCGCGTGTTCATGGTGAGGACCGTGGCCTCGAAGCCCGCTTTTCCGCGGACATACAAGTTCTGCAGGTAGGCAAAGGTGGTGACGTGTCCGGGTACCACCTCGTGACTTACGAGCTGCTCAAACTCCGGATATGAGATCTGCAACGAAGCATTGATCTCGTAGGCCGCTTCGTATTGCGGAGTGCCGTCGGCGTTGCGCGCCCGGCCGATGTAGTTCATAGAACCGGAAAACCAGGCCTCCTTGATGGGCAGGAAATCGATGTTCGCCCGAGGCACTCGCGCAAGCTCCTGGGGAAGATACGGCAGCAGGTTCTTTGCGCTGAGGTTATCGAAATGCGCGATCACGGCGGCGCCCAGCGCACGCACCGATGCCATCGGGATCACACGGTCCCGGCGCCAGGCATCGACTGCCTCGAGTAACCCTCCCGTAGCGGACGAGGAGTATCCGGCGCGGCCCAGCAATTCGGAAACGCGTTCGCGTTTTCTCGCCAGCCTCGAGGGCTCAGGCGGCTTGGCCGTCGCCGCTTCAACCGAGCGAGTGTACGGCACCGGATCACC
>PLUT01000089.1:45458-50394 GCA_003162875.1 Granulicella sp.
TGGCGCAGATACTCCTCGACTGCCTCCCGATCGACGCTCTTGCCTGCGACGCCGCCGGATTGCCGCAAACGCGCTGCTGCCGGATGCGTGTAAGCGGCTGGCATCGGCTCATCGGAAAACCAGGAATCGGCAATGAATCGCCCCGTGCCCGAGGGACACAGAACATCACCGCCCCAGAGTGTGTCGATGCCGAGCACGGCGTCNNCCGAACCAGACATACAGACAGAGGCCAGCAAACAGCAGCGCGGAAACGGATTGAGAGACGGGATCGTAAGCATAGAATGAGGTCCTGATCAGATCCTCGCGAAACCCTGGAATGAGCCGCAGGGCCGCGCCTAACACGCCTCCGAGCGCGCCGCCTGCCATCAGTCCCGAAGCAATGATTACACCGCGCTCACGAATCCCCTTGCCGTGCGCGCCTCGGGCTTTATCCGAGCGCTTATTCAGGAAATGCGATAAGAATCCTCCCACCAAAGCGGGAGTGTTCAGCTCCAGCGGCAGATACATTCCCAGAGCGAAGATGAGTGAAGGCTGGCCGAGCATCTCAAGAACCAGCGTGACCATCGCTCCCACGCCGAACAGGAGATAGGCGACCGGCTGGTGGCTCATGAATCCCTCCACCAGGGCCTTCATGATGGAAGCCTGCGGCGATGCGAGAACCGGCCGCGGGTCTCCTGCCGTCGCTTCTCCGAACTGAAACGTATGGGCCAGCATGACGATGGTCAGCCCGGCGACGGCCGCCCCAGTGAGGACGCCCAGAAACTTAACCTTCTCCTGCGCAGCTGGAGTGGAGCCGAGCCAATAACCGGTCTTCAGGTCGGTAATGGTTTGCCCGGAGATGGAAAGGGCCGTGCAGACCATACCCGCGATGGCCATCACGAAGAACATCCCTGTGGTTCCCGAGAGGCCGAAGCGCAACAACACGGTCGAGGAGATGATGATGGTCAGCATCGTCATCCCCGAAACCGGATTGCGAGCCGTTGTCGCAATGGCGTTGGCCGCCACTGAAGTAAAGAAGAACGAGAAGAGCAGCGTCAATCCCAGGCCCACGACGACTACCGTCCAGGAGACGGGAAAATATCCAAAGAAGGCCGCCACGCCGATCGCGCTCAGAATCACGCCGAGAAGGACAAAGATGATCGGAATATCGCGGTCGGTGCGCTCCGTTTGCGCGGCCTCGCCATGGCGAAAGGTGCGCAACGCGATGCCAAACGATCCGGCAACGATCCGCAGCGATTTGATGATGCCGATGATGCCGGCCGTGGCGATGGCTCCCACGCCGATAAAGCGCACATAGTTGCGATAGATATCCACCGCGGTCATCTTCGAAACGGGAATTATGGCGGGGTACACAGAGGCGTCCATGTGGCTGCCGATGAACCAGATCAACGGGACCAGAACGAAGTTGGAAAGAACGCCGCCTGCACAGAGAATCATTGAACTGCGCAAGCCCATCACATAGCCAAGACCCAGGATGAAGCTTATGGCGTCGAATCGGAATACCATCCGGGCCCGGTCGGCAAGAGAATGCATTACGGGGACGAACTGGAAATCCACGTACTCTTTCCAAACTTGAAACGTGGTTACGAAGAGGTCGTAAACGCCCGCGATAGCGGTTGCCTGCAACAGCAGCTTGGCCTGCGAACCGCCTTTCTCTCCGGTAACGAGCACTTCGGTGATGGCTGTCGCCTCAGGATAAGGCAGCAGGCCGTGCATCTCGCGGACGAAGTACCGTCGCAGAGGAATGAGGAAGAGAACACCGAGACAGCCGCCCGCCAAACAGATGAAGATGGTCTGCACCGGGTGAGGATCGAGGTGAAGAATGTAAAGCGCTGGGAGCGTGAAAATGGCGCCGGCAACCACGCCGCCGGCTGCGCCCCCGATTCCCGTGATGATGACGTTCTCAAGCAGGCTCGAGCGGCGCCTGTAAACCCGTGCCAGGCCGATGGTAAGGATGGAGATGGGGATTGCGGCCTCCATCACCTGGCCAACCTTCAGTCCCGAATATGCCGAAGCGACCGTGAAAATCGCGCAAAACACAACGCCCCAAAGGATCGAGCGCGGCGTAAGCTCCGGCACCTTCGCCTCCGCAGGCACGATGGGCTGGTAGGATTCTCCGGGCTTCAGTGGCTGGTAGGCGTTTTCTGAAAGAGACTTTGTTTCGATTTCGACCATCGATGGATAATACCCCTAACGGCGACGCCCTGGGCCATCAATTCGGGCACTTTGGCTGACACCAATCCAAACCGCGATGCCCGGTCCATTCACTCCCACAGGATGAACCAGTGTCATCGAGTTGAAACAAGGAGGACTCATATGAATCGCAGACAATTTCTGGAAAGCGCTGCGTGCACCTCTGCGCTTTCTGCGCTTCCAATGGCCACACTTGCTCAATCGACATCGGCGCTCGCCGCACCTCACATCCAAAAAGTGTGGGAGAAACCCGAGTTTGAAGTTCGCGGCCTTGAGATCCATAGCCGCAGAATGTGGGACTGGAAGTCGGTCTCGACGGCTTTCTCCTTGATGGAGAAACTGAACCTGAACCTGCTGATCTTCCACCAGGACAAGTTGCAGGATGCGGTGGTCTGGCCCGACAAATACTTTCCCATGGACGTCCGAACCTACCAGCGGACGATTCAAGGTGTTCACGAGCGAGCCGTGTTTCTCCCGACCGCTCGCGATTACCTGAAAAATGTCGCAGCGGAAGCGAAGAAGCGCAATATTAAATTCTTTTTCGAGGTCACCGAGATCGAGTATGGAGAAGGACTGGCCGAGATCCATCCGGAGATACTGGGGGAAAATGGTACAGTCTGTCCCACCAGCCCTTTCTGGTGGGAGTTCCTTCGCACCAAGTACGACGAGCTCTTCGACATCATTCCCGGCTTGGACGGTGTCATCGTCAGCCCAGGAACATTCGAGAGCAAGCTCTCCATCGCGATGGGCACCTGCGATTGCCCGAGCTGCGCGAACACCACCCCCATGGAGTGGTACACGAAGCTGATCAGCTCAATGTACGAGCCGATTCAGAGCCACGGGAAGACGCTCGTGGTGCGGGATTTCTCTTACTCGAAGGCCAATCAGAATCTGGTGATGGATGCGGTTCAGAGCGTGTCGCCAAACATCGTGGCCGCCCTTAAGACCACACCTCACGACTTTTATATGACCTTTCCCAACAACCCCCGCATCGGCCACGTGGATGGCAATCGGCAATGGATTGAGTTTGATTGCTGGGGACAATTCTATGGCTGTGGCCTTTTCCCCTGCGGCATCGCAGAAGATATGCAGCGGAAACTTATATACGACCGCGCGCATGGAGCGACTGGCGCCTGGTTCCGAACCGATCTCGAGTCGATGACCGGCGAAAGCGATTTCAACAGCTTCAACCTGCTGAATCTGGTCGCCGGGGCCTTACTGAGCCAGAGCACAATGCAAAATATCGACGATATTTACCATGCGTGGCTGCAGACCGGCCTCTTCGATGCACTTGTCCCGGAATCGCTGGAGTCTGCTCCTGTCCCCATACCGCCGGCGTACCTCACGCGCCTCAGAAACTTCATGAAGGCATCCTATGCCGTGGCATTGAAGACATACTACGTCAGAGGCTTCATGTTCTACGTCAATGGGCGCTTCTTCGATAACGTGGACAACGCTCTCTTTTACATGAAAGTCCATGCAGGGCTCGAGGACTGGGAACCGGGAGCGAATAACCGCATCGAGCCCACGGATGAGAACATCGCGGCGATCGTCGCGGAAAAGGATGAGGCATTGGCAGAGGTCCAGAGACTCCCCGGGATTCTTCAAGCCGGCTCGCTTCCCATCCCGGCTGAGTTCAAGGCGCATATCGAAACGATACTTTCCTTGTACCGCGAATATGTACGAGGGTCTAGACTGTGCGCGATCGGCATCTTCCGCGCGAAACAGGCAACTCTAACTCACCAGTCCACTCATGCTCAGCTAGCATTAAAAGCAGCCGACGATCTTCACCAGTATCGGACCGAGATCGCTAATCTTCTCGACAACACATATTTCCCGCAAAACGTGCATCGAGCCTTTGATCTCAATTGCCTTGATCGCCTTGTTCAGAATATCCGCGATATTTGCTGAGACGTAGTTTTCGTCGATCCCGGCCTAGGAGCACTAGGGGGCTGAAACTCGGGTTGTCACTGTGGGTCGCCAGAGCTTCTAAACTATTTAGAATCTATGGCGGGGACGACGGGGCTCGAACCCGCGACCTCTGCCGTGACAGTGAATAGACAACTCGTAACTTATAGCAATCAGGGGGCACGGATGGCCCGTTTTAGCACCCTGAGACACCCTTGGTAACCCTTAGCGTGTCCTTACTGTTCCCACGTAATTTTAGCCCCTTTCGAACTCGACTTCTGCCCTAATCAACGGAAGAGGTCGTCGTTTTTGGCATAAAACGACCAAGACCTCTGCCGCAGGAAAGCAGCGGTTTGACCCTTTTGCCGATGCGCCAAAAGTGTGCCCAGATTGCCAAAATTCTGTGCCCAGATCACACGGCCTATCCATGCTCAAAAAGTGTGCCCGGATTGTGCCCAGATGACTGACGGCAGCAACTCTGACAAGACCTCTGCCCACTTGGAAAATATCTTTGCCAATTCGAGGAAAAGGTCGGTAGAGGTTAGCCGGGGATAGAGCTAGGATCGAAGCGAATTCCAGGGGATTTTCCTTCCGGCAATCCGCCAGATCGTCCCCTGCTCAAGAACAGTCAATCCCGCCAAGAACCACCAGCTTGCCACGAGCGGCTCCAATGTCCCTCCGCTGTCACTCCAAGAACCAACGGCATGATGAATTGCTCGATGTCGTCCATAACAGTCTTGAACGGAACGGCCTCGATATACAGCTTGTTCTTTCTGTTGAAGGCGGCCCACTGGCGTTGCTTCGATTCATCGTCAAAGAACTCCGCCGTGAACGC
>PLUT01000089.1:50408-62446 GCA_003162875.1 Granulicella sp.
TCGCCATGCCGAGCTTCACCATCGCCTCGAACTTCTCTGCAACGACCGTCTCTCTTGGATAGGTGAGCAGCACGGCTGCCGGCCCACCCAGAATCGTCGGAAACGCAGTCTCGACTGCCGGAGGCGTTACGGCGTCGCCGAATCCAATGTCGAGTTGCATGGGAATTCGTGCCTTCTCCAGATAGCCGAGGAAGCTGACCCGCACCCCTTCATAGTCCGCACCCTCCTTGATCTGCCGTGCGGTCACGCTCGACGGATCGAAGATCAGTCCGTCCTCTACGACTGGGAGAACGCAGATCTCCTTGAAGATGGCCTCGAAGAGGCGAGGGTCGCTGTCACCAATAGAGAGAAAATCTGCGTCCCGCGTCGGTCGATGGGTCTGCTCCGCCCAGAGTTCAAAGAGCAACGCTCCCTTCAGAATGAAAGCCGTCTTGTGCTCCGACTGGCTGATTCGGAAGAGCAGGCGTTCCAGTGCGTACTTCGTCAACAGCAACCCAAAGTCTTGTTTACTCTCACGCGCAAGGTTGAGGAGACGCTGACGAACTGACGCTGCGACGTTGGTGACAGATTTGCTCAAGACAGCGACTCCATGTACGGACGCATGACGTTGGCGACTCGGCAGACCTTCGCCGCCTCCCAGAGTTCGTCCATAGTGGCCTTTTTCTCGCGAAAGCACTCTCGAAGAGCTTGAATCGCCAGCTCCGTTCCAATCTTCGACCGGAACTTGAAGCAGTCGGCAACGGTCTTCGCCGGGCTGTAGATCTTGATCTTGGTTCCCTCGACAAGATGCTCCGCGACGCCAAAGTGGAGGGAAGCTCCTGAGAAGCGGACAACGCGAATTGGCGGGTACTCGATGCGAGGCGACCAAGCTCCGGGTTTCAGAGCGATCCAGACTTCAAAGGGGTTCTCAGTCGTGAGTTCATGGAAGCGGAGCGCCGATGAGAGACAGACCACGGCTTGAGGCACTTTACGGCAGACCTCCAGCAGCGTCCGGTTCTCCGTGGGTGGATGGTCGGCTGATGAATAGAGTCCTCGCCCTACCCTCTCCAGCCTCCCTGCTCGGACGAGACGCCCGAGATAGTTGCGCGGGACGGACAGACGCTCCAGATCGGCAGGCCGTATAACGGCCTGCTGGTCGGCGAATCTTCGTAGGCGTTCCATCTGAGTCTCCATGTGCCGATTGTATCAAAACCGCTATGGTTGCCAGAATCTAATTAGACTTCGGTACACCCTTGTACCGGTTGCATAAAGTCAAAACTACCCCCGTGCATCCGCCAGGAATCTGGAAGATTGGAACCTTGGGGAACCCTCGGAGTGCTCACTGAGTGACTCGGCGATTTTGCATCAAGTGACTATGCAAAGCATTGCCAAGAACTCCCACATTCGGCTACTCCAAGTTGCTCCTCAAGACCCGTTACAAAAGGCTACTCAACACTATCGCCTGGATTAGCCCTTTTGAAACAGAACAAGTGCTCTAGAACCCGCAGTTTCTGTCCCGGAAGGCTTGCGAAAGTACGGGATGCATCCCGATGAAAACAATAGGACGAAGGAGCTCAAAAGCACTGTTCCACAAAGTGTGGGTTAAGAAACAAAGGACATTGATTGATTGATTCTGGTTTTCGCAAAGACGACTAGTTTCGAACTAGCGAGCTCATCGCACCATCAGGGGGTACAAAGGTGGCGTCAAAAGGTGTACGACACGCCGACTAGAGGGACCGGGTTATTGCGCAGGCCGTTGTGGTCAAGGCGGAACAGCACGTTTCCGGTAACAAGCAGATTGGCGACGGGGTTGTATTTGAGGCCGACCGATCCCTTGGCGGTCAGGAAGTCACCCGTCACTACGGCGACGTCGGGAACAGTTGTCCCGGGCTGAGTTGTCGTCATTACACTCTTGAGGCGGAACTGATTCGATACATAGTCGCCGAGAAAATCAACGGCGACGGTGATTTTAGAACCCAGAGCCGCATCTGCGCCTGCAGAGTAAAAGAAATCATCTGCCAGTTTGCCTTGCGTGCCGGCGGTTTGCGAGCCAAGAATCGAGCTGCCATTCCACTGATAGGCCACGTTGATGTGTGGAGAAACTGTGCCGCCTCTGGAAAATGCGACGAACGGTCTCACTCCGTGGGCTCCAGAGCCGAGAAGGTCCAATTCGTCTCCCGTGGGTGCACGAAAGTCGGTTCCCAACGCGAGCTTATATTTAGACCCTTTGAAGACCTGGCCCTTAACGCGGAATACGATGTCACCAAGTCCGACGCGCTGCCCGGATAAGCTGGCGGGCTTGAACACATACTGGATGGGGTTAGAAGGATTGGAATAGTCTATGGGTCCGTTGCAAGGCGCGCAGCTTGTGGACGAAGCTGACTCAGTTACGCTGTTGATCGGCGCGGCCATGGATACGTCGATGCGATTAGTGAGACCGAAGGTACCGAAGAAGGCGTATTGGTTAACGTTGAGGGTTAGCTGGTTGGTCGTCCCGATGGGCGAGCACTGACCCGTGATGGAGCAAACGTTAAACACGACCGGAATCTTATTGAGGCTGATGCCATCCAGACTGGAGAAGGTAAAGCGCTGATACGTGAATGCCACAAAGAGTTTGTATTCGCCGATTGTGTCGCCACGTTCTGTGAGGACGGGACCGTAGGTTTCCTGTCCGGACCGGACCGGAATCGCAATCCTCGGATCGATGGTGTAAATGATGCCTGACGCGGGCGACGCCAGCGGTAACTGGGTGAGTTGGGTTGCAAACGCCGAAGTGATTGGCGTGAATGGATTCGGGTTGGCTTCATCGAACAGGACGGGCAAGAGGCAATACAGCTTTTCGGTCTTATCCGTGCAGAAGCCCGGCGTTCCAGGAACGATTGTTTGGGCAGGACATCCTAAGCCAACCCACGACGTAATCAAGAACAACAATAGTCCCGTCCGCTTCGTCATGAAACTCCCTCGAGCTATTTGTAAGTTCGCTTCTAGTTGGTGTTTGCGGCCGTTGTGGTGTAAGTTGTTTTATGCATTGTGAGGGCGGGTGCTCCGTCATTTGACGACGAGGGTGAGATATCCGATGCCATCGTCGGGCACTCCGCTCGGCCCCGTGCCATCCAATTGAATGGTGTAAACCCCCGTTGGGGTCTGGCTGAAGTTAGTGGTAGCAGCTTGGCTCAAAGAGCCATTTGTTCCACAGCCAGATGCGAAGAACAAACAGAATGTTGAAACGAGGATCACCATTAAGAATCCAAACTGGCGCCCAAGTTGGAGCCTGCGTCTGGAACGGAACAGAGAGAGGGCACCGACCGGGAGTAGGAACGCCCAGAGCGCGAGTTTGTTTGAAAGCAGTGATGCTGTGGTTTGGGGACCAGTGGTCGCCACGGTAAAGGTGAAGTTAGTGGCACTAGCCGAAGGCTCGACCATGACGGAGGGACATGTAACTCCGGTGGGTAGGAGTGTGGTGTGGCACGCGATTGTGAGGGGCTTCGTCAGATCCCCTGTTCCACCTGCCAGGGAGAGGTTGTAAGTGGCCGACTGACCAGCGGAAACTGTTTCCGTTTGTCCGGATGTACTAGCCATTACGGGCTTGAGGAACAGATTGGCGAGAGTTGAGCCATGCACCGTGGTATCGGAAGCCAGGGTGGCTGTTACGGTATCCGCCGCGGTGGCCGATAGAGTTGCAGGCGCAGAATAGAGTCCGCTGGAACTGACTGTTCCGCAGGGGTTACCGTTGCAGGCTGTTCCGGAGACGGTCCAGATTACCGATCCCGCTCCGCTACTGGGCTGGAAGATCGCAGTAAATTGCTGGGTGGTGGCTACCTCAACATCCGGAGTAGTGGGAAAGAGAGAGATGGTTATGGGATTTACGCCGGTACCGGTAAGTGCCACAGTCTGGACGGAACCGGCGGCGCCACCGGAGTTATCCGAGACAGACAGCGTTGCGGATCTCGAGCCGCTCAGGGTTGGGGCAAAGGTTATATGGATAACGCAGGAGCTGTTTGGCGCGAGCGAGAAGGCTGGCGTACACGTTGTCCCGGAGGCCACCGCGAAGTCCGCGGAGGCGGAGCCGGAGATTGACAAGGGAGTTGCGCTCAGGGAGAGATTGGCGAGTCCCGTATTGGTGAGCGTCACAGTTTGCGCATTGCTTACGGTCGATAGATTCTGAGTCGCGAATGTCAGTGTGGATGGTGTCAAAGCAGCTTGAGGCAAACCTGTTCCCGTGCCTGACAAGGCGACCATCTGCGTGGTCCCGGCCGCCCCCCCCGAGTTGTCCGTGATGGACAGAGTCGCAGTTCTGGTTCCGGTGGAGGTTGGAGAAAATACGATGGAGATCGCGCAGGTTCCGTTGGAGGCGATCGAAAGGCTAGAACTGCATGTTGTAGCGGTGGCAACAGAATAGTCGCCCGGATCGGCGCCCGAAAGGCTAATTGGACTAGCCGCCAGAGTCAGGGCACTGTTACCGGTGTTCGTAAGCACCACCATCTGTGCCGCGCTAGAGGTGCTTACGCCCTGACCCGGAAACGTCAAACTGGCCGCGCTGAGAACAGCTAGCGGGTTCTGTCCGGTTCCGCTGATCTGGAGAGATTGAACGGTTCCGGCAGTTCCGCCTGAGTTGTCAGTAACCAATAGCGTGGCCGTCCGTGCGCCAAAGGCCGTTGGGGTGAACACGAGATTAAAGACGCAAGAGGAGTTCTGGGCCAGCGAGAGGTTGGCTGCGCAGGTTGTCCCCTGCGTGATCGAGAAGTCGCCGGGGTTGGCGCCCGAGAGCGTTGGAGCTGTCGATCCCAGCACCAGCGCGGCTTGGCCCGAATTCGTAAGAGTGACCTGCAAGGTGCTGCTTGCCTGACTCAGGGGCTGCGGCGCCGGGAAGGTAACTGAAGCCGGGTTGAACAATCCTGACGGAACCGAGATCCCGGTCCCGCTGATCTGGACCGGCTGAATAGTCCCGGCTGTTCCGCCAGAGTTATCGGTTACGTTCAGCGTCGCGGTCCTTGAGCCGGTTGCGGTAGGGCTAAAGACAATATTGATGACGCATGTCGAGTTTGGCGCGATGGAGAGATTTGCCGCGCAGGTTGTACCCGATGCGATGGAGAAGTCTCCCGGGTTGGCGCCGCCGAGACTGAGGGCTGTCGCCCCGAGGACCAGATTGGCTTGGCCGCCGTTGGACAAGGTAACCTGCAAGGCGCTACTCGGCTGGCCGATCGTTTGCGGCGTGGAAAATGTCGCTGAAGCCGGACTGAGAACTCCGGTTGGAATGGAGAGGCTCTTGCCGGTGCCACTGATCGGCAAGGTTTGCGCTGTGCCGGTGGAACCGCCCGAATTATCGATGACGATCAAGGTAGCTGCTCGCGCGCCAGATCCGGTAGGCGTGAACGTGATGTTGATGACGCAGGAAGAGTTCTGAGCGATGGAGAGGTTTGCCGCACAGGTTGTTCCAGACGCTATTGAGAAGTCACCTGGGTTGGTGCCGCCGATGGCCAGAGCTGTTGCTCCAAGGACCAAATTTGCTTGGCCTGTGTTGGTCAAAGTAACTTGCAACGGACTAGTAGTTTGACCGACGGTCTGCTGCCCAGTGAAAGCAGCTGTCGTTGGGTTGAATACTCCCGCCGCAGCGGATATTCCGGTTCCACTTAAGGGGACTGACTGCGTTGTGCCCGCAGTTCCGCCAGAGTTATCCGTTATAACCAGGTTGGCGGTTCTGCTGCCCAGAGCGGTGGACGTAAACACGATGTAGATAGAACACGACGCGTTCTGGGCTAGAGAGAGATTGGCCGCGCAGGTTGTGCCCGATCCGATGGAGAAGTCGGCTGGATCTGCCCCACCTAACGTCAAAGCGGTTGAGCCGAGGACGAGATTCGCCTGGCCCGTGTTGGTTAAGGTGACCTGGAGCGGACTGGCTGGTTGGCCCATTGTTTGTGGAGTCGTGAAGGTGATCGACGTCGGGTTCAATGCGCCCGTAGGCACAGTTTGTCCGGTCCCGCCGATCTGGATTGTCTGAGCCGTTCCGGTGGTTNNATCCACCGGAGTTGTCGGTGACGGTAAGCATGGCCGTTCTGGAACCGGAGGCGGTCGGCGTGAAGACAATGTAGAGGGCGCACGACGAGTTCGGCGCTATGGAGAGATTGGCGGTGCAGGTTGTTCCTGAAGCGATGGAGAAATCTCCAGCGTTAGTGCCGCCGAGGGCTGGAGCTACCGACCCGAGGACGAGATTGGCCTGCCCGGTGTTAGTTAGTGTTATGAGTAATGAGTTACTCGGCTGACCGACGGTTTGCGGAAGAGGGAAGTTTGCGGGGATTGGGTTGAAGGTTCCAGTCGGGACAGCAATACCGGTTCCTGTAAGTTGAACCGTCTGGGCCGTGCCGGTTATGCCGCCCGAGTTATCGGTGACGGTCAAGGTCGCGGTTCTGTTTCCGGCGGCTGTGGGGGCAAATACGACGCTGACGACGCAGGAGGCGTTCTGGGCAACGGATAGATTAGCGAGGCAGGTTGTTGTTCCGGGGCTGATGGAGAAATCTCTGGCGTTTGTCCCGACGATGCTTGGAGCTGTTGACCCAAGGACCAGATTGGCCTGGCCCGTATTGGTCAGGGTGATCGGTACTGAACTGCTCGGCTGGCCGACGTTTACGCTGGGGGTGAATGTCTGGGACAGTGGGCTGAACACCCCATCAGGGGGACTAACCCCAAACCCCGACAACGAAAGTGTTTGTGGGGAGGCGTAGGCAATGTCGGTGAAGCTCAAGGTGGCCGTGCGTTCGCCGGTGGCGGAAGGCGCGAAGGTGACGCCGAAGGAGCAGGAGGCGCCGGCCACAAGGCTTGCGGGACACGCGCTCGCAGTGACGAGGGCGAAGTCGCCGGGGGCTGGGCTGGTGCCGCCGGACGTGATGGAGAAGTTGAGGCTGAGCGGAGCGTTGCCGGTGTTAGTCACGGTCACCGTCTCGGCCGGTCCGGCAGTCGGCGTGGTTGTAACGCCTTCGCTCCCAAAATCGGCCAGCACTCCACTCTGATTTACGCCCAGTTGATTCAGTTCAATGGTGGGGCCAGAGACAGTGACCGCGGCCACGTCGCAAGCGGTGGTCGTCGTGCATCCATTCGGGCTGGCATTTGCGATAGCTTTGACGGTGATTGCCGGAAAGCTTCCACTTGTGGGTGCCGTATAGACGGCCGAGTAGACCTGGGCCGGATCTGTGACGGCTGGCGCAGCACCGACAATGGCGCCTACGGTCGAGGCGGAACCTCCTCCCGCTACACCATTGACCTCCCAAACAACACTGGTATCGGAGTTCGGGCCTGGCGTGACGTTTGCTTTGAACTGGATGGGCGCTCCCGGAATCAGCGATATCGGGTTGGGCGAACTGGCCGGAGATACCTTGACCGTGACTGGGCCGACAGGGACGGTGCCAATGATGCCCACAGTGGAGGCACTGACGGCTGCCCTTGCGTCCTCGGTGATCTCGGAGGTGGTGAACTTGAAGTTGCCGGCGGCTTCAAAGGTATTTGACACTGCGATGGTCGTGCTGCCGCTGGGCGTCGTTACGTTTGCGTTGATGTTGTTGTTCGTACTGTTAGTGTCGCCCCACTGGAACCCCATCGCATTGTTGTTGAATACATCCTGGAAGTTGCCGTTGACCGTGATCTGGCCGGTAACCGCGACCGTGCCGTTCGAGCTTGGCGTCTGATGCGTGATAACAAGTTGGGCCTCAGGGTTCTGGGAGACGGCCAAGCCTATCATGCTAACGCCAGGCAACGAAAGGTTAGTGAACACGTAGCCGAACGGGCCAGCGCTGCCCCAATCGAGGGTGTAGTACGACACCCCATATAGCGTGCTGCCGCTGGCATTGACCGCGATACCCGCAAGATCGCTAAGACCCGCAGAAAATGGATTGAAATAGATTGGGAAATTGGAAGGTGAGGTCGAGGTACCAGTCTGAGCGACAGCCACTGGGTTATTTGCGCTGTTTGGGACGTAAATCGACGAGTCGCCTATGTATATCTCGTTTCCGTCCGGCGACGGCACCATGCTGACCGGCTGTAGTCCACCGTTGTAGCCTGTGACGGTCGGGTTCGTACTCGTCTCCAGGGAAGTCGGCTGCCCATAGACGGTGCATTTGGGTGTGGTACTGGGTGCAGCGGGTGGAACACATCGCAGCGCCTGCAAGAAATCGCTGTACCCGCTGCCGCTGCTGGCCGGGCCCTCGAAATACACCGTGTTGGTTGTTGCGCCAGTACTGCTGTACGCCGTCCCAACCGTAACCGCGACAGCAGAGATCGGCACCGAGATATTGGCAACGATGGTATCGAAGGTAGAGTCGTTGGGATTGGAGTCGATGACATGAATTGTCCCGAAAGACGCGACAGAGTTTTCGACGGGATCGGCCACGTAGACGTAGAAATCGTTGGGGTCGACGCTTGCACCTGCTCCGATAGGCAAAAGCTGTTGGGCCGTAGTGGAGTATATGGTGCTCTGGATGCTCAGGTCTCCCTCGTTATAAATCTGGATATTTGCATTAACGCAAGCCCCAGATCCGTAGTTGGAGTTGTGGCCGGAAAGCCCTTCATTCACAAGAAAGAGCTGCTGATTCTTTACTGCCATCCCGCTTGGATAGCACAAGTCCGAATTCTTGATCGTATTGAGCGTGTATGGATTCTTGGACTGACCATTGATGTTGAACACTGCGATCAGGAAGTCACCCTGGGAATTCGATCTCTCGCTCCGGTTTGCCACATAGAGGGTCGTTCCGTCCTCACTAATGGCCATGGAAGCGTAAGAGCTATTGCTCGCGGCAACCTTCGAATATTGCACTTTCGTGACCAGCGCAGGAGTCTGGCCGAAGGTTATGTCGTAAACATACAGATATTGCCCATCTACCGTGTACAGCGCCGTCTGAGGAGTTACGGTGACGCTATAGGTTCCCGTAGCCGTACCCAGAGTCGCCGTAATGACCACTGGGGTCATGGTGCCCTGTAGCGCAGCGATTTGTCCCGTGGAACTTACGGGCACCGCAGTTGGATTGGACGATGTCCAGGTGACACTGTCGGTCACGTTTGTGGCCCCCTGAGTTGCCGTGAGCGAGGCAAAGGAGCCGGTAGTCAGGGTCAGGGAACCACCATCGCCGGGGATCGCCGACACCGTGATCTGCGCATGGATCAGGGCCTGTGGGGCAAATGCGACGCAAAACAGAACAAGGGTCCGAAACAGGGGCAGCGAGCGAACCATACTTCCTCCATGGCAGATGCAGCAGATCAATGCGCAAGTGATTCAAGGAATCGCCTGCTGAATCAAGGCCCGAAAACTTAGTTGGCTATTCGCTGACACGACTTCTTATTCCCCGTTTTGCGGGGTGTCCGGCTAGACATCAATCCTCGCCGGTTTCCCTGATAGGCACAGGGCTGCGGAGGGAGCAGACAGGTGAGGGCATAAGTTAGCATCAGGGATTTCGTAAGTCAAGAAAATAAAGAACCAATTTAATACCGGCCTTCATTCTAGACATTCGATCGTTCTGAACCGGGGCATAACCCATCCGACGGCGCAGTGAGGCTGCGGTGATTCTGCTGCCGGCCTTCGATGGGAGCGGCATAGCGGCTATTGCAGGTTACGACGAGAGCCAGATAGACTCGTAAAAAGTCAGAAGAATTCAATAGCGATGGAGCTTGGCGTGAAGAAAGTAGCTCCGAACTCGACGTCATCGCGATTACAAGTGGGGCTCGCTGCACTGCTGCTGTGCGGCATTGCGCCGCGATTTGTCCCGGCCCAGACGACGGACGGTGGCGCGCAGCGTGGATTTCAGGCTGAGACGGATGGTTCCGCAGCGAAGACAGGCAAGCGCTACGTGCTGGCGATTGGAATTAATGCGTATGCGAACTGGCCGCGTCTGAGCACGGCGGTGAACGATGCGAAGGGATTTGCGAATCTGCTGGATTCCCGCTTCGGATATGAGAGTGCTTTCCCACCGCTGACGGACAAGCAGGCGACACGCGACAATATCGAATCGCTGATTGACGACGACCTGCGCAGCAAACTGAAGCCGGATGACGACCTCGTGATCTTCTTTGCAGGACATGGAACCACGCGTACCGATATGGTTGGCGATGTGAAGTTGCAGACCGGGTTTCTAGTTCCTTATGAGGCGCGCGCTCCTGGAAAAGAAGAGCACTGGAGCGATTACATTAAGGCGGATGAGTTCTTGCGGATGGTGAGCGATCTGCCGGCGCGCCACATCCTGGTAATTCTCGACAGCTGCCACAGCGGCCTTGCACTGGGTGGAAGCTTCAGTCCTTCGCGGGGTGACGATCGTTTTATCGCCGATATGGCACGGCATGTAAGCCGTACGGTGATTACGTCGGCGCAGGGGGACCAGACGGCCGCGGACCTCGGACCTCTACCGGACCACTCACTGTTTACGGGCCTGCTGATCCAGGGGTTAGAGACTGGGAAGGCCGATAATGACGGCAGCGGATGGGTCTCGACGTTGCATCTTGGGGCTTATGTGCAGCATGAAGTTGGCGTCGCCGACGAATCGAGACAGACGCCCGCGTTCGGATCGTTTTACCGGGGTGACAGCGGGGACCTGGTGCTGTATGCACCCAATGCAGTTCCTATTCCGAGTTCGCCGGCGCCGGAGGACAGTTTTCTTGTTCTGAATTCTCCGCTTGGAGCCGAGATTCACATTGACGAGCAAGCTGTAGGGCATTCAACGGGAGGACCATTCCGAGTGAAGGTTCAACCAGGGAACAGACTGGTCGAAGTCTTTCTACCCGGGTATGCACCGTGGAACCAGTCCGTTCCTGTGGAGTCGGGTACGCAAGCAAACGTTGTTGCGAATCTTGTTCCGCTGCCTGCGCCGGCTGCTAATCCAACGGTTCAAGCGCCCCCCGCAATCCCGACCGTCGATGAAGAAGACAAGAAACAAATACAACAACTCTTAGACCGCTACGCTGCTGGATTTGACCAGAAGGACGTTAAGCTGATTCAGACTGTGTGGCCTTCCATCCCCAAAGAACAAGTGAAGAATATTCGTGACTTTTTTAGAGATAGGAAGTCGGTAAGCATGAAACTGACGATGACTGATGCTGTTGCGGCAGGAAAACGAATCACGGTCGACTGTACGCAGACGCTTCAGTTTGACGATCCGCAAACTGGCAAAGAGAAGACGCAGACAAGTTCGATTACTCTCTATGTAGTTAAGCGGGATGCGGGGTGGGAGATCGACTTCGTTCCTAACTTCTAGCATAGCTCGCCATCATTCAACTAGTTCGTACCCTATAGCTCAGCCCGCTCCGAGCGCGACGGTTGTTGACCGGTTGGTAACTTGCCCTCGTAGGTAGCGGAGGGAGCGAATGTCGAGCGCAGCTTCTAATTCCGTGTACACTGCCGCAAAAGTGCCGGACCAGATCGAAGTGTCTGGAAAGTCTCGATATTGGAAGTCACAATTCTCAGGCTTGGGAGGATCAAGTGCGGAGTGACGAGATACCGCGGCGTGTTTCTTAACCCACACTTTGTGGAATAGTGCCCCCGCATCTTTTGGATCATCTGTTTTCAGTAGCTTGCGGAGACTTCAGTAGCCGGCCTTTTGGAACAATCTCGCTTGAGTCTGGACCGGCCCCACAGGCGGACTGTCAATTGATGAGAACAGGCCGATGCGCTTACCGAGACGTTTCGCAGCTCCTTTCGAGGTGTCGGCAATCCGGAAACTGACCTGTTCCCCAAGATTTCCTCCACAGTTCACAAGCCCGAGCCGCTGTATTCTCGTAAGAGAGATTCTCCCTGCCCCTTGGTGAGCAGGAAGCGAAGCCAGCCCGCAAGGGCTGGCTTCAGTGTTTGAAGAGCCTCATGCCGCCAATGTCTCTGTCGTGGTCCCCCGTGAAACCGGATGAACCGGTCGCACGAAGGTTGCGGTGAGGAGTGGGATGATGGCGATGTTGTCCGGCTGGGACTGTGCCTGAACGACTAGCTTGATGCGAGTGCCTGTTGCGAGGCGTTTGGCGAAGCTGCCCTGCTTGCCGAAGGCAACGACGTTGTAGTGAAAGGCCTGAAGGTTGCGGTCGGGGATGATTGCGACTCC
>PLUT01000032.1 GCA_003162875.1 Granulicella sp.
GCCAGCAGGTCGGTTAGCGGGTAGTGTCCTAATTTGCCTAATTTTCTCACTGATTATCAACCTCGGAGTACTTGGCGCAATTCTGGGCCATGTAGGTACTTTTGCTGTTACCTCCCTTCCACAGACAGAATTTAGTCCAGTGAGAGACTCCGAAAACATCATCGTAGGTAACTATCCCATAGACAGCTATGTAGTTATTCCCTGCCTTCCACGCCTCTGCCTCGGCCTGGGTAGCATTTCGAATAGTTCTCTGTGGTGTCACCAAGATGACTGCACCAGTGGTGAAATCGGTGGGGAATATGATCCCGGTCGTAAGCTCGGTCGCTGGGCATGTATCGCTATCAACGCAGCCGAGGCTGACCTCCTGTCCGCTCTGAAGCAGATCTATAAATACTTTTCCGTGAACATTTCTAGCTGCCGTCTTTCCGATATTAGAAATTGTAGTCGGAAAGATGATTGGCTTGTCAGGCTCGACGGTGAATTGATCCGGGTGGTTTTCAATGGGAGAACCAACTCGAATCCACGCTCGCTCGTCATTCTTCATGACTGTGAGCTGATAGTAGGCAATCACCGAAATAGCCAAGGTGAAAAAAGTGAGACACCAATCAGTGAAGGAACTTCTGCCAACAAATTTGCGGATAGAGTACACGAGTTTACCCGATTCCACCGGGACCTCCCTCTCAGTATTGCTGTTTTGATTGGGTTCTTTGGGTATGCTCCCTTTATATTCGGTGTCTATGCTCTCGCCCAGCGACGAATTCGATTGCGCGAATTTTTGCTGTGCGCGTTGCTGTGCGTTCTGTCGCTTGCGTGCATTTTTGCCCTTACTCATCTTAGTTAGAAATAAATTGTACCCGCTAAAGCAAGAAAACTTTCTGTCTCGGAATGGATACGCAGCACGTTGGAGGCCAACCTAAATGCCTGAGCAATTCAAATTAGGACACTACCGGTTAGCGGGTCTTGGCGATGTCGGGGCCTAGGACGGTTTGGGCGTCGGGGGCGGGTTCGGCGGGGATGCCTTCGGCCGGCTGAAGATGCTCGCGGTCCCAGGCGGCCTGGAGTTGGAGGTCCTCCATCAGCCCGGCCTTCAGCAGCTCGAACGCTTCCTGGGGCGTGTCGGCGAACTGGAAGAGTTCCAGATCGTTGCGGGAGATGGCGCCCTTATCGGCGAGGATGTCGAGGTTGAGGACGCTCTTCCAGTAGCTGGAGCCGTAGATGAGCACGGTGATCTTCTTGGCTAGCTTGTGGGTCTGGGCCAGGGTGAGCAGCTCAAACATCTCGTCGAGCGTGCCGAAGCCTCCGGGAAAGACGACCAGCGCCTTGGCCAGGTAGGCGAACCAGAACTTGCGCATGAAGAAGTAGTGGAACTCGAAGTTGAGGTCGGGGGTGATGTAGGGGTTGGGCATCTGCTCGAAGGGTAGCTTGATGTTGAGGCCGATGGTTTTGGCGCCGGCCTCGTAGGCGCCGCGGTTGGCGGCCTCCATGATGCCGGGCCCGCCGCCGGAGGTGATGACGTAGCGATGACGGCGGCCGGGCAGCGTCATGGCCCAGCGGGAGACCAGGCCGGCGAGGGTGCGCGCGTCCTCGTAGTAGCGCGCCATTTCGACGGCGGCCTCGGCCAGGCGCACCTGCTGCTCGGTGGCGGCGCCGCTTTCCACCTCGTGCGGGCGGGCGGGCTGCTGGTCGGCGGGCGCGGGCTTGCAGGAGCCGGTGTTTTCCAGCAGCTCCAACTCGTGGCTGGCGACGTCGAGCGCACGAAAGCGCGCCGAGCCGAAGAAGACCACCGTATCCTGGATGCGCTCCTTGCGGAAGCGCGTCATCGGCTCCTGGTATTCGGCCAGCACGCGGAAGACGCGGCCGTCGGGCGAGGAGAGAAAGTCCTGATTCTGATAGGCGAGCGGGGCGGGATAGAGCGGTTCGGGACTTTTTCTCGGCATGGTCTTTCTTTCTTCTTTTCCTGCGGGCAGCCTCGGGGGAACACTCCCTGCGCCGCCAATTCGGCTAAGGCCGGTGATCGCGGTAGTTGACCGCTTCAGAAACGCCAATCCATATATCCAGCAGGCCCAGCCCGGAGATGAAGCCGCGCACCGCGCCGTTGTGCATTACCGCGGCCAGCGCCGGGTGGGACTGGAACCACAGGTTGTTGTCCCAGACCCGCGACCACCAGGGAAGGATGGTGACCAGCACGCCCAGGTAGACGCAGAATAGGACAAGCACAAACAAGGACACCCGCTGCAGCCAGATGGGCGCGGCGGCCGACTGCTCCGGGACGGCCGGTTCCGCGGCAGCCTGCGCCGGGGAGGCTTCGGCGGGCGGCGCGGCCGGTGGGGCGGAAGAAACTTGTGGAGGCAAAGACATCGAACTCCCATTTTGACAGTAGCAGAGGTAGTCGCGGGATTCTATAGCCCAAGCGACGGTGCGGCTAGGGCTGCGGCGGCGGGGACGGCGGCGGAAAGCCCTCCTATGTGACGGCAATCACAGCAGTCGTTCCGGGCTGGGACTAGGTTATGTCTGCAACACTAGGAGGTCGTATGCCAAAGTATGTTTCCATACTTTTCCTGGCGGCGTTATCCTCCACCGCCCTGTGCGGAATCGCTCAACAAACGACTCCACAAATCAAGCAAGTCCCGATCCAGCAGACCTCAGCCGTCTCGGGACAGGAGATGTACAAGACTTACTGCGCCGTATGCCACGGCGTAGACGGCAGAGGCAACGGGCCGGCGGTTCCGGCACTCAAAGTCCCCCCAGGCGACCTGACCACCCTGAGCCTGAGGAACGGCGGAACCTACCCATGGGCCCGCGTGCAGGCCACGCTGACCTTTGGGGCTGGGACGACTCCCGCCCATGGCTCGGCGGAAATGCCGGTCTGGGGACACCTGCTGACGACCCTGCACCCATCCGGCCGGGACAGCGCCATGCTGACGCTCCAGCGCATCCATAATCTGTCGAACTACATGAAGCAGATCCAGCAGACGGCGCAGTAGCCGGTTCTTGGCCGCCGGTTTGACAGGATGCAACCAGAAGCTCCTTGCCGGGCAGGTCCGGCGAGGAGTTTCTGCTTAAGGGCCGGATGAGAGAATAGGAGGAATGCTCCAATTGTCCGCTGCCGGCAAGCGGTTCGGCCCCAAACTGCTGTTTGAAGACGTCAACTGGCTGATCACGCCGGATGAGCGCACCGGCCTGGTCGGCGGCAACGGCACCGGCAAATCCACGCTGCTGAAGATCCTGGCCGGGCTGGAGACGCTGGACTACGGCGAACTGACGCAGGTAAAGGGCATGACCCTGGGCTACCTGCCGCAGGATGGCCTGGCGCTGCGCGGCAAAACCGTCTTTGCCGAGTGCCTCTCCGTCTTCGACCACCTGCGCGAGCTGGAGCGCGAGGCCGAGCAGTTGACGCACACCCTGTCGACCGCCGATCCCAAGTCGCGCGAGTATGCCGCCGCGGCCGACCGCTACTCCGACATCGCCGACCACCTGCACGTGCACGACATCTACACGCTGGACTCGCAGGTGGGCGCGGTGCTGGGCGGACTGGGCTTCAACAAGGAAGACTGGGAGCGCAAGACGGAGGAGTTCTCCGGCGGCTGGCAGATGCGCATCGCGCTGGCCAAGCTGCTGCTGCAGCAGCCCAGCCTACTGCTGCTGGACGAGCCGACCAACCATCTCGACCTGGAATCGCGCAACTGGCTGGAGAACTACCTGCACGACTACCCCAACGCCTACATCCTGATCTCGCACGACCGCTACTTTCTGGATGTCACGGTCTCGAAGACGGTGGAGATATGGAACAAGCGGATGCAGGTGTACCACGGGAATTATGAGACGTATGTCCTGCAGAAGGAAGAGCGCCGGACGCAGTTGATGGCCGCATACAAGAACCAGCGCGACCGCATTGAGGCGCTGGAGGCGTTCATCAACCGCTTCCGCTACCAGGCGACCAAGGCCAAGCAGGTGCAGTCGCGGATCAAGGAGCTGGAGAAGATCGAGCGCATCGAGGTGCCGGAGGAAGAGGCGACCATCCACTTCACCATTCCGCAGCCGCCTGCGTCAGGGCGCACGGTGATCGAGGTGTCGCACCTGAGTAAGGATTACCCGATGCCGCCGGTGGATGGAAGACCGCCAGGAGTGAAGCACGTGCTCCGAGACGTAAGCTTCCAGATTGAGCGCGGCGACCGCATCGCGCTGGTGGGCGCCAACGGCGCGGGCAAGTCGACGCTGATCCGCCTGCTGAGCAACCTGGAGCCGCCCACCTCCGGGCAGGTTCGCCTGGGCCACAACGTGCTGGCGGATTACTTTGCGCAGGACCAGTACAAGGTGCTGGATCCCAATGCGCAGATGCTGGAGGACATCTCCGGCATCGCACCCAAGGTGCCTGTGGTGGAACTGCGCTCGCTGCTGGGCTGCTTCATGTTCTCCGGCGACGACGTGTTCAAGCCGCTGGGCGTGCTCTCCGGCGGCGAGCGCAACCGCTACGCCATGGCCAAGATGCTGGTGTCGCCGGCAAACATGCTGCTGCTGGACGAGCCCACCAACCACCTGGACCTGCGCGCCAAGGACGTGCTGCTGGAGGCGATCGCCAACTTCACCGGTACAGTGCTGTTCGTGTCGCACGACCGCTACTTCATCGACGGGCTGGCCACGCGCGTGTTCGAGGTGGAAGCCGGCCGCGTCCACGTTTACCCCGGCGGCTACGAGGACTACCTGTGGCGCAAGCAGGGCGGACCGGCGCAGGTGGCGGCTTCGCTGGCCGATTCGCTGAAGCCCGCCCCGGCCCACAACGCTGTCATCCTGAGCGAAGGCGCAGCCGAAGTCGAAGAGCCTGTCCTGAGCTTGTCGAAGGAACCTGCGGCTGGCGCGGGCGTGAGGTCAGGCAACCCACCAAAGCCCTCCGCAAAGCGCCTGAATCCCATCCGGCAGAGGCAGCTTGAGGACCGCGTCGCCGCCATCGAGCAGGAACTGGCCACGCTCGACTCCCGAGTGGCCGCCGCGGAGGAGCACCTGGGCCACTACACCTCAGTCGAGGACTCGCAGCGCACCGCCGCTGAACTCGAACAGCTCCGCGCGCAGCGCACCGCGCTGACTGCCGAGTGGGAATCGCTGGCGACGCAGCTGGAAGAACACTCCGCCGCGGTATGACAGCCATGCTGCTGTCTCGCACCCGCCGCTAGTGGTGTGCGTCACACAGATGGGCAGTTGTCGCTTTGAAAGGTGCGGGCTTTAGCCCGTACGTAAAGAGCCCCAAAATCCGCCGGGCTTTAGCCCCTGAGGGAAGTCGGCCCTGCGGCAATTGGGTCTATCTAGACCAGAAATAACCATCGTTATTTGCGACGCACTACGCTAGTTCCAGTGCGCACTATTCTCGTGTACACTATCTTCGTGAAGAATATTACCCTCAGCGCCGACGAAAACCTGATCGAGCAGGCCCGCGAGGTCGCGCGCGCCCAGCACACCACCCTCAATGCCGCCTTCCGCGAGTGGCTGGAGCAATACTCCGGCCGCGCCCGCTGGCTACAGGAGTACGACGCCCTCATGGAGAGACTCAACTACATGAAATCCGATCGCAAGTACACCCGGGATGAACTGAATGAGCGGTGAGTCCTTCCTCGACAGCAATATCTTCATCTACTCGGTCGACACCCGCGAGCCCGTCAAAAAATCCATCGCCAACGAGCTCATCCGAAGCCTCGTGATCGAAGGCGACGCGGTAATCAGTTATCAAGTCATTCAGGAGTTCTTCCACTGGGCACTCATCAAAGGACCCACCAAGATGTTGCACAATGACGCCCAGGCGTACCTGATTGCAACCTTTCGCCCGCTCCAGATCGTTCCACCCTCCACCGCCTTGGTCTCCGATGCTATCCGCATCCAGGAGCGCTATCGCCTCAGCTGGTACGACAGCCTCATCGTCTCCGCCGCGCAACAGGCCGGCTGTCACACGCTCTACTCGGAGGACCTGCAACACGGCCAGCAGTTCGGTGCCGTCACCGTCCAAGACCCATTCCGCTAAGGCAATCCGGCACCCTCCCTTTCCGCGAAGTAACTCGCGGCTGCGATTCGCATCCAACAGCGCATGGCACTGGAAGTTCCCTATCGCGCTCTCGGCAAGACTGGCGAAAAGGTGTCCGCAATCGGACTGGGCGGGTGGCACCTTGGCTTGCCTACCGTCTCAGAGGACCTCGCCATCCGCCTGATTCGCACCGCGCTGGACCGCGGCCTGAACTTCCTCGACAATTCGTGGGACTACTTCAACGGTCTCTCCGAATTGCGCATGGGCAAGGCCCTGCGCGACGGCTACCGCAAGAAGGCGTTCCTGATGACGAAGATCGACGGCCGCTCGAAGAAGGAAGCGGCCAGCCAGATTGAGCAGTCGCTGCTACGCCTGCAGACCGACACCATCGATCTGCTGCAGCACCATGAAGTGCTGCGCTTCGAAGACCCCAACCGCATCTTCGACGAAGACGGCGCGCACGCGGCTATGCTGGATGCGCGCAGGGCGGGCAAGATCCGGTTCATCGGATTCACCGGGCACAAGGACCCGCACATTCATCTCTACATGCTGGACGTGGCGCGCGAGAACGGCTTCCACTTCGATACCGTACAGATGCCGCTGAACGTGATGGACGCCCACTTCCGCTCGTTCGGCAAGCTGGTGGTGCCGCGGCTGGTCGAAGAAGGCATCGGCATCCTGGGCATGAAGTCCATGGCCAACGGCATCATTCTGAAGTCGAAGATCGTGACGCCGATCGAGTGCCTGCACTACGCGCTCTCGCTGCCGACGTCGGTCGTCATCACGGGCGTCGATTCGATGAAGATTCTCAACCAGGCATTCACCGCCCTGCGGACTTTTCCGAAGTTCACCGACGCCGATCGTGCCGCGCTGCTCGACCGCACCCGCAAGGCCGCCGCGAAGGGCAGGTGGGAGCCCTTCAAAACATCTTCCATCTTTGACGGCACCGCCTCCACGCCCAAGTGGCTCGGCGAAGAGCCGGCACGCCTGCAGCGCATTATGCCGCAGTGAAGGCGCTGCCTTACTGCCAGGCCACCAGGCTTTCGGCGGTGTGGTCGAATTCGATGGCGGGGCCGTCGGGGGTGGGCTGCACCGGGAAGGGAACGCCGTTGACGGTGGCGCCGGCGACCGCGCCAAACCGCCAGCGCACGGTGACGCGCGCCGCCGGGCCACCGTTGATCTTCAGCGAATGCGCCGCGCGCACCAGCTCGCGCCCCTCGAAGTCGGTGACGGCCGTCTGGCCTGCGCCGCCGCCGATCACCTCGTACACGCGCCGGTTGTCCAGCGACTTCACCGCCGTGTTGCCGCTCTCGCTCGGCGGCACCAGCGTCATCACGTCCTCGGGGATCTTCGGGATCACGGTGCCGGCGCGCGCCCACAGCGGGATCGTGTCCAGCGGCGCGTCCGCCAGCACCACCCGTCCGCCCGGATCGTCCTTCCCGGTCCAGTATTCCACCCAGTCGCCGGGCGGAAGATACACCGTCCGCTGGGTGCCTTCGTCGATCACGGGCGCGACCAGAAAATCCGGCCCAAACAGGTATTCGTCCCGGGTCGCGCGCGCCCGCGGATCGTCCTGGTACTGGAGCACCAGCGCGCACATCGGCGGCATGCCCGTCTTCGCTGCCTGCTGCGCCGCCGCGTAGCGGTAGGGAAACAAACTCATGTGCAGCACGGCGTACTTGCGATAGACATCGAGCGCCTCATGCGAGCCCGCGGGGCCATTCGCGTCGAAGTCCCACGGTCCGATGTTCTTACTCGACATCACCTCCATCAGCGGCGAGAAGGCCGCGTACTCGGTCCATCGCTCCAGCAGCCGGGCGTTCGGAGTATCCGGCATGGCCAGATATCCGCCCAGGTCGGCGGTCCACAGCGGCATTCCGCTCAGCCCTGCGCCCAGGCCGGCGGTCACCACCGTCGGCAGTCCGTTCAGGGGCGAGAAGCTGGCCTCGTTGTCGCCGCCCCACAGGAAGCCGATGCCGTTCGCGCCCACCGTTGCCGAGCGCGCCAGCAGCACGCCGTTGCCTTTCAGGTCTTTCTGAATCAGATCTTCGACCGCGTGGTTGTACAGCACCGCGTAGCGGTTGCGCATCACGCGCGGATCGGTGCCGTCGGCAAACTTCACGTCGCCAATGAAGTTGCCCTCGCCGTCGTCGTCCTTGAATCCGTCCGCGCCGGCCGCAATCGCCTGCCGCACCTGGTTCTGCCACCACTGCAGCGCCTTGGGATAGGTGAAGTCGATCGGCGACCCCTCGCCCTTCCACCAGCGCCCCACGTACGGGCTGCCATTCGGGTTCTTTACGAACAAGCCCTGGTCCGCTGCGAACTGGTAGTTCTCCGCTAGCGGCGCAATCTTGCCGGCGAAGCCAGCCTCGGTCGGCGGATCGCTCTTGTTATTGATCCACGGCGTATGCCACAGCACCAGCTTGTAGCCCTGCGCGTGGATGTACTTCACCATCGCCGGCGCATCATCGAACTGCTTCGGATTGAATTTGTAATCGTTATAGGTCGTTTCCCACGGCGAATCGATCACGATGACGCTGGCGGGCAGCCCCAGCGCGCGGTTGCGGTCTACGTCCTCCTTCACCTGCGCGTCGTTCNNGCCTTCCACGGCGCAAACGCCCAGTACGGCGGCAGCACCGCGCGCCCGGCCAGCGCGGTAAACCGCTCCAGAATTCCGGGAAACTCCGGCCCGGGAAACAGCACAATGCGCAGCTTCGCCGCCGTCACATCGACCACGATCTCGCTGTTGTCGCCGGCGTTCAGGTCGAAGGTTGCCTCGCCCGTGGTATCCACCCACAGTCCGTAGCCGCTGGTGCTCATGAAGAACGGAATCGGCTGGTAGCTGGACGAGCCTTTGACTCCCCCGTTGTCCGTCGACAGGTTCTTGACCACCGTATGCGCGTGGTCGAGCGTGTCGAAGCGCTCGCCCAGCCCGAAGTAGCTGGCCGCGTCGCGCACCGAGAAGCGCCAGTAGCCGACCTCCCAGGCAACGCTGGTGATCTCCACCACGCCCGGCGCAACCTGGCGCAGATGCACCTTGTCGGTGGTGACCGGATCGCCGTTGAAGGCGAAGTCGTGCAGCAGCAGCTCCGCGCCGGCGGCCTTTCCCGGCAGCGCGAACGCCACCGCGTTCGCCCCGCGCCGCTCCAGGCCTGCGGCCGGAAGCTCAGGCGCGCGCACCACCCGCGTAGCTCCGGGCAACTCCTCGCCGCCCACGTCCTGCGCCGCGCAGTGTCCCGCTCCCAGCGCAACTCCCAGCACCGGGCCCAGCGCGGCCATTGCCATCCACCTGCGCAACATCCCAAGTCCCTCCGCCGGCAGCCGGATTGCCTACATATTGGTCAAGCCGCCGCGCATCTCCTCGTTGAAAGCAGGCTTGATGGACTGCAAAGTCCGCGCAAGCTGCTCCAGATACGCGTCCCGGCGCGCCATCAGCTTCGCTGTCGGCGTTCCATACTCCGCGTCCCCGGCTGGCTGCACCAGGCCCTCCGCCACCAGCGCCGCCGCCGTCCCGCGCAGTTCGTCCAAGGTCGCGTCGAGGTACTGGATATCGCGCGGGTCCAGCAGCCACACCGGCTCGCTGCCGCCCAGCACGCCCGACAGCCAGTACACCTTGCCGGCCAGGAAGCTCTTGCGCTGCTCCTCTGAGGTGTCATTGAAGATGAACTTCTTCTGCTTGACGCTGTAGTAGCGCGTGGTCAGCGGCACCGGCTGGCGGTTGCCGCTCTTCACCAGCTCCAACTGGCCCTGGTCCATGGTCTTGCGCACCGCATTGTAGATAAAGCCCTCCGCAAACGGCTGCTCCGGCGCGGCCACCACGTCGCGGAAGGTCACCGTCATGGACACCGCGACCTTCGCGTGCAGCGCGTGGTCCACTCCGTCCTCCAGATGCACCTCGCCGTGCACCAGCGAGGTGTCCGCCCCGGAGGTCGATTCATGGAACGGCCAGCCGAACTGGCCAAAGCTCAGCGGCAGCCCATGCAGGGTGAAGTAGCAGTCCGGGCGCGGGTTCTTCAGCCGCCTGGCCGACTCGGCAAGGTAGGCGCGCACTCCGTCGTTCAGGTCCTGCCGGCCAAACTCAAACCCCTCGCTCAACTCCAGCAACTGCGTCTTGCGCGGATCGCCGGCCGGCGCCAGCGTAAACTTCGCCGTCGCGCCGCCTGCGTACTTCTCGCCCGGCTCGGCCGACACCACCACCAACCCGGCCGCCTTCGCCGCCGCCTCCACCTGTACCGCCAGAACTTTACTCATCATGCTTGAATCGCCCTCATCTTCCCGCTAGCTAAAATTGACGCCATAGACGTCGCAGCCATTTTCAGTCTACTCAAACGATGTCTTCTTCATCCGGCGGCGCGTGAGTATAGCGAACAGGATGCCGAGAGAACAACACACAATCGATCTGTCGCTACCGAAACAACCTCGGCACATCTCGCGCACCATGAAGGACGCGTAATATCCTCACAGGCTCGGAATGAGCAGCATAAGCGATCACATATCGCTCATAGCCCGTGACAGGCACAAACAGAATGTCCCTGTGCGTCAAATCGGGTCGTGCGTGGCCGATTCCCGGCAACTCTGCGGTCATCTGGCAAGTTGCCAGAATCGCCTCCGCAACTCTGTCCGCGTAGTGAACGCTATCCTCTGCGATGTATCGACAGATAGCTCCTATATCGCGCCGTGCTGTGGGTGTAATTACTGGAACGCTCAAGCAGTCTTCTTGCTGGAGATCCACTCGGCCTTCATCTGCCGCATCTCTTCGCGGAACTCGTCCAGAGTGACCACATCGCCCCGCTCGGCCTCGGCGATCGACTCCTCCAGCTTGGCGTTGAACTCCTCGAGCGTCTCGCCATTCCATCCCCGCGCCCGCTCATGCAGCAATTCCACAGCGGCAGCTATGTACTCCTCTGCGCTGGCGAACCGGCCCGCGGCCACATCCTGCTCCACCACCGCCGCAAGCTCCGGACTGAGCCTGATGTCCATGTCCGCATCTTACCATTTCACCTGGAAGCACAGTCGAATCCTCGCTTTAGCCTCGTGAGAATTTTCGCTTCGACTCCCATCGCAAATCGCGAAGCGCACTGTGCCGGCGCAATCCATTCCACGCCAACGGCACATGCTTCGACCGCTGATTGTCCCGAGCTGCATCCTTCTCATCGTCCATTCATCCAACCAATGCAAAGCCTCGACTATCCTTATTTTGAACCTCGAACCTGGGAACTAGGAGCCTCATGAATCTGACTGGAAACACCATCTTCATCACCGGCGGCGGCTCGGGCATCGGGCTCGTGCTCGCCCGGCAGTTCCACCAGCGTGGCAACCAGGTCATCGTCGCCGGACGGCGCAAGGCAAACCTCGACGCCGCCACGGCAGCGAATCCGGGTATGAAGTCCATCGTGCTCGACACCGCGGACGCAGCCAGCATCGCCGCCGCCGTGCCGAAGCTCATCGCAGACTTCCCCGCGCTGAACGTCGTCGTCAACAACGCCGGCATCATGCGTCCGGAAGACCTGAAGCAGGGCAAGGTCGCCGACGCCGAGGCCATCGTCGCCACCAACCTGCTGGGGCCCATCCGCATCACCGCCGCGCTGCTGCCGCACCTGCTGCGCCAGCCGGACGCGACCATCGTGAACGTGTCGTCGGGATTAGCCTTCGTCCCGCTGGCCATGACGCCGACCTACTGCGCCACCAAGGCGGCCATCCATAGCTATACCCAGTCGCTGCGCTACCAACTGAAGGACACCGGGATCAAGGTGCTGGAGATTATTCCGCCCTGGGTTGCGACCGAGCTGATGGGCCCGGTGCCGGACGACCCGCGCGCCATGCCGCTTGACCAGTTCATCGCGGAGACGATGGAGATTCTCTCCACCGGCGCCGAGGAGATCTGCGTGCAGAATGTGCTGTTCCTGCGCAACGCCGCGAAAGGCGACGAGGCCGCCATCTTCAAGACCTTCAACGAAAGGATCTTCGGCACCGGCCAAACGGTGAGTTAAAATACTTCCAGCTTCCAGCCCTCAGCGAATCGCTAAGGGTCGGAAGCTGGATGAGCTGGAACAGGATTTAGTTAGAGTTGGCTTGCTGCGGAGCGCCTGCGGAACAGGAGAAGGCCGGTGCCGGCAAAGCCCGTGCCCAGCAGCAGCAAGGAGGATGGTTCAGGGGTCGTGGCCGCCGGGCTGCCGAGAGTAAGGACCGTGGTGCCCGTGGTGTCATCCTGATAGAAGGAACCGCCGGTTTGCGTGGTGCCAGTCCCAGGATTGACCGCGGGATAAGCGAGGCTGAAGTTGACAGTTCCGAACGAGCTGTTCGTGCCGGCGATGGCGGTCGTCGAAAACGAAAGAGTCGCGAGAGTCGGGTTGGCCAGCGTCCCCCCGTAGGTCTCTCCCGAGGCTAGGAGATTCGCCAAGCCGTAGGTGAAGGTAGAGCTTGCGGGGCTGGGTGTTGTGATGGTATCCGTAAAGGAGAATGCAGATACCTCGGCGAGGGTTCCTGCGGTCAGGGAGCTGAAGGTAAGGGTGATAGAGCCGCTGCCGGAGGCCGTCGATGCATATGTCGGAGAGTATTCTCCGGCTCCAGTATAGGTGAAGTTATAGGTGAGGGTGTCAGCCTTGGCGTGCGAAGGCAGAAGGGCGGCCGAGAAGACAGCCAAGGCGAGTACAGCGATTCGTGACCTGAACATGGGTACCGTTTCCTCATATGACAGAAACCAGCGACGGGGCTTCGAGTTCCGCGTCCGGCTCAAGTCTTCTTTTGATTTACTAGCGGGTGCCCACCGACCATAGCAGAGAGCGTGCGGGCATCCGGCTACTTTCAGGCGCTGGTTACCATTGGGTACTGGGAGTGGTTACTATAGTGCTCGCTGAACCTGATTGCGCCAATTTTGATGCCCGAATGGCCTTTGTCTTACTGGCGCCACTTGATGTTGCAGCCGATACTGGAGCGCTGGTTGGTGTCCGGCAGCTTGCCGGCAATCACTGCATCCAGCGCCGTGCGCAGGTCCTTGCCGGTGACGGGGATTTCGTTGCCGCCGCCTGAGGGGCGATACGGCCGGGAGTCGTCAAGCTGGCCGCGGTACACCAGCTCCAGGCCGGCGTCGTACAGGAAGAAGTCCGGCGTGCAGGCGGCGTGGTAAGCGCGCGCCACCTGCTGGGTTTCGTCGTAGAAGTAGGGAAACAGGAAGCCCAGCCGCTCGGCCTGCGTCTTCATGTTGTCGGGCGAGTCCTCCGGGTTCGTGGCGGCGTCGTTCGAGCAGATCGCCGCAATGCCGATCCTGCCGTCGTAGTCCGCGCCAATCTGCGCCAGCTCCCGTTCCACATGCTGCACGTAGGGGCAGTGCACGCAGAGGAACATCACCAGCAGCCCGCTTGCGCCGGCGGCCAGGTCGTCGCGGCTCATCGTCTCGCCGGTGACCACATCCGTCAACTCGAAGGCCGGCGCCTTCGCGCCCAGCTCCACCATGCTCGATTCCGTCTTCGCCATGGCAATATCGTAATCCAAACCCGGTCGTCGCGGCATCTGCGCCCTCCTCTGTGCCTTTCACGCGAAGCGTCGAGAACGGTACGAAGTACCTTGCGAAAATCCAGCGGGCGTGGGAACCTCATTGCGAACGCCATAGGTCGAACACTCCGTGCGGAGCCCGACCGCCGGCACAGCTTCACCTTGAGAGGAAGTTCGTTTTGAACCCCAGTTCGCGCTGCTGCACTTCCCGGGCCGCCGTCTCAGTCCTGGTTCTCGTCGCCCTGTTTGCCGCCGGTTGCCATCGCTATCGCAAAACCACCTCCGCGCCCAACACCGCCGATTACGCTGACAACATCCGCGCGGTGGTGACGCAGAAGCAGTTCGCCATCCTGCGCTGGCCGGACTACTCTGACTACCAGCCCGCCGTCACCACCTTCTACGCTGACCGCGACTATGAACTCGCCTGGCTGCGCGACCTGAAGCCCACACCGGAGGCGGTCGCCTTTATCCAGGCATTCCAGGACGCCGGCGCCAAGGGCCTGAATCCGGATGACTACGACGCCTGGCGCTGGCCCGGCCGGGTCGCGCAGATCGCGCAAATCGCCGCCCGGAACGATACCTCCGACGGAGCCGGGACTACCGTCGGCCAGTTTGACTCAGCCATGACCATCTGCATCATGCGGTACATCTCCGACTTGCGCGTCGGCCGGGTAAACCCGTCGCATTTCAACTTCGACATCAACGTTTCCAGCAAGAAGTACGACCTGGCCGAGTTCGTCAGCGACAACGTGGTGGACGCGACGGATGTTCCCGGCCTGATCCGCAAGGTCGAGCCAGACTCCGACCAGTACCGCGCCACTGAGGCCTCTCTCGCCCATTACCTGGAGTTGGCGAAGCTGCAGCAGGCCGCCGCCGCGCCGCCCCTGCCGGACGTGCTAACAAAGGCCGGAGTCGGCGTCACCGGGGAATACTCCGCCACCGGCCAGCTGCTGGCCCGGCTGCAGTTGGAAGGCGACGCGCCTGGCGATTACCCGTACCACGCGGCGCCGGCGACTCCGCGGCCGCTGCAGCAGGATCCCCAAGCCAGGACGGGGTCGCGTGCCAAAGCGGCCCGGCAGTTCAGCCGGCAGACCCTCGCCAACGTGATGCATCGCCGGCCCGGCACAGCGAAGGCAGCGCCGCCGCCGCCCGCCTTCGAGCCGCCGCATCTTCCTCCCGTCTACACCGCGGCGCTGGCGGATGGGGTTAGGAACTACCAGCGACGCCACGGCCTGCAGGACGACGGCCGGCTCACTGAGGACACGATCAGCAGCCTCAACGTGCCGCTCACCGAGCGGGTGATTCAGCTGCAGGACTCGCTGGAGCGCTGGCGCTGGCTACCCGACCAGTACGTCAATGCGCCGCTGACGGTGAACCTGCCGGAGTTTGTGCTGCGCGGCGCTTCGCCCGACCACCAGTCCGACTTCACCATGAGGGTGGTGGTGGGCAAAGTGGTCGGCGAGCACGACACGCCGGTCTTCGTGCACATGATGCGCTACCTCGTCTTCCGTCCATACTGGAGCGTGCCGCATGACATTGTGGAGAAGGAGTTGATGCCGCACATCCACGCCAGCGGCGTTGGCTACCTGGCCAGCCACAACTTCGAGGTGACGGACGGCAAAGGCAACGTGCTCCCGAAGTTCACCGCCAAGGATATCGAGCACGGCGGATTGCAGGTGCGCGAGAAGCCCGGCCCCAAGAACTCGCTGGGCCTGGTCAAATTCATATTTCCCAACCAGTACGACATCTATCTGCACTCCACGCCGGAGCAGGACCTCTTCAGCCGCTCGCGCCGCGACTTCTCCCACGGCTGCATCCGGGTGGAGAAGCCGGCGGACTTGGCTGTCTGGGTGCTGACCAACAGCGACACCCCCGCGCCGCGGGGAAAGGACTGGGACATCGACACCGTCCACGACATCATGGAGAACGGTCCGGACGATCATCAGTTCAATCTGAAGACTCCCATCCCCATCGTTATCTTCTACGCCACCGCGATCGTGGCCGAGGACGGCCAGGCGCACTTCTTCGACGACCTCTACGGCTACGACCAAAGCCTCCAGGAGGTCCTGTCCAAAGGTCCGCCCTATCCAACCCAGCCCTATCCCAGCGCTCCCAAACCCACGCCCGGGGATACGGAATAAAAGGCTTAACACCGGGTTGACACCGATACACCGATTCTCTTTTTGGCTTAGAGCAGCCGTGGATCGTCGCTTTTCGGTATCGATTGGTGTTAAGCCTCTCTTTTAGTTAAGCGGATAAACTGGAGATGTGCGGCGAATTTACATGGACGCCAACGCGACCACGCCCGTGCTGCCTGAGGTGCAGCGGGCGATGGAGCCGTTCTGGCAAGAGCAGTTTGGCAACGCCAGCTCCATCCATCAGCGCGGCCAGCACGCGCGCGCCGCGGTGGACCACGCGCGCGAGTCGGTGGCCCGGCTGCTGGGCTGCCGCGCGGCGGAAGTGGTCTTCACCTCGGGCGGCACGGAGAGCGACAATATGGCGCTGTTCGGCCTGCTCGCGCCGGACGACCACCTGATCGTCAGCAGCGTGGAGCACCACGCCGTGCTGCATGCCGCCCAGGAGTTGGCTGAGCGCGGAGTCCAGGTCACCTTTCTGCCGTGCACGCCGCAGGGCGTGGTGGAAGTGAGCGCACTGGAAGCGGCGCTGCGGCCCAACACCAAGCTTGTCAGCATCATGCTGGCCAACAATGAGACCGGCGTCCTGCAGCCGGTGCGCGAGCTGGCGGACGCGGCGCACGCGGCCGGCGCGCTGTTCCATACCGATGCGATCCAGGCCGCGGGCAAGCTTCCGCTCGACGTGAAGCAGATGGGCTGCGACCTGCTTTCCCTCTCCGGCCACAAGATGTACGCGCCGCAGGGCACAGGCGCGCTGTTTGTGCGCCGCAACGTGCGGCTGAAGTCGATGTTCTTCGGCGGGATGCACGAGCGCGGCCGGCGTCCCGGCACGGAGAACGTCGCCGGCATCGTCGGGCTGGGGTGCGCGGCGGAACTCGCGCGGGCCTGGCTCGTCGCATCCGGACCGGACAGCCCCGCGAGCCTCGCCGCGCTGCGCGACCGCCTGGAGCAGGGAATCCTGGCGGCGGTCGAGCAGGCAGGCGTCAACGGCGGCCGCACGAACGGAGAGCCGGTCCCGCGCGTGGTCAACACCAGCAACCTCTTCTTCGATCGCGTGGAGGCGGAGGCGCTGGTGATCGCGCTCGACCTGAAGGGGCTGGCCGTCTCGGGCGGGTCGGCCTGCCAGTCCGGCGCCACCGAGCCGTCCCACGTGCTGCGGGCCATGGGACTCAGCGAAGCCCGCGCGCGCGCCAGCGTCCGCTTCTCGCTGAGCCGCCTGACTACCGCGGACGAGGTCGACGCCGCGCTCCAGATCGTGCCCGCCGCCGTCGCCCGCCTGCGCGAACTGGCGCCGAAGGCGAGACGCGCCTCCAGCCAACTAACAACTAACAACTAGCAACTGTCCTTACAAATACCAGGGAATATCCACGACGATGATGCGCTGTTTGCCGCGCAGCAGCAGCAGCAGCTTCAGCAGTTGCACGCGCTGATTGTGCAGCAGGTATTCCCACCAGTGGTTCACCACCAGTTCCGGCAGCAGCACGGTGATCTTGCGGTCGGGATTCTGCTGCTCCAGTTCCAGAATGTAGTCCATCAGCGGCGAGATGACCTGGCGAAACGTGGAGTGCAGCGTGATGAGTTCCGGCTCAGGCAGGCCCGTTTCGTGGATGGGCTTGAGGACGTTTTCTTCCCAGAGATCGGCGAGCGAGGACTCACCCTCGATGCCTTCGACGTTGATGACTTTCACTTCATTCGAGAGCAGCACCCCGAAGCGCAGGGCCTTCTCGGTCATGCGGTCCCACCGGGCCATGGGAATCACCACCAGCGGCTGCAGCAGGTTGCTCAGGTTCAGCGGGCCCATCTTGACGACGTCCTTCACGCGAGTGTAATGCTGCTTGACCGCGACCATCAGCACGATCAGCGTGGGAATCAGCAAGGCGACAAACCACGCGCCGGAGGTGAACTTGGCGATCAGCACGATGAGGGTCGTGATGCCGGTCGCGACCGCACCGGTGCCGTTGACGAACATGTGCCAGTAGCGTCCCTTGTGTTGGCCACCCTGTTCCTTCCAGTGCATCACCATGCCGGCCTGCGAGAGCGTGAATGCCAGGAAGGCGCCGATGGCGTACAGGGAGATGAGGCGGTCGATGTTGCCGCTGAACTTGAGGAGGATGATTGCCGTCAGCGCGGTGAGGGCGTAGATTCCGGCCGAGAACAGCAGGCGCCGCCCGCGCAGGGTGAAGACATGCGGCAGGTAATCGTTCATGGCAACGGCGCGGGTGACGCGCGGGAAGTCGGCGAAGGCAGTGTTGGCGCTCAGAGTCAGGGCCAGGAAGATGGTCCACATGGTGAAGTGAAAGAACCAATTCCGTCCGAAGACAGCCTGCACGATCAGGCTGAGCAGGGTCTGGTAGCCCGGCAGAGCGGGGTCCATCGCCATGATCCCGTATTTCTTGGCCAGCCACGCGGTGCCGAAGAGCATGATGACAAGCGTGCCCATGATCACGGTCAGGGCCATCTGCGCGTTCCTGACCCTCGGTTCCCGGAAGGCCATCACGCCGTTCGAGACGGCCTCTACGCCAGTCATCGCGGCGCAGCCATTGGAGAAGGACTTAAGCGCCAGCCAGACGCCGAGGCCGATCACGGTGGCCGGCAGAGGGTGGGGCATCGCCGCCCGCGCGACCGGATGGCCGCCCGCTGCAATCACACGGAAGAAGCCGAACGCGACGGTAGTGAGCACGGTCCCGACAAAGAGAAAGGTCGGACCGATGAATGCGGCGCCGGTGTCCTTGACACCGCGCATGTTGACCATGGCAAGAAACGCCAGCACCAGCAGGCACAACAGCAGCGTGTGCGGCTCCAGCCAGGGCAGGTCGGAGATCACCGCTCCCACACCCGCGGTAATGCCCACCGCGGCGGTCAGGATGTAGTCGGTCATCAGTGCCGCGGCGGCCACCAGGCCGGCGCCGGAACCCAGGTTCTCGCTGGCGACGGTGTAGGAGCCGCCCCCGCCGGGATAAGCCGCGATCGTCTGGCGGTAGCTGAAGAAGACGATCCCCAGAAGGATCAGGACCACCGTGACGATGGGAATGAGGTGGGCGATGCCTGCGATCCCGAGCGGGATCAGAAGTGCCAGCGCCGCTTCGGGCCCGTACGCGGCGGAGGTCAGGGCATCGAGTCCAAAAATGGGGATTCCGGCAGCGACGCCGACGTGTTCGGCGCGCTCTTCACTAGTGGCCAGGGGACGGCCAAATAAGGAATCCGTAAAAGACATCGAAGTCTAATACTAACTAGGATGGCGCGCCAGAACCAGCTTTTTGTGATCGGCGAATACTGGCGCCGGGACAGCGCCCATCCGGGCCAGCCTGCCTGGCGTTCCCGCGATCTGCGCCGGGGAACTTCTTTCCGGTTTCCTGCATCTCATTTCCGGGAGACAATTAACCATCAAAATCAAAGCGCTGCCCGCGCACTCCCGGAGACAAGATGACCCCCAAGAATGCCAGCAAATCCACTGCGTCCATCACCCGTGAACAACTCATCGATCTGCTCAACCAGGACCTGGCGCGCGAGTTTCAGGCCATCATCGGCTACGTCAACTACTCGCAGGTGTTGAAAGGCGCGGCCTACATGAACATCGCCGGCGAGCTGGAGAAGCACGCCGCCGAGGAGTTGTCCCACGCGCTGATCATTGCCAACCAGATCGACTACTTCGGCGGCATGCCCACCACTGTCCCCAAGCCGGTCAAAACATCGGAGAAGGCCGTGGACATGCTGCGCTTCGATCTGGACAACGAGAACGAGACCATTCGCCAGTATCGCCGGCGCATCCGGCAGTGCGACGAGCTGGGCGAGGTTGCCACCGCGGAACACATTCGCGAGATCCTGCTCGACGAGCAGGACCACCAGATCGCGCTGGCCACCGCCCTGGGCATCGAAACGCCCCAGGTCGGCATTGCCGATTAAAGCGGTCGGCGTCGCCGATTGAGACAGCCGGCAGCGGCGGCCCGAGTGTATACTAGCCGCCATCGCTGTCGCCTGCGAGCGTTTCCCGCCGCTCGCGCGCACGCGCGTGTCCGGCACGGCGAGCGTGCAGGATTGGAAGGGATCCGTCGATGAAAGACCGCCCAATCGCGCTGTCCCTCGCTCTGCCCCTTATGCTGCCTCTGATGCTGCTGGCGACGGCGGTGTTTGTGCCCTCCGCGCCGGCCCAGAGAGGCGGCTTTGCCTCCCGCGGAGCCGTGGGAGCGATGGTTGCGCGCAGCGGCGGCGGCGCCAGGGCCCGCTCCATGCGACCGCGCGGCGCCGGCCGGTATCTCGGCGGGTGGGGCGATGCGGGGCTCTTCTACCCGGATTACGATGCCGGGTACGACTACGGCCCGGCGCTGGAACTTCCTCCGCCGCAATGGGTGCCCGCGCAGCCGGCCTTCCGGACGCCGGCGGCCAAGCCGGCTGAAGCGCTGGTGCTGGAACGCGAGGGCGATCACTGGGTGCGGATTACACCCTACGGACCACCCCAGACGGTTGGCCAGGCGGCAGCGCCGTCCAACCCGCCGGAGCGAGCCTCCAACGCGCACCCTGAAACGCCTGCCGCCGCCCGCGGCCAGGTGCCCGCGGCAGCCAAGCCCCCCGCGCCGCTCCCGCCGCCGCCGGCCGTGCTGGTCTTTCGCGACGGCCACCAGGAGCAGATCGGGCAATACCGGATCATGGGCGCAACGATCTACGTCAACACCGACTACTGGAGCAGCGGCGCCTGGACGCGAACCATCCCGCTCGCGGATCTGGACGTTCCCGCAACGCTGAAACTGAACCAGCAGCGCGGCGCAAACTTCCGCCTGCCCTCCTCGCCCGACGAGGTCATGATCGGCGGGTGAAGCCGGCTCCGCCGCATCGCCCCACTTGACAGCCGCGCCGCCTATCCGTCACCTTGGGATAAGCCGCCGCTTCTCTGACTCCAACCCTTGAGGCACCGAACCCAATGACTCGACTGCTACGCCTATGCGTGCCCGTGCTCTGCGCGGGTCTGGTTTCCACCCTCACCGTCGCCGCGCAGCAAGCGCCCGCAGCCCCGCCTGCCGCGGCTGGCGCGACCCGGCCGGCCCCGCCGCCCTACGTTCCCAAGAACCTCAAGGTGCTGCCCGACAACACCAACCTGCGCGTGGTCATGCGCGCTTACGCAGGCGCTCTTGGCGTCGAGTGCGAGTTCTGCCACGTTGGCCCCGACCCGGTCACCCACCGCGACGGGGACCGCGCCTCCGACGCCAATCCGATGAAGGACGTCGCGCGCTACATGATCCGCATGAACGACGACCTGAACGAGAAATACATGGCTCAGCTTCCCAAGGCTCCTGACGTGGACGCGGACGCAAAAATCCAGTGCGGCACCTGCCATCGCGGCCATGCCAAGCCGGAGGCGTTCGTCCCACCGCCGCGCCAGCAGGGCAACCGGCCTCCCGGAGCTCCACCTGCCGGCCCGCCGCCTGCCGGAGCGCCACCCACTGGGCCACCCGCTGCTCCGCCCGCAAATTAACAGCAAGTCCGAGTGCGTTTACTGCGTCGAGCCGGTGAGG
>PLUT01000324.1 GCA_003162875.1 Granulicella sp.
GCTGCTTTCTTGGTTGCCATTTAACTATTCTCCCTGTCAATAAGACATCGATACTGCAACCGTAAAGTTGCAGCTAACAGAGGTATAGATTTGATGAAATTCAGTGTCAAGAAAAATCGATGCATTCGCGCATTTTTTTTTGCGAGAGAAGATACCCGGTGGCACGGTCGCGACGGAGAATTGCGTGCACTCGCACGCTCTTTGGCACGACCAGATCCCCAACGGGATGACCTTGGCGGTGAGGGAACGTATACTCGGCGTCGACTCGAGGAGTTGCCATGCGCGATGAATCGCAGCGGATCGTCATCGTCTCCGCGGTGCGTACGCCCGTCGGAAAATTTCAAGGCGCGCTCGCTTCGCTCTCCGCAACCGACCTGGGTGCGATCGCCGTGCGCGAAGCAGTCGCCCGCGCTGCGGTCGCTCCGGAGCAGGTCGACGAGTGCCTCATGGGATGCGTCCTCGCCGCAGGGCTGGGCCAAAACCCCGCGCGCCAAGCGGCTTTGCGCGGCGGTCTCGGCGACGCCGTCTCCGCCACCACCGTCAACATGGTCTGCGGTTCCGGTTTGAAAGCGGTCGCGTTCGCGGCCCAATCCGTCGCCACCGGCAATGCCGGCATTGTCGTCGCAGGCGGCATGGAGTCCATGTCCAACGCCCCCTACCTCCTCCCGCGGGCGCACGGCGGCATCCGCATGGACGACTCCGCCGTAGTCGACTCTATCATCCGCGATGGACTCTGGTGCGCCGCAGAAGATTGGCACATGGGCATGGCCGCCGAGCGAGTTGCCGAACGATTCTCCATCATCCGCGCCCAGCAGGACGCCTACGCTCTCGAGTCGCATGCTCGTGCCGCCGCCGCGCAGCGTGCGGGAAACTTCGCTGTGGAAATCGCGTCCATAATTCTGCCGGCAAAGGCATCCACCCAACCCGCACAGAATCGCGACGCCGCACCGACCGTGATCTCGCGCGACGAAAGCGTCCGTGACCTTGCGCTCGACCATCCCGCAGCCGCGCTGGAAGCGCTCACCGCGCTGCGCCCCGCATTCAAGCCCGACGGCACTATCACCGCCGGCAACGCTCCCGGCATCAACGATGCCGCCGCGGCCGTCGTCGTCATGTCTGCTGCGAGGGCTTCGTCGCTAGGGCTTAAGCCCCTCGCCACCATCCGCGCCCAGGCCACCAGCGGCATCGCGCCGGCGTGGGTCATGCTCGCGCCTGTCGAAGGCGTGCGCAAGGTGCTCGACCGCGCCGGCTGGAGCATCGACTCGGTCGATCTCTTCGAACTCAATGAAGCGTTCAGCGTCCAGGCCATCGCCATCCAGCGCGAGCTGGCACTCTCGCCCGGACGCGTCAACGTCAACGGCGGCGCCGTCGCCATCGGCCATCCCATAGGCGCGTCGGGCGCCCGCATCCTGGTCACCCTCATCCACGAGATGATTCGCCGCGACGTGCATCGCGGCGTCGCCGCCCTCTGCCTCGGCGGCGGCAACTCCGTAGCCCTCGCCATCGAACGCTAACGCGTTTCCTTTACCATTTCTTTATGTCCGACAACACCCAGCGCTTCACCGGCCGCGCCGAAGACTACGACCGCTATCGCCAGCGCTATCCGTCTTCAGAAGTTCTCAGCCGCCTGCGCGCGTGGTGCGGCCTCACTAGCGCGTGGCTGGTCGCCGACGTCGGCGCTGGCACCGGTATGCTCGCCGAGGTCTTCCTGGAAAATGGCAACCGCGTCCTCGCCATCGAGCCCAACCCGGACATGCGCGACCAGATGCGCGCCTTTGTCGAAGGTCACCTTGGCCATCCCGCGCCGCAACTCGAAATCATCGACGCCACCGCCGAAGCCACCACCCTGCCCGACGCCTCCGTCGACCTGGTCGCCGCCGGCCGCGCCTTCCACTGGTTTGACAAGGAGCGGTCTCTCGTCGAGTTCCGCCGCATCCTAAAGCCCGGCGGCTGGGTCGCGTTGATCGCTGGCGACCGCGACCGCGACTCCAAGGACCCCGCATATCGCCCGCAGATCGATGCCTACGAAGAGATGATGTCCACCCACGGCACCGACTACACCGGCGCCGTCCGTTCCGGCTACCGCACCTACGACAAGATGGAGATGCTCTTCGACGGCGAGTTCCACCACGACCAACTCCCCGGCCTGCGCCAACTCGACTGGCCCACCTTTCGCGGCCACACCATGTCGCTCTCCGTCTCGCCCCAGTCCGGTCATCCAAGCCACGAAGTATTTCTTCGCGAGCTGCGCCGCTACTTTGACACCTACGCCTCCGCCGGCATCTTCACCACGCCCACCCTCTGCTGGATCACAGCCGCCCGCTTCCGTCCGTAGCGAGCAGCCGGCCTGAACAGGCCTCAGGCCGCTCTGTTTGATTCTCCGCCGGCATTGCGATGGCCTGGCTCAACTTTCTGCCGACTGCCGTCGATCGAAAAGCACGCGTAGAACCGCTTGTTGCAGGTCAGGCAGCGCACCGGCCTCAACCCAAGCAGGTGCATCAGCCAGTCGAAGCCCTTGCGGTGCAGCACATAGCACGCCCCGCATTTGCAACGGGGGCACAAGAAAGAGGTAGGAAGCAAATTCGTCTCCTTCGCTGCGCGAGATGGTTTGCCGCGCAGCAGTCGGCCTCCACAAGTTCCTACGGATGCTTGCTCACAGAGTGCTGCGGCAGGAAGGTCATCTGGAACGCCACCCCAGGGAGGGGTACCAGAGATACATGCGCCGCGCGGAGGAAGGTTTGCCACATATGCCAGGCCCGGGGAATACGTGTCTCGCACGGGCCGAACTGTCAAAATACGATGCGCCGGCCTGCCCCGGCGTTGCCCCAGCCTCGCCGCTGCTCAGGTTCGACGATCGCGTGCGCCTCGTCATTGGCGCAGGTACAGCACCAGACCGATTACCGCGTCCTGCAAGAAATGCGCGAGGATCACCGCCCACAGGTTTCCGCGGCGAATCGCAACGATCCCGTATAGCAAACCCATCGCCGTAATCTCGATTGCCGAAGCCGCTCCCTCGTAGAAATGCATGCAGCCAAACAGCAGCGCAGTGGCGCAGATCCCGGCGGCAGAATTTCCGCACCAGCGAGTGACTTGCAGCAGCAGGTATCCACGAACCAGAAACTCCTCGCACACCGCCACCGTCAGACAAAACAGCATCCACAGCGCCAGATCCGGCGGGCTGAACGACTGCGCGGTTTGCCCGGCGGCCTGTGCCTGTGGATGACTCAGAACGAGCGGCCTGATCAGCAGTCCGATCACCAACTGCAACACCCGGCCAACCAGATAGACCAGGAAGCCCCAGGCCACTTCGGTTGCAACCCGCCGCGCCGTGAGCCGGCTGAAGACCCTTGCCAGGAACTGGCGACGGGCATACAGTCCCGCAATCGCCGATCCGGCCAGCAGGTATTCCACCAGCATGTTGGAGGTGTACGCCAGTGCGCGCGACGTCGCGGGCCCAGGCAGCTGCCGGCGCAACACCCCCAGCCACGCCCAAAGCCCCAACACCACCAGCATGAAGACTGTGTGCTGCCAGGGTGCAATCGGCTCAGGCCGGGTGCGCACTTCGGCGGGTGCTTGCACTTCCAATCCGTCAGGCATGACTGTATCGTACGGCCTGTCTGGCCACTTCTTGCAAGACCTCCCGGCTCAGCACTCACATTCAGCGCCAGTCCCGCCGCTCCCATTCAATTCACAACCATTGGCGGGAAGCATGGCGAATACGGATGATGCGCACCTTGCCCGCTACGACCTTGTAAACAGCAATATAAGGCCATGGGGCGAAGATCAGTTCGCGAGTTCCTGCCAGAATGCCAATTCTTCCAATATGCGGAGTGGATGAGAGCTTCTCCACGTGATTGTAGATTCGGTCCGCCACCCGAACCGCCGCATCGGGTTTGTCGGCAGCGATAAAGTCGACCAACTCATCGAGATCGGCAGCGGCCCGCGGGCTCCAGAAAACTCTCACGCCGTTTTGCGCAGACGACGGCTCAAGCGTTCGAAAACCTCTTCATTGGTCAGCCAGCCTTCGCGCTCCGCTGACTCCTCGCCCTCACGCAGGTCGGCAGCCAGGCCATCGAGGTGGTCAAAGAAGCGATCCATCATTTCCTCGGGAGTCACACCCATGCGCAGCGCCACTTCTCTGAGCCGCTGTTCCTGCTCGGGTTTAAGCTGCACCGCCATACTCAAAGGCTAGCCTTCCGAGTTTCTAAGGTCAATCGATATCGCTCGATGGCTTGCCGAATCTCCGTCGCTAATTTCTGGCTCTTCGTGAGCAAGTCACGCACAGCGTTCCAATTTGCCAGATGCTCATTCCAGAGTTCTTGACTGATTACCTCTTCGATTGGAATTCTTGTGGGCTTCCGCCACTGTTCATACTTGGACAACCGAGCGATTCTATCCTCAATGCCAAGGACGCCGCGAGTCGTGGGAGACAACTTTGCCGGACCCACCATCCACTTCTTCCACTCGGTCTTCCCCTTCGATTGATTGCACTTGCCGCACGCAGGCACCAGATTCGCGATCTCAGTAATAAATCCCGTGGGCCTTTGATCGGTGATGATCGCCCTCAAATGATCCCATTCGGTAGATTTTTCACCGCAATACGCACAGCGTATGTCATTGCGATCCATTCCAAGGATTTGGAGCGCCTCAAGCTCTTCTTCCTCGCTGGGATCGTCAATAGGGATAATGGCATTGAAAAAAGCGTTGGTGATGCTGGATGATCGACCGGCTATATTGCCGGGGGTCGGCATCTGGCACAGGCGTGTACGTTTCTTGGCGCGAGTCTTGTCCAATTTCATGCAGCCTTTCTAGCACTCAATCACATTCAGCGCCAGCCCCGCCAGGCTGGTCTCCTTGTAGCGCGACTGCATATCCAATCCGGTCTCGTACATCGTCTTGATGATCTGGTCCAGCGACAGCTTATGGCCCATGGTCTCGTGCATCGCAATGCGACTGGCGGTGATCGCCTTCACCGCGCCCATCCCGTTGCGTTCGATGCACGGAATCTGTACCAGCCCGCCGATCGGGTCGCAGGTCATGCCCAGGTTGTGCTCCATCGCAATCTCCGCCGCGTGCTCAACCTGGTCGTTGGTACCCTTCTGCGCCGCCACCAGCCCGCCCGCCGCCATCGAGCAGGCCACGCCCACCTCGCCTTGGCAACCCACCTCCGCGCCGCTGATGCTCGCGTTCTCCTTGTACAGAATTCCGATCGCCGCCGCCGTCAGAAAATATCGCAGCAGCCCCGCCTCTTGCTCCGCCGCGCCCAACCCCTTGGCCAGGAACCGCAGGTAATAATGCGCAATCGCCGGAATCACTCCCGCCGCGCCGTTCGTCGGAGCGGTCACCACGCGTCCGCCGGCGGCGTTCTCTTCGTTCACGGCCATCGCCCACATGGTCACCCAGTCCAACGCCTCCAGCGCGTCCTCCTTTAGGCCCGGCTCCTCGCCGCGCAGCCGTCGGGCCATCCGCGGAGCCCGCCGCCGCACCTTCAACCCGCCCGGCAGGATTCCCTCCACTTCCATGCCGCGCTGCGTGCACGCCTCCATCGCCCGCCACAGCGCCATCACCGAGCCCCGCACCCGATCTTCAAGCAGTATTTCCATCGCCTTCGCTTCTGAGATAGGTCCGGACCGGTAGCCCCAGGCTTCAGCCTCGGGTCTCAAGGACATCGGCGCTTTTGTTTCTGAGATAGGTCCGGACTTTAGTCCGGACATTACGGCGCCGGGGATGGTGGGCTTTAGCCCCCGGGACACGCTCTCCGTCTCCGGCCGCACAATCTTCACTCCCTCGTCCGCCAGCAGCGCACACTCATTCGCCAGCACCAACTCCGCAATCGTCAACCCGTGCTCATCCGCAGCGCGCAGCAACTCTTCCGCGCTGCGAAACGGGTACGGCACCACCCGCGGCGACTTGGCGGTGCCGTCTGCCGCGGCAAGCCGCTCTGCCTCCGACACAATGAACCCACCGCCTACCGAATAGAAGACCTCGCTGGAAATCACGGTGCCCGCTTGGTCATAACCGCAGAACCGCATTCCGTTCGGATGCGATACCACGCCTGCCTCGGGATACATCTGTTCGCGCCGGAACCGCAGATCGCCCCGCGCGTCGAAGGCAATCTCCGCGCGCCCGCCCAGCCGCAGCCGCCCCGTCGCCCGCACGTCGGCAATCTTCTCGTCTACCGTCGCCGGATCCACTGCATCCGGAGCCTCGCCCATCAGCCCCAGCAGCACCGCCCGGTCGGTCCCGTGCCCCACGCCGGTCAGCGCCAGCGAGCCATACAGATCCACCGTCACCCGCGCGGTCTTCTCCATGGGGTCCCCAGTCAGCTTTGCTGGCTGGGGCGAGAGCGCTCCTGCCGCCTCCAACTCGCGGACAAAGCGGAACGCCGCCCGCATTGGCCCCACCGTGTGCGAGCTCGATGGCCCGATCCCAATCTTGAACAGCTCAAACAGGCTCGTATTCACGCCTGCTATTCTAGGCCGCTCAAGCCCACGGCTGCTCACCGCGAACGCTTCTTTGCCGCCTTCCCCTTACCCGCCGCCTGCTTCGACTCCACGTTCCGGAACGCCACCTCCGTCCCTCGAACCGCATTAGTGCTGCGCGCTCCCTGGGAGCCGCGCCACCACCACAATCGGCGGTCCTGGCGTCCCCGTCGTCCTTAGGTACGCCGCTGCGGCGGTCAGCCGCACCGGATACTTCGAATCCGCAAACAGTTTATAAATGGCCATCGACGTTGCGTTGTCGTGATACTCCATCAGCCCCTTCAGCGCTGCCGCCCGCACGATCGGGTCCTTCTCTCCCAGCGCCGCGATCAGCTCTCTGTGGACGGGCTCGATCTTCTCCTGCGATAGCTGCTCGATCGCCGATGCGCGCGCGAAGTCTCCCCCGGTTTGGTGCATGAATTGAAATGCCGTGATTCCATACCCGAACGGTCCCAGCAGGATGTATGCGCCCTGCATCGCTCCCATCCTTGCCAGCATTGCCGGGTCGTGCAGATCCTTTCTGACCTTGTGCTCCGTTCCATGCACCAGCGTCGGACTTGTGCTCCGCTCGCCATTCACCACCGACATCAGAATGTCCTCGCCGGACCTATCGTTCATCTTCCAAAGCGTCATCGCCGCCGCAAACGCCACCTGCGGCTCCTTGTCGTCCAGCAAGTTGCGAATATTGGTCGTCAGGTTGCGGTCCTTCGTCTGCCCGGCCGCCAGCACCGCCGCCGTGCGCACGTCCAGATCCGGTTCCGTCATCGCAGCGGCGATCATATTCGACGAACGCGGCGAGCGCAGCAACCCAAGCGCGGCCAGTGCCTGCAGCCGCGTCTGCGTGCGGCTCGCGTCGCCAGCCGCGTCCGTCAGGATCGCCCACGCCTCGCGGTTCCGCTCCTCAGGAGTCGAGGTGGCCGGCAGCGTCGCCGCTGGAGCCTCGATCTCCTCAGTCTGCGTGCTGTCCGGTTTCGCAGGTGCAGTCTGGGGCTTGCCCGAAGCATCCTGCGTCTTGCCCGAACTGTCCTGCCCTTTGGCCGTAGCATCCTGCGCGTGCGCCGCCTCATTCATCAGGCAACCAAGTCCGGCGAAAGCAAGTAGAACAAGGCCCATCCGCATCCAATTCAAGGGTATCCTGGGCCCGTAAGTCGTCGCAGCCTTCATCTCCGTCTCCACGTTCCGTTCTCATCCATATCTATCTACTAGTAAATGGGATGCCGAATTCTGAGGTTGCCGCAAGAGGAATTCGAGCAAACCCTCCGCGCGCTCCCCGGCCAAACCCCGCAACGCGCGCGCGGGTGATGTTCCGATCTTCGCCCTGGCCGGCGGTATGAGAACAGGCCAGGCGCGGCTCTGCTTCACCGTTGTCGAAACCCTGCGAGTTCGTCTTTTGCGCGCGTGTCTTCCGCTACTTGCCGACCGTGAGCGAAGGCCGGTGGACTCGGGGAACAAGGGACAGGTCAACGGTTACGATGTAGACCGCCAGGGCCGCGAAGACGAAGAACGCGGCAGTCCACATGCGCCAATCACGATGCGCCCGCTTCCAGTAAGGAATCGAGTTGTCGTGGTCCGATGGCGGATGCGGCCCTTCATCGGGGTGATGATGGTGCTTGATTTCAGTCATTTGCTCCGTTCACGTCAGCTACGTCAGACCTCGTCCGTGCCTTACAGAGTTGTATGCCGGCCAAAAGAACGCACTTGTCTATCGCCTACTACCTTACTTGTACTGCGACAGAGCGGTTAGAACTGTGCCGGAATGCTCACCGCAAAAGGCAAGCCGGAGTGAGTGGCCAACTACCGCGCCTGTGACTACCGGCACAATCCACCTCCCGCCCACCATGTAGACTCAATCGTCCGCTCTTTACGCAGAGCAACGGTCGCCAATATGCTCTTCAAATCCCGCAGCGCCGCCGTCTACGGCATCGATGCCAGCATCATCGATGTCGAGGTCGATTTCTCCGGCGTCGTCCTCAATAAAGAAGAGTTCTCCACCGTCGGCCTGCCCGACGCCGCCGTCCGCGAGTCCCGCGACCGCGTCCGCTCCGCCATCAAAAACTCCGGCTTCGACATTCCCCCCACTCGAATCACCATCAACCTCGCCCCCGCCGACATCAAGAAGGAGGGCTCCGGCTTCGACCTGCCCATAGCTATCGCCATCCTGGGCGCGTACGGCGCCCTGCAAATAAAAGACATCTCCGATTTCCTCCTGGTCGGCGAACTCGGCCTCGATGGCGGCCTGCGCGCCGTGCAGGGCATGCTGCCCATCGCCATTGCGGCTCGCGCCGCCGGCATCCGCAACCTGGTCATCCCCGCCTCCAACGCGCGCGAAGCCGCCGTGGTTGAAGGTGTGAACGTCTACCCGGTGCATACCCTGCTCGAAGTCCGCGAGCTGCTCAACTCCGCCTCCTTCGGCGCCGTCGCCGCCCAACCCCTCCGAATCGAAGCCGAATCCCTGCTCGAGGAGCTCCAGCACTTCCCCCACGACTTCAAGGATGTCCGCGGTCAGCACGTGGCCAAGCGCGCGCTGGAGGTTGCCGCTGCCGGCGGCCACAACATCCTCATGATCGGCCCACCCGGCTCCGGCAAGACCATGCTCGCCAAGCGCCTACCCTCCATCCTTGCGCCGCTGCGCTTCGAGGAGGCGCTGGAGACCACCAAGATCCACTCCGTCGCCGGCGTGCTCGACGCCGAACAGGGTCTGGTCACTCACCGGCCCTTCCGCTCGCCGCACCACACCATCTCCGACGCCGGCCTCATCGGTGGCGGCATGATCCCGCGTCCCGGCGAGGTCTCGCTCGCACACAACGGCCTGCTCTTTCTCGACGAGCTGCCCGAGTTCCCCCGCAACGTCCTCGAAGTCCTCCGCCAGCCGCTCGAAGACGGGGTCGTCACCATCGCGCGCGCCGCCATGAGCCTCACCTTTCCCGCGCGCTTCATGCTCGCCGCCGCCATGAACCCCTGCCCTTGCGGCTACTTCAACGACAAGTCGCGCGAGTGCATGTGCACCCCGCCCATGATTCAGCGTTACGTCAGCAAAGTCTCCGGCCCGCTGCTCGATCGCATCGACATCCATATCGAGGTCCCGGCCGTGCAGTATAAGGAGCTGCGTGGCGGCGCTTCCGCCGAGGGCTCCGCCGAGATTCGCACCCGTGTCCTCGCCGCCCGCTCGCTCCAGCACGCCCGCTTTTTGGAAGCCGGCGCTCGCAGCCAAGGCACCGCCCGCACCCACGCCAAGCCCATCTTTTCCAACTCACAGATGAACACCCAGCAGATCCGTACCTTCTGCGAGCTATCTTCCGACGCCGAGCGCCTGCTCGAGCGCGCCATGCAGCAGCAGGGCCTTTCCGCCCGCGCCCACGACCGCATCCTCAAGGTCTCGCGCACCATCGCCGACTTGGCCGGGGCTGAGGACATCGCCGTCAGCCACATCGCCGAAGCCATCCAGTACCGCACCCTCGACCGCAGCTACTGGGCCTGATTCTCACCCTCCACGTACCGTGATCGACTGATTCCAAATGTCTTTCATCCGGCCAGCGTTGGAGCGCATTCAAATCGGCCAAGGGAAGGCCCCGCGTCGCTTGCTGATTTCTCCCGTTTATGGAATATGTTTTTCCGCCAACTTACCAAAATAAGTATTGACTCGGAGCTTCGGACACGGTATCGTCCTTTTTGTGGCAACTTGTGGGCTGCTCGCTAGTCTATATAAGAGATTCGATTGATCCGATTCGCAAGCGCTGCCCTCTCATCTGCTCTTGTTTCGCATCCCAGGAGTGCCTGTAGCTTCAGCATTCCACTGGAAACACCGAGCCAACGTCCTTAAAGACCCCTTACAGGGGTGCAGTAGTTCCTCGTACCAAATTCCGGCCTAGATCGCAGAGATTCCGGGCTAAGTCGTAGAAAAAATATAGATAAAACGAAGTCATTCGCCCGGTTCCTGGCATCAAATGGGTTGGGTGGATAAGCGATTTCTGTAAGTACCCTGACCGAAGCACTAAGCGACTCAGATTCAATATTCAACCAGTCGCGCCAACAAAATCGCAATTGCGATCCGAGGCAACATCAAGTCCACCTCCCCTCGCTTTTGGCTAATCGAAAGGAAACATTTATGCGCTCAGACCTCATCTTTGGAGCTCTCACCCACGTCACCAACCGCTATGAGCTTTGCCAACTTGCCTCAAAGGCGACCCGCAAGCTGCACAAGCCCAACACCCGTCTGCAAGATACCACCAACGAGGTGCTCGACCGCTTCAAGGATACCGTTCCCATGGGCGTAGCCAGCGAGCCGGCCGTCCGCAGCGTCTCGCTCCAGGAACGCCGCGCGGCCTAGTCCGCGCGGTCTCCGCGGCCTGGGCGGCAAGCCCGGCCGCCGGCTCCATCGACCGGTAACCCCGAAATTCTCGCTACACTTCAACCCTCCCGCCAGCGTATAATCCATAACATCCAGTAGTGCTTCGGAATTTCCAGCCTTACGCCTGCTCACGCAGATTCCGGCTAGCGCTTCCCGCCAGGCAATTTCCCCCTCGGCAACAAATCCCCCCTTGATATCCAGGTAAAAATGACAATCTCCGAACTCAAAGAGCACAACATTGCAGAACTGAGCAAGCTTGCTCGCGGCCTCGACATCGCCGGAACCTCCGGCCTTCGCAAGCAGGACCTCATCTTCAAGATCCTCCAGGCCCAGAGCGAAAAGGAGGGCCACATCTTCGCCGAGGGAGTGCTCGAAATCCTCCCCGACGGCTACGGCTTCCTCCGCTCTCCCGATTACAACTATCTCCCCGGCCCCGACGACATCTACGTCTCGCCCTCCCAGATCCGCAAGTTCGACCTCAAAACCGGCGACACCATCAGCGGCAACGTCCGGCCGCCCCACGAGGGCGAGAAGTACTTTGCCCTGGTCAAGATCGAGGCCATCAACTTCGAGTCGCCCGAGGAGACCAAGAACAAGATTCTCTTCGATAACCTCACCCCGCTCTACCCCCAGGAGCGCGTCAAGATGGAGACCGTCCGCGAGCAGATCTCCGGTCGGGTCATGGACCTGCTCACTCCGGTCGGCAAGGGCCAGCGCGGCCTCATCGTCGCCCCGCCCCGCACCGGCAAGACCA
>PLUT01000062.1 GCA_003162875.1 Granulicella sp.
CAGATGCGCCCCGAAGACTCCACCGAGGACGTGAAGTACCGCTACATCCTGATGCCGATGAGAATCTGAGTCCTTCGCGGACAGCGAAAAGCGCTTCGCGCAAAGACAAATGCCCGGCTAGCTAACTGCCGGGCTTTTTGCCGTTCAGTACGACAATCTTTTCAATCTTCGATTGAAACGCACTTACGGTGGCCGTCAAAGGTGATTCGCCAGTTCTGCAAAATGTCCCTGCCAATCAAGCAGGAGAAGTTTGGTTCTTTCAAAAAATCTCCAGACACGATTCGGATTGTGTCAATCGGCCGCAGATCTGTGCCGGGAAACGCCACCGAGCCTGCGTGCTCGCCGCACATGACAGAACCGCCCAGAGTCTTGACGTTGGCTGCGGGGCTAGTTGGAAAGAGCTTGCAATAATTGGCGAACGTTTTACTGATTATTGTGAAGGGGGAACCGGTATCGATGAGCGCCGTGATCGTGCGAGGCTCAGGGCACTCGAACCCGAGGTCGCGCCAGCCTTCGATAACGTGGCGCGCATTCATAACCTGGACTCTCATGAGAGGCCCGGGATCGTTCGGGTCGGAGGGGTTCCATCCAAACTCGTGATGGCCCATGCTATGAGATGAAATAAACAGGCTCGGTCTTCCAAACCTGCTTCACTAAGAAGCTACGACCGGCGCCGAATGCCTGGAGGCCAGCCCTTAGGGCTTCGGGATATGTGTCGAAGAATCCCTCAGCCACGTTCGAGTCCTGTATCACGACGAACTTGCCCGCGTTTGCACGCAGCCACTCCTCGCGGTTTTCCTGAAACACCCTCAACTCATCGGAGAACGGGCTAGCGGCCATCTGGCTCCTCCCACATCCGAAAGCGCGACGAAACCTAATGTTACGATGTTCGCTCGCGTTACGACGTTATCGCATTATAACGCAATAATGTGATAATGCAATAGTGCCGTCAATAGGGACGTGAATAATGAGCCCGAGAGAGAAACACGTCCCCGATGACGCGAAGAAGACTACCGTAGCTCTGACGGCTGAGGAGAGTACAGCCATACATTGGATCAGTCAGAGCCGACGGAATAAGAAAGACAAACGGACAACAACCAACGACATCCTCGTTGACGCGCTCTGGTACTTCATAGAAAAGACCGAGGGTAAGAATAAAGAGCAAATTCGAGCTATGATCCCGGTCGTTCCAGTAGACGAGCGCCCGAAAGGCAAGGTGATGGAGATGAAACCGAAAAGCAAGCGATGAATTAGACGTACGTACAGGGCGCACCCACCCCCCAATTAATTCTTCGCCCACCCGCCCCACAGGCGTATAAAGGACACCTTCCTAAGGGGCCCCAATTGAAGAACGCGATCGCTTTCCTGCTCTGCCTGCTGATTCCCTCCACGGTCTTCGCCGCCAACGACAACAGCTACAAAGTCATCTACGACGGCGGATCCCTGCAAAACGCCAAAGCCGGCACCGACGTCCAACTCGTCATTGACCCGGACAAGGTCCGCATCGTGCGCGGCAAGGAAGAACTCGCCAGCATTCCCGCGGCGTCCATTACTGAAATCTCCTATGGCCAGGACGTGCATCGCCGCGTCGGCGCCGCCATCGGCCTCGCCGTCGTCTCGCTCGGCATCGGCGCGCTTATGCTCCTCGCCAAATCCAAGAAGCACTACATCGGCCTCACCTGGGCCGACGGCGACAAGAAGGGCGGCTTCGCCATGCAGTGCGACAAGAGCGACTATCGCGGCGAACTCTCGGCTCTCGAAGGCATCACCGGCAAGAAAGCCGTCGACTCCGACGCCATGACCGTCAAGAACTAGCGGCCCCTGGTATGGCATAAAGCCTTTTGATTGTGCGGCGGTCCATTTGTCATGGCAAGCCTTGCCATACCAGGAGTAGGATGGAGGCTCTCAAGGAGGGAACCATGCCGACCCGGAATGTGAGCCTGACGGAAGAACTCGACCGCTATGTGGAGCAGCGCGTTGCGAGCGGCCACTATGACAGTGCCAGCGAGGTGGTGCGCGCGGCCATCCGTGCGCTGATGCAGGCCGAGCTGGAAGACCAGGCCAAGGTGGAAGCGCTCAAGGTTGCGATCGCCGAAGGATTGGAAGGTCCGTACCTCGATGGCCCCACCGTGATGGCGGAAATGCGGGAACTTGTGCGTCGAAGAGCTGAGGCCAACCGGAAGAAGTCGAACGCTGCTTGAGCACCTACCGGCTAGGACCAAAAGGTACTTCCGATCTAGCGGAAATATTCGACTACACCGTCGACACCTGGGGCGAACAGCAGGCCGAAAAGTATATTGAGGAGCTGGCAGCGTGCTTCCAACTGCTGGCTGATTCGCCGGGTCTGGGCCGGGCCTGTGATCTGATCGCTCCAGGCATCCGGCGCTTTGAGCAAGGCAAGCACGTCATCTTCTATAAACCGGACAGAAGCGGCATTCTCGTCAGCAGGATTCTGCATCAACGAATGCTGCCGGCCCGGCCCCAGTTCATGGATTCTTAGCCCGCGATGTCATTACGCGAGCGCTTTCGGACCTAAGGCGTCGATCGCCTCCACAGCCTGCCGGTAAGCACGCCGAACAGGAAGCCGCCGATGTGCGCGAGGTAGGCTACCCTGCCGCTCTGCACCGTGCCGGCCACCGCGCCCGCGC